>CAZCBS010000095.1:0-12220 GCA_964496965.1 uncultured Bacteriovoracaceae bacterium
GCGATAGCGCGCTGAGACTGATGCGCGGAACACCGGGCATGGCTCGAAAGCTTTCGCCGATTTTTACGCTGAGTGAGGATTTCAGCGGAGGGGAAGTGCCTCGCTTCAATGACTTAGGCGAGATTGCTCCTGAGGTCATGCCATTGATCGAGCATGGAGAGTTGACGAACACGCTGGTGAGCTCGCGGACTTCGAAAGAATACGGAGTCGCATCCAATGCAGCCGCGGCAAGCGAAAGTCTTCGCTCGGCTTCGGTGGAAGGGGGGCTTTTAGCGGAAGAGCGAGTTTTAAAAGCGCTGGACACCGGGCTTTATCTCTCAAATCTGCATTATCTGAACTGGAGCGATCAAGCGCATGGGCGAATCACGGGGATGACTCGCTACGCCTGTTTCTGGGTCGAGGACGGTCAGATCGTCGCGCCGATCGAAAACATGCGGTGGGACGACAGCCTCTTTTCCGTCTTGGGCCCGCAGCTTGAGGCCTTGACGGTTCAGCGCTCGTTTATTCCCAATGTGGATACTTATGAGCGACGGGGAATTGGCGGAAGCTGGATGCCTGGTGCGCTTTTAAAGCGGATGGACTTCACTTTGTAGGTCGCTGTAGGTAGCTCCGCGTTTTTACTCGATGTTCTTAGGAAAATCCGAGATCTGTCCGATAGGAGATCGAGGAATTCAACTCTGAGAACGCGCCTTAAATATCTAATTAATATGTATGTTTTTGCGGTGAGCGCACTTGCGCCGACTCTCGCGCGAGCAGGCGTGGATCCGGTTCAGTTCTTCACGCAAGAGACGCCGAAAATCATCAAAAAGCTCGAGTCGCCTCAAGGAACTGAAACCTATCTCTCGCAAGACAAGTTCGGGAATCTCTTTCAGCTCAAATTGCGCGAACCTCTTTCCATGCAGGGAGAGGTCGGGGCAAGCCTTTTAGCTCAGGGGATCGAGCTTCCTTCGATTCCTGTTTATCCCTCCTTGATTCAGAAATCCCCGAGTGGCCAATGGCTAAAGGCGATTGCCGTGCCCGATGTGCGGCCTTTGGCAAACGCGAAATCTTTGGAACGACTGACTCCGATGCAGAAAGCGGAGTGGCTAGGGCAGATGATTTTCAATGGTATCCTTGGAAACACTGAGGCGCTCACGGAAGCCAATAGCGTCGCGTTGTCTGGCGAGCATATGACGACGTTTCGATTGTCTCAGGCGTTTCGCGCTTATGAAAAAGGCGGATTCGATCCCATGCCCGCTTACCTGGATCGCGTTCCGTTATCGCATCTTCAAAATCTTTCGAATGAGGAAGCGTCCGCAGTCCTGCTTCAGCTCAATCGGTATTTGAGCCGGTTGGAGAAAGTTACCCCTGCGAATATCGAAGATCTCTTCGGATCGTATTTCGATGCTGCCGCGGAACTCAGGAGAAAGAAAGGCCTTCCTTCGGTCGATTATCGCGCTGACCTTGCGAGAAGAATCAGGACAGCCCGAGTCGAAGTGATTATCCATTTAAGGAAACTCCTTCCGCAGATCCCAGTGACGGATCTTCTGTTGACGCCAGTACGGGTAGGGCAGCCCGCTTTTCACATGCCTTCGCGTGCCCCTCGAGAAAAAACAAGGACTCCCGAAGACAGGCTTTGGCGTGCGTTTTTTCAGAAGGACCCGAAGCTGCCACGCGAGGAAAGCCAGAGCATCTCGTCGCTGCTCGAAGAGGCGTGCAAACGCCGGGATATTTATTACGTTGGACCGACGCTCGATCCCAAGTTCTTTGACACAGAAATGGTCGATCCGCCGCAAACTCATCTCAATCCGAAAAACTCGAAGACTTTGGTCGTTGTCGCGACGAATGATTTAGAAGCTATTTATATCGCGCGAATCGCAAAAAACGGTGGCGCGCATGTCATGCAATTAGATCCGAATGTTTACCCTCAAGGCTCCAAGCTCTCTCCCGCGCTTGCGGAAAAGGTCATCGCAAAAGCTCAAGAGCTGGGAGTCGAAAGAGTCGTCGTGTCCGAACTTCCGGAGGCGGAGTCAGGGATCGAAGATTTGATTGTGAAGCGCGGATTTCATTTTTTTCCGATCGACCACCACGATCATATTGGTACGCCGCGTGCCCAGCCCTATAGTAGCTTGGAACAGGCGGCGCAACTGCTCGGCTACGACTTAGGCGGGATGAGCAAGATCGTCGAGGTCAATGATCGAAGTCATGTCGCGGGCCTTCGGGAGCTTGGGTTATCAAAAGAGTCTGTGAAGCGCCTCTTTCCACCGAAAGTAAGTGAGCAGGAGATTGCGAACTTTCCCAAGTTCAATTCGTCTCGCTATGGCGATTTCTATATCGTGAAAAACTATAGAGGTAAGTTTCCTGAATTGATCGCTTCGATCGCTCTGAAGGAGTGGCCGAAGTCGCCGAATGTGTTGATTCTGGGGAGTTCTTTGCGCTTTTCCGGAAACCCCAAGTTTCGCGAGATTTTGACTGATACTTTTCGAGAGTTTGAAGGACAAGTCGGGCAACATCACTTCGGCGGAGACGCAATGCGATCGCAATATTGGGGATTGAAAGGCATTCCTGCCAAGCTACTTGAGAGTGTGACGGAAAAAGCGCTGCTCCAAGTTGAAGCTGCACTGGTACCGCAGGAAGCGAAGACTTTTCGTGATGTTTTGTGGCAAAAGTTGCAAGTTCCCAGAAGAGTGTTTTTATCAGTGAATAAGAGTGATTCGCTTCGTTCTTCAGCTGTTCCAGCATCCGCATCATTCGCCAACTGCATGATTCAAAGTCTTGAAAACGTATTGCAAAAAAAATGACGCCTTTGCGGTGGCTTAGGAGATGAAATCGGCGCCGCACTGAGGGAGAGTGTCGCGGCTGACACAGGGATCGCCTTTGCAGCTGCCTAAGTTTCTGACGTTTTTCTATCGAAACGGTGCCCTAACTATCGGATTTTACGTTGGATGACTGTGGCACGCGGCGTGAAGTACCTTCGCTCAATTCAGAGAATGTTCATGAGAAGGCCCAAAGCTTTATTCGCAATCTTTTTATCGCTTTTGTCGCTCCAGGCATCCTGGATGCCGCTGCGATATTCTTTTGCTAGCGAGATTCCTGCGATCACTGTCGCGCCGTCACTGAGCGAGCTTGAGCATGGAATCGCGGATCGGCTCAAGCGTGTTGAAGAATTTAAGTTCATCGAGCAAGAGGCAATGAAACTAGGCGTGCGCGCTTGGCTCTTCGGAGGGACGGCAGCTGGATATGCCCATTACGTGAAATGGGATATTCAGAGAGAAAAAGGCGACAGGCGATTTCAGCCGGATCGTTTTGATTACGATTACACCAATATTTATAGATCGACGCAGGATCTTGATATCGTGATTGATGGAAACGCCGGACAAGCAGAAGCTTTTCAAAAAGTCCTTCAGGAGAAATATCCGCATCTTCAGGGATCGAAAAATGCCTGGGAGGTTCGATTACTGACGCAAGATATGGGTGATAAACAGGCCATTTTAAATAACCCTGACTTCTTGAATCAGCATACGGATTCAAACTCTACAGGGTTGATCGAGATTACGAAACCTAAGACAGGCGAGTCGGTCGTGAGAGACGTCAGGGACTGGAAGGCTAAGCAGCCGCATTTTCTCAAAGACATTCACGATGGAGCTCTTCATTATTACTTTTCTCCTCTTCATGAGACGACAAAGTTCGCAAAAGAGGGGAGAAATCCGCCGATTCTTTCGGCAATTCGTTATCTCACTAAGGCATTTCAATATGAGTTGCAGCTGAGGCCAGAAGACCTGGATAAAATAAAAAAAGTCATCAGTGATTTTGATCCGACGCAGGCCGGTCAAAACTCTTATGTCTCAAATTGGGTCGAAAAAAATGGAAAGAAACTCATCCAAAACGCCGTCAATATCGAATACGCGGTAAGTACTTTGGATAAGCTTGGGCTGAGAAAGAAGCTGGCTGCCATCAAAGGCAATGCTGGCCTTGTTGATTCACTCGCTTGGTGGATGAACAAAGAACCATTGCGTTCACATTCACTCGGTCAAGGATCCGGAAAAACCGCGAAAGAGTTGGGCCTGGATATCGTCGCGCATGAGACGAACAATTTTCTTGCCTACGAAAGCATCACTCGCGCCCATACGGGGGATGCCAATGTTTTGATCTCACGCGAAAACGCGGCTGGCGAAGGCGCGGCCTATGGGGATGGGTTCTATACTCAAGTCGGCCGTGAAGGCGCTCGTGGAACTGGGCTCACCATTCGTTTTCATTTAGATCCAAACGCGCGGGAGGGGGCTGATTTTGCTCGAGCAAGTCATGGTGAATATATTGTCGTCAAGAACAAGAACGCGCTCAAGGTGATTCCCGAGAGTCTTAATATCGGCCCTGTAGAGTATTTTGAAATGCTCGCAAACAATAAAAATTTAAGCCATGGCGATCGAGGCATACTTGAAAAGCTAAAAAGGAGAGTCGGAGTTAAGCTCAAGTCACTGACGGAAAGTGACGAGCAAAAAATTCTTGAGATCGTGAAAAAACGCGTCGCAAGCCCTGCGTTTGCGCAAAGTGTTTTCCTGTCTGATTGGTTTACGTGGTCCATTTCTGCGGAGCATCCGGAGGTGCTTGATGCTTTGTTGAAACGCGATTGGGTAGATCCGGATGTCGTTCAATTCATTCTTTCACAACCGCATTGGAAAAATAAGCACTCGGACAAACTGAAGGCTTTGTCCGAGAAGGCACAGGCTGATCGGATGACCCTCGAAAGTTTTGAAAAGCTTGAGGCAAATTATCGAGGTCCGATCGGGCTGATCGAATACTTGATGGAGAACGAAACGGGGAAGCGCCTGCATTATCTTGTTGCGAAGAAAGTCGCCGCTGATCCTTACTGGAAGGACTACCCAGAAATTGTCGATGCTTTGCTTAGGAATGTGGATGTGGATGAATATGTGGCCAGTTACGTTTTGCTTGCGCCGCACTGGCCAGTGCGATCCGACCGGCTTGAGATTTTACTGAAACGAGGCGTTCTAAACCAGTTTAGCGTGGGCCCACATGGCGGGCCTACGTTCGAATCGAGGTTGATCGAGAGGATTCTTTCTGACTCGCGCTGGGGAAGCGACCCAAAGGTGATCGAAACTTTGTTGCTCAGGAATAATCAGAAGGAATATGCGAAGGGATTTATTTATCATGATGCTTTAAAAGACCTAGAACGTCAAAAATCGCCGGGTTTTAAGGAGTTGATCGATTCCTTGTTGAAAAATTCGGCATCGGAGGAACTCTATCATGCTATTGCAGCGCATGTTCTCTCTAACCCGCTCTGGAAGGATCGCTCGGACTGGGTTGAAGCGCTTCTGAAAAGTGGAAAAGCTGATCGAAATATCGCCGTGCATGTTTTATCTCAGCCCCAGTGGCGAGATCATCCGGAATGGGTTGAAACGATTATTAAGAGAGAGAGTACTACGCTCTACAATGATCTGATAGAGCATGTACTCTCGCAGCCTCATTGGAAGGATCACCCGGAGTGGGTTGAAGCTATGCTCAAGGAGGCGGAAAACGAGCACTTTAACCATTACAATGATAAATACCATCTCATTACCCAGCATCTTCTTTCGCAGCCTCATTGGAAAGATCATCCTGAGTGGGTGGATCGGATTTTAAAAAGCCGAAAGGCGGATGCGTCGCTGGCTAAGGATGTACTGTCTCAACCTCACTGGAAGGACCATCCGGAGTGGGTTGAAACTCTTGTGAATAGGGGAGACGATGCAACTGTCGAGGCGCTATCTAAGTATGTACTCTCCCAGTCTCACTGGAAAGTTCATCCTGAGTGGGTTGAAACCATTGTGAAAAGAGTAGGCGAGAGAAAGCCTTGGATAGTCTCCGTGCTGCTGTCCCACTCGCACTGGAAAAACCATCCCGAGCTGCGCCGGCTGACTGGTGGCCTCACGCCCACCTATAAGCGACTGATCAAGGCGATCAAGAGACGGGACGCGGGATTGTCTCCACCGTTCGGCGCGTGTTTCTATAGTGAGCTGACCCGCCTTTTGGGAGGGATGGCTTTTGATAAATGAGGGTATGTCTCGTTGACTCATAATTTGTGAGTCATTTCGTTTCGGTGTCGAAACTTTAGACAGCTGTAAAGTGAATCTTTGGTTTTTCCTGCTTTAGGCGCCCAAATTGTCCTAGCAATTATCAAAATGCGATTGAGGGACTTCGCTATGTCAATGACAGCGTTGATGTTTATATTTTTAGGCTTTAGTAAATACATCTGGGCACGGAGATTGCTTTTGGGCAGTCCCGCTATCGACCGGTTTGTTGTCGAATAGCAGGACGGAATGCATGAAAAACGGTCTGAAAGTCTTATCCATTGCCCTAGGTGTAGTATGTGTGTTGGTAACGATTATAAACATACGATCCACTTTTACTGATTCGACGGATGATCTGATTGTGTCTACTTCAATCGACGAACTAGTCAGCAAAAGTTGTCATTCATTAGAAGACAGAGCCATTATTATCAAGTCGCTGGATCGACATTATCGCTCTCGTTTGAAGGTAGCAAATCTGGAGTCGAATCTTTTGCTGATTCCATCCATTCAATTTATCGGCAAAAGCATGATCGAGTCGATACGAGCAAAAAGCGAAATCGCTTCTGGTGAGCTTATTAAAATCGTCGCTTTTGATCGCGCGGTTCGCACCACCTGCGAAGTTCAATTGACGGATTACTCCTCCGCTTGGACCAAGGAACTCGTATCCCTTTTTGCTCCGCATGAAAAAAGGACATACGAGTTTTTGTTGCATCGAAGCTAACCAATAAAACCGATTCCCCGAGAGAAATTAAGAACTGCACTCGAATATCTCGAGCACTGGCCAGTGACGATTTCGTTTCGATCCAGACCTACGGCAGATTGAGACATGCAATGTCCTCGGCGTCCGAGACGGGGCTCGTTCTTTTGAGTGGCCTTCATGCGCCAATCAATGTTAACTGCGAAGTATTGAATAATTAAAAACAGGAAATTTTATGAAAAAAATCGTATTGATCGCAGTGATGATTTCAAGCTTCTCGGCTTTCGCGCAAGGCAGAGTTCAATATCCTCTGGATTTAGTTCACTGCTCAAATGGAAGTGGCCCAGTGTTTGACGATTTCAAGATTGTAGAAAACTCACGAGACACTTATTTGTTTTCGTACAAACGCAAAAACGAGAACCGTTTCTCGCCTTGATATTCGCTCAAGGCGTCCGTGTATGCTTGGAACTTCTCAATACCAGGAATTTACGGATTAACTCTCCCCGTGAATCGAATGAAGTCTCTTGTCTCCATTAATATGAACAAGGGTTCTGCAACGATCGTTACCTTTAGTGATGACGCATTCGAATATAATAGTCCTCGGGGATCGACAGTTGTGACGGATTATTTCGACTGCAAATGGGGTCAATGACTTCTTTTTTGCGGTAGGAAAGAAACTTAGGTTCAGACTGTTGATTGCGGAGACGCGAATTTATCGCAACTCTTTATTATTAAATACTATTTATTAACAATAGGCGCTGCAGCATAGCGTGCTGCCTGTCGCCATGACGCATTTGCTCTCTGAATCGAAGCTTTTATTCATTAAATATTGAAGAAAATCCGAAAAGTCCAAGGATGAGGGCTATCCTTCGACGTATTTCTCACTTCGCTGTTTCGATGGCGATTTTGTCGTTTCAGGGACCGCTACCGCTGGCGTCTCAAAACGCGCTTGCCGCAGAGAGTGCATCGAATGCTCAGTCTTTGTCGATTTCCGAGCTTGAGAATGGGATTGCGGATCGTCTGAAGCGCGTCGAAGAGTTTAAGTTCATCGAGCAAGAGGCAAAGAAACTAGGCGTGCGCGCTTGGCTCTTCGGAGGGACGGCAGCTGGCTACGCCCATTATGTGAAATGGGATCTTCAGAGAGAAAAAGGCGATATACGGTTTCAAGCAGATCGCTTTGATTATGATTACACCAATGTTTATCGATCGACCCAGGATCTCGATATCGTGATGGATGGCGATACTCAGCAAGCGCAAGCGCTGCAAAGTGCGCTTGCGGACAAATATCCCCATCTTCAGGGATCGAAAACGGCTTGGGAAGTGAGGCTTCTTACTCAAGACCTGGGAGATAAACAGGCATTATTAAATAATCCTGAGTTTCTGAATCAGCATACGGATTCCAACTCGACCGGACTGATCGAGATCACCAAGCCCCAAACCGGAGAGTCGGTTGTCAGAGACGTCAGGGATTGGCATGCGAAAGAGCCTTACTTCTTGAAAGATGTTCACGACGGTGCTCTTCACTACTACTTTTCACCGAACCACGAAGCAACGAAGTTTGCAAAGGAGGGGCGAAATCCTCCGATCTTGTCGGCAATCCGATATCTCACCAAAGCTTTTCAGTACGAGCTCGCGCTCAGGCCCGAGGACCTGGTACAGATCGCGAAAGTGATCGATAAATTCGAACCAAAGCGCGATGTGGCTAATCCCTATGTCTCGCATTGGATCGAAAAGAACGGGAAGAAGCTCTTTCAGAACGCGGTCAATATCGAATATGCATGGAATACCTTGGAGCAGCTTGGGCTGAGAAAGAAGCTCATAGCGATCAAAGACAATGCCAGTGAAGTCGATACTCTTGCCTGGTGGATGAACAAAGCGCCGTTGCGAACGGAAGCACTTGGTAGCGGTAACGGAAAGTCAGCGAAAGAGCTCGGTCTAGATATCGTTGCTCACGAAACGAATCATTTCCTCGCTTATGAGAGTATTACTCGTGCGCACACGGGCGATCCTAACGTTTTCATTTCGCGCGATGGCGCGGCTGGGGAAGGCGCCGTATATGGCGATGGTTTCTATACACAGGTCGGTCGCGAAGGCGCCAGACGAACCGGACTTACGATTCGTTTTCATCTCGATCCAAGTGCTAGGGAAGGGGGCGATTTTATCCGCGTGCCAACAGAGGACTATGTCGTTGTTAAAAACAAGGCAGCACTGAAAGTCATTCCTGAAAGTCTTAATATCGGTCCGGTCGAGTATTTTGAAATGCTCGATCGAGGTGAAATGGGATTAGGAAAGGGCGATCGCGGAATTTTAGAGAAACTGGAAAGAAGAATGGGCGCGAAAATGAAAGCGCTGACCGAGGAGCAAGAGAACCAAATCACCAAAATCGTAAAAGCTCATATCGATGAGAAGAGTATACCGAAGTACGCCCTTCTCGAGAAATGGTTTTCTTTGCCAGTTTCTCGCCGACATTTGGAATTAGTCGAGGCTCTCCTAAAAAAAGGGACAGTCGATGGTGAGATTGCACGGTATGCGCTTTCCATGCCGAATGCGAACGAACATCCAGAATGGGTTGAAATATTGCTGAAAAGAGGCACGGCAAATAAGGAGATCGCACAGTACGTTCTTTCACGGCCGCGATGGAAGAATCACCCTGAGTGGGTTGAGACCCTTATGTATAGAGGTTCAGCGGATCGTGAGATCCTATGGTACGTCCTTTCACAGCCGCACTGGAAGGATCACCCAGAATGGGTTGAGTACTATATACGACGGCCCCCAAAAGGCGCGGCATGGGATACTGAAATGACGGCACTTCTCTCACATCCGCATTGGAAGAATCATCCGGAGTTGGTTAAGCTCGGAGGGCAGAATCCGACGCCTGACACTGTGTGGAGTGGGATCGAACGCAGACGGAGAGAGGAACCCGGTATTGCAAAATGTATTCTGCAAGCGGTCATGCGTCTTCTGAAGCCCAATTAGAATGAGAGTCAAAAAGCTGTCGCAGGGCTTGTCTTTCTGTCTAAAGATTTTTCACGCCCACACCGATCCGTCAGGGAGAAAGGTGAGGGAAAATCTATGGACAGGTTCTCTCCAAGTCGAAAGTTTAAATTCAATTGGTTCGCAGGCGCTCTAGCGCTCACGCTCGTTGCGGCGGTTTTTCCGCTCAAACACGCTTTTTCGGATACGGTTTACGTACCGGACGCTAAGCCAAACGAAGATCCTCAGCGGGGTCCGGTCGAGGAATTCCCCGTCTCCCGCTTCGGAATGCCCCCCGTGCGCGTGGCAACGGGAGTGGATTCTCATCTCGCGAGCCGCGAGACGAACGAAATGGAAAATGCTTCATCCGACGACATGTCCTCCAATGAGTCGGCCTCGCGGTCTCCTGCGGGACTGGATTTCAGCTCCGGCCACTTGGTGCGCCGTCAGCATTCGGAACCACCGGCACGGAACTTGGCGCCCGTGGTTTATTCTCAAGACTCCTTTGCGGAAACGACGTCTTCGGCAATTGCGCGTCGCGGCGTTCAGGAAGTGGCCTTGATTGCGAGCGATCTCGGTTTCTTTCCTCGGACCGTTTTTGTTAGCCGCGATGTGCCAGTGCGTTTGTTTGTCACTGGTTCTTCTAAAAATACGCTTTGCATCATGATGGATTCTTTCCAGGTCCGCAAACAGATCCGGTCCCAAAAGATCGAGGAAATCTCGTTTACGCCAGCGACGCCAGGCAAATTTCGATTCTATTGCCCAGTCAATGGAATGGAAGGCACTCTGATCGTCAAGGAACTCTCGACGGATGCTCCGGGGGGAGGAGCCGTCGAAAGATCGGTGGCCCGCGTCAGTAATTCTGAGTAAGCTTCGTTTTTTCGAGTAATCTCGTTTGTCGGATATTGTTCTTGCTTGAAGAGGGGGCGTTTCAGATAATACTGAAACAGTATGCTCTTCGATTTGATCGTCATCGGATCCGGCCCCGCCGGACAGCGTGCAGCACTTCAAGGCGCCAAAGCCGGAAAAAAGGTCGCTATTATCGAGGATCGAATCATCGGCGGCGGCTGCGTTCATAACGGCACTCTTCCGTCTAAATCCTTTCGCGAATCGGTTTATCGCTGGTCCTTGGGATCACGCGGAACTCTCGGCCAAGAGAGCGAACATCCGCAGGCCGTCAGTAAAAAGAAACAGCTCGATCTTCCGGATATGGGAAGACTTTTGCGCCGCCGCAATCGCGTGGTCGACGAAGAATCTCGGGTCGTCTTTGATCAGCTCAAGCGAAACGGCGTCACGGTCTATCAAGGTCGTGCGCGGCTTCTTTCCCAGAACGACGTTGAAGTCGATTCGAAAAAGGGAAAAGAAAAGCTTACGGCATCGGTCATCATCGTCGCCGTCGGAGCTCGTCCCGTTTCTCCTAAGCATCTTCCGGTGGATGGCGAGACGATTCTCGACAGCAACACGATTTTGGATCTCAAAGAGCTTCCGAAAGATCTCGTCGTTCTAGGCGCGGGAATCATCGGTTGCGAATACGCCAGCATGTTCTCGATGGCAGGGACGCGCGTTTATCTCGTGGACCGAAGAAACGAGATTCTTGCGAATGTGGATCGCGAGATCGTCAATCACCTGGTCGAGCGCTTTGTCGCCCAAGGCGTTGAGATCTTGCTTGAGGCCGAAGCGGTTCGTTTTGAGAAGACGGAAAAGGAAAAGAACGGAAAGAAGTCGAATGGCGTTCGAGTTCATCTTTCGAATGATCGAGTGATCGATGCGGACGTCGTACTGATCGCATTGGGTCGCGCGGGCAATACCGAAAACATGGGACTTGCCGAAGCCGGAGTCGAACTCGATGAGCGCGGCCTGATCCAGGTCGATGCCAATTATCGAACCACCGTGCCGAATATTTACGCCGTAGGCGATGTGAAAGGGCAACCCGCCCTGGCTTCGACGAGTATGGAAGAAGGCCGAATTGCCTGCTGCCATGCCTTTCAAATCGAGCATATTCAGATGCCGACAGTGTTTCCGTACGGAATTTATACGATTCCCGAAATATCCATGCTGGGAGCGACGGAAGAAGAGCTGGTCGCCAAGAAAGCCGAATTTGTCGTGGGCCGCGCCCGGTATCGCGAGCTGGCTCGTGGCCAGATCGTGGGCGACCGCTGGGGGCTTCTGAAGCTGCTCGTCGATCGCAAGACCCAGCATATTCTAGGCGCCCATATCGTCGGAGATAACGCCGCGGAATTAATCCACATTGCCCAAGCCGTGATGACCTTCAATGGGGACGTGAATTATTTCATTCGGAACGTTTTTAACTATCCTACGCTCGCAGAAGCGTATAAAACTGCGGCATTCCACGCGGTGAATCAAATCCGGCAAAAAGCCGGCCGTTCTAAAGCCTAGGCAGGTCTAAGCCAGGGCTTTGGAGATGGCTCGTGTATTCCCGCGGGTAAAAAAATAATTTTATGTCTCAAGATCCAAATAAATTACGCAACGTTTGTATTATCGCCCACGT
>CAZCBS010000096.1:0-699 GCA_964496965.1 uncultured Bacteriovoracaceae bacterium
GGGTAGAGCGTGGGCGTTGCGCCGGTTCGGGCTCTGATAGGCTGCGACGGTATGAGAATCCCGTCCAATCAGGAAACCCGAAATACTGTAGGTCACCCAATCAGGGATCGCGGGCGTTCCGCTTCCGGATGTTGCGGGCAGTGAGATCGCCTTGAGCGCATTGCCACCAAATTCGCCGGTGACCAATCCCGTATGCGTGCCTTGTGCGACTGCCATTCCACTCGCGCCTGCTGATAGACTGGATTCGGTCAGCGTTTGGATTTGAGAAGGGGCTGTCCAGGTGCCTGCAGGTGTTCCAGGAGTGAGCGTCGCCTGAGTCAAATCTGTCACAAACACGTTGGAAGGATCCGAAAACTCAGCAGGTGCAAACGCAATTCCTGTCGTACAATCCTCGGCGGCCGAATCTAATTCTCCGCCTCCGGTCGCGTTTTCGAAAAAAGTCGGGCTTGTCGTCGTGGCTACGTTAACCAACTCGTAGTTGCCACTTTCGCTCGGTGAGAGAAGAAGGTTGCGGACCGGGTCAATCAGCGGATCTTCTGAGATGCTTCCTGCTGGCGACGGAAATGCCGTCTCAAACGCCGGCGTTCCAGCCAGATTGAGGTACTGGAATCCGGCACTTCCCGCGATACTGGTTCCGATGACGGCTTTGTTGTGAACCGCACCCAACGCGACACCCGATTTCCTGCAGTATCCTCCCAG
>CAZCBS010000096.1:714-12209 GCA_964496965.1 uncultured Bacteriovoracaceae bacterium
TGGGGAAACCGCGGTTCTTGCATGATCCGCCCGGGAAGCTGATGGTGCTAGTGCCCGCGCTCGTCAGTGTGGAGTTTAGAGTCGTGCCCGAGAGCAAGTAGACATCCGCATTGTTAGCCGTGCAGACCGTTTGTCCCGTCACGGAATTTGACGCGCACGAATTGACCACATTCGTTGTCGGAATCAAGGTTGGCGTGACGCTTGTTCCTTCGATATTGACGACGGATACTCCCGTGGATCCGCCCGACCATGAGCCCTTGGGAACGTAAGAGACTACGTTAGTCCCGCTGACGAGGACGGACAAAGAGCTCGAGGGCCGACACGATCCTTGAGGAGGAACGGGTGAAGAGGCCGTTTTGCAGTGACCCTGCAAAACCTTAAAATCTTCTTGCCCGTGGCGCAAACCGAGCACGAGCTTGGCGCGGAACTTTGTATTGGCTTCTCCTGTGAAATCCCGCACCAAGATCTTTGCGCTCTCTCCGTCCTCTCTTGCGAAGACCTCGAGATCGTCGTTGAGCTTCGCTTTTACGTTCCGCTTGTCGGATAGTCGAAACCCGTTCTCACACCGAATATTGACGGTATTTCCGCTCATATCGGTGTCAGCAGCGGCGAGCTGATGAATATCTTTTAGGCTGAGTTTCGCGCTGCACTCGAGCGAGCCCTCCTGTACTTCTACGGTCTCGAATTTACATTGAAGATCAACCGAGGAAGGCGGTGGCGCAGCAGGTGCGCGATATGCGGCAAAAACCGCGGCCGAAGCTCCAAGCAAGGAGACACTTAAGAGAGCAGTGGGTGAACGCATAGAGACCGAGCCTTTCCAGTAACGTGCGAGGTTTGAGTTCCGATCTAAAAACCGCGCATGTGCACTGCAAATTGACGGCCATATTTAAATTTTCATCGGTTAGTCCTCTTTCGAGTTTTGAAAAACTAAGATGTCTCCGGGCTGGCATTCCAGTATCTCGCAGATTTTCTCAAGCGTGCTGAAGCGAATGGCGCGTGCGCGGCCATTTTTCAGAATCGACAAATTTTGAAGCGAAATACCGACTTTTTCGGCAAGTTCGTTGAGTTTCATTTTTCGCTTAGCCATTTCCACATCCAGATTGATTTCGATTGGCATAAGGCCCCTTAGATTGTGAATTGAAGCTCTTGCTGCGCTTGAGAGTACTTGAGAACGAGACCTTTCGCCGCGTAAAGTCCCAGGCATAGAACTAAAGTAACCGCTCCATCCATGCGGGGAACCGCCAAGCTCAGGGTTCCCATTGTATTGAAAAGGCTGTCGAGCGGGATGTGGCTGTCCGGTCCGGAAGTTTTATTATAAATAGCCGTTGTTAAAAGATGTAGAACATCGAGTGAGAACGACGCTGCAAAAAGTATTGTAGCGATACCGAGCTTCTTAGCGATGCTTTGCCATTCGATGGTCTTCGATTGGATCGCTCGACAAATCTTTGCCAAGATGAACCAAGCGCAAGCGAGGATAAGAAGTTTAATTCCAATCGACAAAACGATCCCATCTAGGCTCGCGCCTTCGGCAAAGTTAAAAGCATGAGGAAATTTTTGGATCAGTTCCTTTTGCGTGTCTTCGCTTTGCTTGTGAAGTTCTAAGTAGATTCTGACTTGTTTAGGAATCGATGACATCATCGAGAAGACCAATAAGGCCGCCCACGTATGAAGCGCTGTGAGTAGATAAAGAAGGATCTCTAGAAAAAGAACTCGACGATTGGTTTTAAGGCTCATGTGATTTCTCCATTTGTGTAAATGACTGATGCATTGCGGTATAGATGATGGACTGACGTTTGTCGATAAAAAATTATCGATTATCGTGATATCTTTATCGATAAACTATGCTGCATGGGTAGATGCCTTTGCTCTGAGGAGTGAATTTACGATTTGTACATTCGAATTTACAAATTGTAATAGAAGTCATAACATATTGAATATATTATGATTAAAAGGTCATTCGTAAATCGGATTGCAGCTCGCTTACAAGAAGAGTCACCGCTTATTCAGGTTGTGATCGGGCCGAGGCAAGTCGGTAAAACGACCGGAATCAAACAAGCGATGGGGGGCGTGGGGATTTATTTTACGGCGGATTCGCCGGTTCCTCTTCAGGCCAGTGAAATTGAAAATCTCTGGAATCAAGCTATCGATTCAAGTGCGCAACCTCTGCTTGCGATCGACGAAATTCAGAAAATCCCTGGTTGGTCTGAAGTGATCAAGAAACTTTGGGATACCAAGACGCAGCCCATGAAGTTGATTTTGTCAGGCTCGGCAGCTCTTTCGATTGAAAAGGATTTGAAAGAAAGTTTGGCAGGGAGATTCGAGCTGATTCGTGTCGAACATTGGAGTTTTGCGGAAGCCCGAGACGCTTTCTCGATGACATTGGCTCAGTATCTCGAGTTCGGATGTTATCCGGGAGCTCATCCTTTTCTTACGGATCTTGAAAGGTGGGGGCATTATATTCGCGACTCAATTGTTGAGCCAGCGATTGGCAGGGATATTTTGCAGCTCCATCCGGTTGAGCATCCTGCATTACTCAGGCAGTTGTTTAGTATCTGCACCGGGCATCCATCACAAATCGTTTCGTTGAATAAGCTTCAAGGTCAATTGCAAGATCGTCGCGCCTTAGCGACGTTGCAAAATTATCTCGAGCTTTTGAGTTTTGGATTTCTGGTCACCGGTGTGCAAAAGTTTACGGTCAACATGATTAGAACCAAGAGTAGTCCTCCTAAGCTCATCGTTCATGATAATGGTCTGATTCGCGCATTTGAACGCCCAATCGCGAAAAATATATCAGACGAGAGATTGGGATTTTATCTTGAAAACGAAATTGGGGCTCGGCTCATTGAGTCGGGATGGGACACGTTCTATTGGAAGGACCGTGATCACGAAGTCGATTTCGTCGCGATTGGTCCAAATAACGAACACTGGGCGATCGAAGTTAAATTATCGCCTCCGTCATTAGGCGATCTCAAAGGCCTACAGCAGTTTTGCGCGCAGAACCCGGATTTTTCCCCCGTCGTCGTCTGTCCGGAAAAAGTCGAGCTTCCTGGAATTCGATATGTTTCCGCCGAGACCTTTTTGTCTTTCAAGCGTGGGAGCGTTCGATATGAGTGATTATTCTTCCACTGGCTTGTAGCATTTGTAAGTTTCGTAGGTGGTATCGAAAAACAAACCTTCTTCGCCCCATGTTGCGACACACTCGCAATTTCCATAACCCTCTTCGCTTGCCTTGATCATTACGTCGTCTTTTGAACCGTGCTCGTGAGTTGCGGAGATATGTGACTTGCTAAAGCTTTGCCTGCCCGTAAAAAGTTTCACGTAATGCTTATTTTCAACGGAAACCGCGCCGTCTTCGGCGGCATAGGTAGGAGAGATTGCATTTAAGCTCAGTGTAAGTATCAACAAAAGAGACGAAACTTTAGGGTCTAGTTTCACTTGGTTTTTCATATTCAACTTCCTCAACTGGATAGCCATAAACTACAGCATGGTTTATAGTATATGATTGATTTAGTCAATTAATATGTAACCCATTGTTATGTAACAAGTTATCTCCAAACTCCATGATTGCGATCGTTCCTTCAGGGCTCTGAAAAAGCTCTAGCTTTGGGGTAATGCACCTCTCTCAGAATCACAGTTGTAAACTGTAAAAAAAATAAAACAAACCGAAGAGGTCGCCGATGAGTTGGCATGCGTCACTGCCTAAAGGCGGTTTATTTTTCTTATTTATTGATGCTTGCGCTAACCCAGATGTCGATTCAGGCATTTGTGGCTCCATCGTATGCCGCGGAAAGCGCCTCTACCGCCAATATTCCGACGGAATCCAATCTAAAAGTAGCGCTAGCCGATCGCCTGCAGCGGGTTGAAGAATTTAAGTTTATTGAAGCAGAAGCTGCAAAACTTGGAGTCCGTGCTTGGCTCTTTGGCGGGACGGCTGCCGGCTACGCCCACTATGTAAAATGGGATCTTCAGCGAGAAAATGGTGATCAACGGTTTCAACCCGATCGCTTTGATTATGACTACACCAATATTTATCGTTCGACTCAAGACTTGGACATCGTGATTGATGGAACAGCGGAGCAAGCTCAATCGCTCCAAAACGTGCTTGCCGAGAAATTCCCGCATCTTCAGGGTTCGAAATCGGCGTGGGAAGTGCGCCTTCTGACTCAGGACATGGCAGACAAGCTGGCGATCCTCAATAATCCTGATTTCATGAATCAGCATACAGACTCTAATTCAACAGGCCTAGTAGAAATAACAAAACCTAAACAGGGCGAGGCTATCATTCGTGACGTCCGGAGCTGGAATTCCAAAGAACCATTCTTTTTAAAAGATGTGTACGAGGGAAAGCTTCATTACTATTTTTCGCCTCTTCACGAGACGACTCGGTTTGCAAAAGAAGGGCGCAATCCTCCGATTCTGTCCGCGATTCGCTATCTCACCAAGGCGTTTCAGTACGAATTAAATCTGAGATCCGAAGATCTCGCTCAGATCAAAAAAGTGATCGATGAGTTCGACCCCAAGCGCGACACGCAAAATCCTTACGTCGCGAATTGGATCGAAAAGAACGGAAAGAAACTCATCCAAAACGCGGTCAATATCGAGTATGCCTGGGACACATTGGAGAAGCTCGGCTTGCGAAGCAAGCTCGCGGCGATCCAAAACGGTACACGCGGCGTGGAATCTCTTGCTTGGTGGATGAATAAAGAGCCGCTTCGTTCAAAAATTCTTGGCGAAGGCACTGGAAAAACTGCGAGAGAGCTAGGTCTGGATGTCGTTGCGCATGAGACAAGCAACTTTCTTGCTTACGAAAGCATTACTCGTGCACATACGGGGGATCCAAATGTTTTGATCTCGCGCAGTGGAACGATTAGCGGTGAAACTGCCACATATGGAGACGGATTTTATACCAAAATCGGCCGCGAAGGCGCGCGTGGCACGGGGCTTACGATTCGCTTTCATCTGAATCCCAACGCCCGAGAGGGTTCTGATTTTGTCCTAGTGCCGAGTACGGACTTCGTCGTCGTCCAAAACAAATCTGCGCTTAAAGTCATTCCAGAAAGCCTCAATATCGGGCCGGTTGAGTATTTTCAGATGCTCTTGAGCGACGATTTGTTGGCGGATCAATCGCAGCTGGGACTTCGAGAAAAACTGAAAAGACGTCTCAGCTCCAAAGCACTCGTGCTCAGCGAGAAAGAAGAAAAAAATCTCTTGAAGCTGATGAAGCAAGAGATTTCCAATGTGGACCCAAATGTCACGGCGATCGACTCGATCTTCGAAATTTATCCGCATTTGAAGAAAAAGATTGATAGCGAATCTGCGCTTCGTTTTCAGAAGATAGCGGCGGAGAAGTTTCATTCGGCTGTAGAGGGCGACAAAACTATTCTGACTTGGGCAAAATACATCGATGATTCCGCCGCTTTGGGAATTCTGAGTGACTTTTTGAATACGAAAGAAATACGTAAAAAATACAGCCTCACTCAAGGGGAAGCGATTTTGGCGATCATCAAAAACTCTTCGGATGAGTCGATTGAGAAGCACTATTCCGTCGTTGAAAAGTTTTTGATCGCAAGCCCTGATTCATTCACGGCCGGAGATAAGGAAAAGGCAGCGCAGTTAGTCATCCAAAGAATGAGTCAAGTCAGGCCGGAGTCGCTGAACCGACTATTGAGAGAGGGGCCGCTCCATCTCAGAAAATACGCGACATATCGTTTAGTCGAAAAGCAGCCGACTTCTGATTGGGTAAAAAGAGACTTATTGGGATTTTTGAAAAGCGAAAATCACGACGATCGACTCATCGGTATGTATCAAGCCTCAAGGCTTGGACTGAGCGCCGCGGATGATCGCGTCGTTTTCGAATATCTTCAATCGACTAACGACCGCGAGGTGGAAGGCGCGATGAATTATTTTGAAGAGCTTGCTAAAGCGGGTGATCTGAGGCCGGAGATTCAGCCCGAGGTACTCAAAATCGTGAAGACATGGGATCGAAAGAGAGAGCACATCGACGGTCACTGGAATGCGGCTGCGCATCATGCAAATACTTTTCTCGAGAAACAAACAGAATGGCGTCCAGCAGTGATCGAAGAATTGATTTCCGAGCTCAATTCGATCACAGGAGATCAAGAAAAACGCGAATATGTCGGTAAATATCGCCGATTTCTTTTACAGATCGTCAAAACGCACCCCGAATTGATTGATCGAATTCATGACTTCGATCTTTTGGCTGACGTCGACTGCAAAACTCAGCGGTGCATCGATATTTACGTGAAGACATTAAACGATCCAATCACCAGGCAATCTAGCGCTTCCATCTTGCGCGGAATACAGCTGGACAAGATCGAAAAGCTGACGCGTCCTCTGCCGAATGAGCTGATCGAAGCTGTAGGACAGTATGTTTTTGATCCGAAGCCCAGTTCTTATTTGCGCGAGAAAGCTTCGTTTCTCTATGCACAGCTTGACGGTCAAAATCTTCAGACGATCACGCGAGCGATCCACTTTCTCGAGAACGAGTATTTCTTGTATCGAAAGCAAAATCCCGGCGATCTCCAAACTCAGCTTCTACACAAACTGAAGAGTGCCTGCGTTCAGGCTCAGTTAAGAGAGGCCTTGTAGCCATTTGTTAACGATTTCCGACAGTTACATCGAACTTGACATGTAACCAAAAGGTTACGTATTATCGATAGTGTGATTGGAGATACGGATTCGGTTTTCAGAGCGCTTGCGCATGAAAGTCGGAGAAAACTGCTGGACTCGCTTTGCGAACGGAACGGACAGACTCTGGGAGAGTTATGCGAGAACCTGAGTACGAGCAGGCAAGCGGTGATGAAGCATTTGGCGATCTTGGAAGAAGCGAACCTGGTTACCGTGAGCAAAGAGGGCCGCGAGAAGCTTCATTTCCTCAATCCGGCTCCCATTCAAGAGACCTACGGACGTTGGGTTGACAAGTTTGCGCGCCAGAAGGCTCAAGCGCTGGATAGTTTGAAACAGAATCTTGAAGCAAAGAAGGGAAGATCGAAATGAATGACCAAAAATTTCTATACGTAAGCTATATCAAAACAACGCTCGATGAGCTTTGGCAGGCACTGACTAGCTCGGAGTTTACTCGCCAGTATTGGATGGGAAGCGATATCGAGTCCGACTGGAAAACTGGATCTCCCATCAAGGTGATCACGCAAGACGGAACAGTGAAAGTCTCCGGAAAGATTCTCGCCGCTGAAAAGCCTAAGGTGCTTTCGTATAGCTGGAGCATTCAGACCGATGAGGCGTTGCGATCCGAAAAACCGTCGCAGGTCACTTTTCTTCTGGAGCGCTTCGAGCCCAATCCCGAGCTGGTGAAACTCACGGTCACTCACGACGATTTCCCAGAAAACTCCAAGACCTTCTCAGGCATCACCGTCGGATGGCCGATGGTGCTCAGCAGCTTGAAGTCATTGCTCGAAACGAAACGCGCGATTCATTTTCAGGGATCTTGCGGATCACAAACGAATCAGAGGTAAACTATGAAGACATACGACATTCTTCACGAAGTAGGAATCAAGGCATCGCCGAAGGCGATTTACGAAGCGCTTACGGACACCAAGAAGCTCGCAAGCTGGTGGACATCGGATACTCGCGGCAGCGGCTCAAAAGTCGGAGACGTGTTGGAGTTCTGGTTTGGAGATTTTTGTCAGAAGTTCGAAATCGTCGAACTTCAGCCCGAGAAGCTGATTCGTTGGAAAGCGAATCAAAAAGAAGGCGTAGACGAGTGGACCGGAACGGAGATTTCCTTCAAGTTAGATGCTGAGGAAAGTCAGTGCTACATCCACTTCAGCCATTCCGGTTGGCGTGAAAATACTGGAATGCTTGCTAGCTGCACGACAAAGTGGGCAGTCTTTATCTTGAGTCTCAAAGATCTCTTGGAAAAAGGGAAAGGGCAGCCTTTTCCTCATGACGTGGAAATTAACCACGACTGATTTTTTCAGCAGCGCCCGATCGGAAGCATACGCCGATCGGGCGCTGCTCTACTCTGCTGGCACGCTTCATGCTCATGCGCAACGCATGACGAAAAATACAAATAGTTCTAATTCTCAAATATCTCGTTTTGATAACCATACACTCGACGAATTGCTTGCAGTGGTTCCGCTTTGAACTGATTGCTTCAATCTTGCTCGCTTTTGAATAGTTAAATCATCAAAATATAATAAACAC
Organism: uncultured Bacteriovoracaceae bacterium; assembly: GCA_964496965.1. GTDB lineage: Bacteria > Bdellovibrionota > UBA1018 > UBA1018 > UBA1018 > CAZCBS01. The sequence goes on from CAZCBS010000096.1 coordinate 8,899, forward strand.
TAATTAAACCAGATGCTTAGATGGAATGCAGTCCTGGGTTATAACAGTCCTAATGACTGGAGGGCTTCATGGAAAAAAAGAAGACAAACTTGCCGAAAAAGGACGCCGGACGAAAATTGGCTGCTCGGCTGAAAAAGCTTGGGGAGCAGCAACCCCCTAAAGATCTCGTGAATAAGATCAACTACGGCGAAGACGAGCAGAAGAAAATTGCAGCAGCGCCAAGACGCCGACCGGGGGACCTGGACTTGTGATGCAGATCCTTCGAAGTGCCCACGACCTGTCAGAGTACCTTAAAGACAATGACTGCAAGCCTGGTTGCTTTGCAGACACTGGTTTTTTGTATGGCTTAGCTTATGTTGACGACCGCTTATTTGGCAAAGCCAACGAGATCCATGACCTGATTTTCGAGAATGAAGTTCCCATCTACGCGAATGTTATCAGTAGAATGGAGTTCGTCGACTTAATCTTACGGAAGCAACTCACAAATGCTAGTATTTCCCTCTTTGGAGAGCTCCAGCGGGATGTCCGAAACCAGGAACTTTTTAATCTGCTTAAAAATATCCGCGACAGAAATACGGAAGCTCAACGCAACAAAGAATCGTACAAGATCAATGAATCCCAACTCAAAAAGCTTCGGGGACTGATTGCAGATGCCTATGTCGGCACCGGCTGGAAAAGTTTTTGCGACACATATTTGGGCGCGCTTCTCGTCTCCGAATGGCAGACTGTCGAAGAAGAACTGGGCCTCAACTTTATTGAGATTCTCGAGGGAGATACGTCTGAATTTTTCGAAGAATCTCTACACTGGAGCGATATGGTTCGCATTATGGGCAAGAATGGCATGCGAGGCCCTGACGCCATGATCATGAACCTATTCCTAAAGAGCAAATTCCCGCTCTTGATTACAAGCGACAGTGATTTCGAAACCTGCCTTAAGGGATCAGGCGAAAGCACGACTGATAAGGCCATCTTCATTTTATAGTCTACTGGCACGCTTCATGCTCATGCGCTCCGCATGACGAAAAATACAAATAGTTCCAATTCCCATACATCTCGTTTTGATAATCACACACTCGACGAATTGCTTGCAGTGGTTCCGCTCTTTCTTGAAGTCAATCTCGAAGACCCGGAAATAGAAGCAATGGCTCGAAGCCTGTTGAATGCTTTAAGAAAAAAGGGTCATCCATTACAAGACGCCGACTTGGAAAACTGCGATTGCTTGGCTTGCCTTCATCTGGCTTTGATGAGCGCGATAAATAACGTACATACGGTGATTATTTAGTTGAGCGGTGGTTCGTTTGCGAATCGATTGGTTCAAAACTATTAACGAACTCTTCTTAAGATCATATTTTGGAGAGGCATCGAGCTCTACGCTGAATAGTTTTTATTTTGCTAAGTGTTTCTAATAAGAATCTCATAGCGGTCTCTTTCTCCGCAGCCTATTTAGTCCATTACATAATGGCGACATGGAATGACATCATTCAAGCCAGCTTGAATGAGTTGAGTAGACTTCGCCTGAAATTCGGGCAAATCGGGAGCTTTGAAGAGGCTTATATCCACACGCTTATCGCGCATCTCCAAGGCGATGTCGCCGAGCTGGGGCGTTTAGAGTCTTTGCTTCCGGTGCTCGTGAATGAGCTTAAGATCGATTCGCGCGAATTGGAGTTCTTGCGGTTGGCTGTGGCCCTAAGAAAGCAGATCTGCGAGCAGAAAGTCGATCGGACGTTTTTGCCGCTTATCCTAGAGCTTGCGCAAAAAGACCCAGAAAGGCGCGGGGAGCTTCTATTCATCGCCGCGATGGCATCCGAAGCGCTCAAAGACGATCTGAAAGCGAAAGAGTATTTTCGGCAAGCGCACCTTGCTCTCGAAGCGGGGGGAGCGAAAGGAAAAGCGATGGACGCGCTTCTTCGATATGTAACCGCGGAAGCCCGGATTCACGCGAATAAGAGGCTGTTTTACGATTATCAGCTCGTTTATCAGAAGGCTTGCGAAGCGGGACTTTCCGGGGCGGCAGGTACTGCGCTTTTTCAGATTTCGCGCGAATACCAGAAGCTCGGGGCATGGGTTGCTTCGTTGAACTATTGCAATCACTCTATCACGCTGTTGGAGCGTGAAGGCGAATCCCAATCGTATTTCATGGCGATAGCGCATCGCTGCCATTTGCTATTGCAATTAGGCTATCTGAGCGAAGCTCAACTCGATTACGATCGAGCGAGGGCATCCTCGTTTCCCGATGTCCAGGAACTGCTGAAATCGATCGATGAGCTCAAACAAAGTGGAACGTTCGCAAATCCGACGCATCATCCACTCGCATCGAGACGAAGTACGGCGAAAAAACTGAGTCCCATGGAGGAGAAACTCGTTCAATTGCTTGCTCAAGCGCCTTTGGACAAGTTCGAGATCATCTCCCAGCTCTACGGGAGTGACGCCAACATTCTCGCCGCTGAGAATCGGCTCAACAATCTCTTTTCAAGAATCAAAAAGAAGCATCCAGGATTGATCGTTCGATGGGAAGGCAAGTACTCCATCGCGAACGATGTTCTTCTTAATGCCTCGACCACGCGTTAAAGACGGCACGGAATAATTAAAGTTCAGATATAGAATTCAGCTCTTACGCTTGCTAAGTGTTTCTAATAAGGAAAATAATGCGATGCGCTGTTTGGGATTGTATAATGCGCTCCGATGTGACGTTCGATTTAAGTCTTTACAGTTTAAGGAGAAAATATGATGTCAGTCGGTAAATGGGTATTGTCCGCTTTGTTTGTCTCAATGGTTTCGCAGCTAGCTTTTGCAGGAGACCCTCCAATCAGCGTCAATGCGGTTTTGGTGCCGAGTGATGCAGCTTGTAACTCTTGCAGCACGAGAGAACCTCTGTACGTTAATTCGTTCGGAGTTGGACTGTATCCAGTCGATGACTCTTGCAGAAAATGTGAGGCAAGTGTCGACAGGGAGCTGAAATAAAGGATGCGTTTCATGGTTTGCTTCGAGCGAAACTTTCAACATCCAATGCGGGAGCTTATTGCGACTCAAAATAAAAACCCGCGTGCGAGTCCGCTCTGCGCTCAATTGCAACTTTCTTAAAAGAGGAGTGTCGCAGGCTTTAGATGGGCGTAAAAAAACCCATCCAAAAAGCCCGCTTTGGATCGCTTCACACCCGGTCCGCCAAACTTCTTTAGCGTCCTTTAACGTAACCAAGAGGCACCGCTCCAAAGGCACCTGCCAATACTGGTGGAGAGCCTCTGGATAAAGACATCCCTCGTCCGAAACCCAGAGGAAATAGGAATCAAGAGGGGCTGGGGTCTTAAGAGAAG
>CAZCBS010000097.1:0-12119 GCA_964496965.1 uncultured Bacteriovoracaceae bacterium
AGTTCGTGAAACGCCTCGACGGTCCAAACGTCAAGAAGGGCGCAAACAAGATGGAACTCGCGGAACAACTCCGCGCTGACATCCGCAACTTCATGAAGGCCAATGGCTGCGATCGCGCTGTCATGGTTTGGTGCGCTTCGACTGAAGTTTACACCCCACCTTCTGCAGTTCACCAATCTTTGAAGTCTTTCGAAGATGGATTGCGCAACAACGATCCTTCGATTTCTCCTTCTCAGATTTACACCTACGCTGCTTTGAAAGAGCGCGTTCCATACGCAAACGGATCTCCAAACGTTTCTGTCGAGATGCCTTGCTTGCAAGAGCTTGCTCAAGAAATGGGCATTCCGATCTGTGGATCTGATTTCAAGACGGGTCAAACCCTGATCAAGACGGTTCTTGCTCCAGGCCTTCGCAACCGCCAACTCGGCGTTTCCGGCTGGTACAGCACGAACATTCTTGGAAACCGCGACGGCGAAGTTCTCGACGATCCAGGTTCTTTCAAGTCCAAGGAAGTCTCCAAGACGGGTGTCTTGGATGACATCCTTTCCGCAGAGCGTCATCCAGACCTCTACAGCGATATTTCTCACGTGGTTCGTATTAACTACTATCCTCCACGTGGCGACAATAAAGAAGGCTGGGACAATATCGACATCTTCGGCTGGCTCGGTTACCCGATGCAGATCAAGGTCAACTTCCTCTGCCGTGACTCGATCTTGGCAGCGCCAATCGTTCTCGACTTGGCTCTTTTCATGGATTTGGCCGGTCGTGCAGGGCTCCGCGGCATTCAAGAATGGTTGTCTTTCTACTTCAAGGCTCCTGTTGTAAAACAAGGACTTAGCCCAGAGCATGACCTCTCGGTACAGCTCTTGAAGCTGGAAAATACACTCCGTTTCTTCACCAATGAAGAGCTGATCAATCACTTGGGATTGACCTATTACGGAGTCACTGAGCCTGAAGAAAGCCGCTAATTCATTTTCGGGCTAGGGTCCCGACGATGAATAGCCGATAATGAGTATATGATGGCGTCTATCGCTGATTTACAGTGGATCTATACCGCGGTTCTCCTTGGGCTGGTCGCTCTGATTGCAGGGGCGTATCTAGTTCGAGTGGTACTTAAAGGCCGTGCGCATTTTGATCGCGTAGATAAGCAGGGCGCCAGTGCTCTTCTTAGCAAAGAGATGATGGAAGCTTTTTATTGGTTCCTTCAACCTCTTGGGAAGTTTCTCGTCTACTGCCGGATTACACCTAACGGCGTTTCGTGGGCCTCTCTTGCATTCGGTTTGATTGCAGGATTGTGTTTGGCGTTTGGCCATTTTGGATCCGGTGCCGCGTTTGCTTGCGTGTCCGCTGTGATGGATTCGCTCGATGGACTTGTGGCTCGGATGTCAGGAACGGCATCGGATGCCGGTGAAGTTCTCGATGCAGCAGTCGATCGCTACGCTGAGTTCATGTTCCTGGGCGGATTGCTGATTTATTATCGCGAGATCCCAGTTCTCATGGTTCTCACTTTGGCTGCGATGATCGGCTCTTTCATGGTGAGCTATTCAACCGCCAAGGCAGAAGCCCTCCACGTCAGCCCACCTAAAGGCAGCATGCGTCGTCCTGAGCGCGCGATGTATTTGATCATCGGCGCAGCTCTTTCGCCTGTGACGATTCCATGGTGGGAAGTCACCCGCGAGTTCCCAGTCGCAATCGGCCATCCCATGGTCGCCGCCCTGACTTTGGTCGCAGTTCTCTCCAACGTCTCCGCAGTGGAGCGTCTCATCGCGGTCGCAAAAGCCATGCGTGAGCGCGAAGCTCAAGCCGCCGAAGCCAAGCGCCTCGCTGCTGAAGCTGCGATTTCCGCTCGCCAAGATGCAAACGAAAACGAAGTGGTAGTTAGGAGCTGAAAGCTCCTGACCTCTCAACCCAAAGCAAAATCTAGGCTTGATATCGATTGCGAGCGAAAGCTCACAAAAAAATCCTCACTCGACCATCACACTCTCACGAGCACCCACTGAAGCAGTAGCACCCTTCGCAACCTTCTTCCGATGCCACATCAAAAGCAAAGCCGGAAAGCCAATCAGCGCCGCGATCACGCAGGTCAGCTCACCTGCGACAGCCAGTAATCCAAAGCTCTTGAAAGCCTTGTTGCTCGCAATCAAGAGCGAGCAATAGCCCACGATCGTGGAGAAGCTACAAAGCGCAACAGCGCCGCCGGTGTTTCGGATGACCGACAAGATGCTGCCTTCGCCTTCTTCGCGGTAGCGCTGAAAGACGTTGACGCCGTAGTCGACGCCGATGCCGAAGGTGATGGGAAGCGCGATGAAGTTCAGAAAGTTGATCTTGACCCAGAAGCCCAAGATGATTCCCGCAAGCCAGGAAACGCCCATGAAAAGCGCTGCCAAGATCAATGCGGAGGTTCTCAGGTTTCTGAAGAGCACGAAAACCAGCAAGCAAACCGCGATCAAAGCAAAGAGCGTCGCTTTCGGGCCGTCGCGCGAGATCGCTTGGATCATATCGGCCGTGATCGTGAGACTTCCCGCAACCGCGCAGCCAGGTTCGATTTGATCGGCGGAGCTTCTCAGGTCGTGAATAAATGAAACGAGCTTGTCGCCATCGTCGGTTTGTTTTCCGATCGGAGGTTCGACCAAAATGAGCTTTCCGATCGAGCCGTCTTTCTCCGTGAACTTATCCAAAAGAAGCGGCGGAAGATCCTTCATCTTAATCGGCTTCTGAACCGCGGGAGTGAGAAACTGTCGAGCCAGCTTTTGATCGGCCTCGGACATCCGGTAAAAAATCTTCGGAGGAAGCGTTCGACGAATCTCTTCGAGGACCTTGAGCTTTTCAGCTTGCTGCTTCGGAACGAAATCGTCCAAAGTTTGAACACTGCTGATGAGACTCGCTTTGCCTTCTTCCGCTTTCTTTTGCTTCAACAAGGCCGCGATCTTCGCTGCGTCCTCTTGGGTGCGAGGAAGAATCGCCAGAGGCGAGAGATAGCGCTGAAAAATCTCATCGAGATACCGAGAAAGGTAAGCCGAGCCTGATTCCAAGCTGTGCTTGTTTCGGAGCTGTGAGAGATCGGTTTCAAGAATCCCGGAGTTGTAACGACCGAACATCGCGAGTGACAGAACTGTCGCACCCAGCGAAATCATCCAGATCATCGAGCCATATCGGCCGACCAGCCAAGCGAGCGCGTTCGCTGCAATCGGTTTCGGCGCGGGTTTTCCTTTGCGAACCAGCGGGCGAAACCTATCCAGGAGAGTGAGATAAGCAGGAAGAAGCGTATAAGCGCTGATCCAGCAGAGTACCATTCCGATCAAGCCGATGATCCCGAACTGGCGAAATCCTCTGAAGTCCGTCAGAATCAATGAGCCATATGCCAAGCCGGCCGCGCCCGCCGCAGTCCAAGTGGAAGTTGCTGTATGAACGATCGACGCATACACTGCTCGAGAATTGCTGCGGCCCCGACGCCGCTCTTCGAGATAACGGGCGAGGTGAATAATTCCGCAATTGATTCCGTTGCCGATGACGATGGAGCCTAAGAACGCCGAATTGGCGTTGAGATAACCCACGACGAAGTAAGACGCGCCGAAGGTCCAAAACGTTCCCATGAAAAGACTGATGACGAGCGCGGAAGTCGCGCGAGCGGCACGAAAGAAAGCCCACATGGCTAAGGTGACCACCACCATGACGATGATCGTGGAAAGCTCGAGGTCTTCGATCAATGCGTCATGCTCTTCGATCGTGTCTTGGACGCCGCCCGTATATTTAACTTCGAGATCTGTTGCGTAGGAGGCGGGATTCAAGGATTTCACCGCGTCTTCGACCGTATGCTTGAGCGCAAGGTCTTTATCGATGCTGGAAGACTCGCCGGCAAGATAAACGAGAACTGCGCGTTTGGTTTCGTCGGGAGTGGCGTAAAAACCGTCGGGAAAACGGTCGTAAGTGGAAAGATTAGCCGAATATTTTCCCCGAAGCGCATTGAAGTCGAGTGCAGGCTCCGGGATATTGACCTCAGCAAAGATATTCAGCGGGTTATAAAGTGATTTTTCGTAATCGATTCGGTCCCGGACGTAGTCACGGATTCGGATCAAGTCGGGCAGATCGATGAAGAGCGCTTGGCGGTCTTTGAAGAATTTTAATTCTTGAGTGATCCGGTACTCAACGCTCGCGACTACAGATGGAGGAGCATGTTCGAGCTTTTTGACTAAATCGACGACAAAGCGTTTGCTGGCGCGGGTATCTTTCGAAAAAATCAGCACTCCCAAGCTATCAATGGAGCGAAGTCGGCTTTGAACTTCGTCCAGATTGATCACCGCGCGAGAGGACGTCGGAAGAAGCTCTTCGATATTGGTTCGAAGATTTTTGTAAAGTTGGACGGAGTAAAAGGCTCCCACAAAGGCCAGTAGAGTTCCGAAAAAGGCAACCCAGCCCGCACGTCGAAGAATAAACTGTGAAAAGGAGCGCATCATATTCTTTGGATTTTCTTGTGTTTATGGTCTTTCTAGTCTTAACTTAGGACAACGTGAAATGGGTAGAGCTAGTTCAAACTTTTGTCACCAGCTTGGGGCAATTTTCCCTATTTGTCGGTGAGACCCTGGGATCATTGACCCGGCTTTCTCGCCGCTCGGGCTTGCTTCTCAAGCAATGCGAGTTCATTGGCGTGAGCTCGCTTGCTGTGAATGCGGTCGCGGCCATATTCCTGGGTGGAGTTCTTGGATATCAGCTCTATGTTTCTTTTAAGCTGTTCGGTGCGGAGGCTTTGCTGGGCGGAAGCGTCGGTGTCGGTCTCTATCGCGAGCTCGCGCCGGTGATGGCTGCGATCGTGGTGACGGGCCGAGCAGGAGCTGCCATGGCTGCGGAGATCGCCAGTATGCGAATCTCTGAGCAAATCGATGCGCTGGAAGTGATGGCGATCGATCCGATTGAGTTTCTGGTGGCCCCCCGGGTGGTCGCAGGTCTGCTCATGATGCCGCTTCTGGCGGTGATGTTTGGTGTGATCGGTTCCATCGCTGCGGCAGGAGTGGCCTGCGGGATCATGGGGTTGGATTGGACGATTTTCTGGTCCCAGTACACTCGAGTGGTCGATGCAATTGATCTCGTGCATTGTGTGACGAAGGGTTGTACGTTCGGACTCATTCTTACATGGGTTGGTTGTTATTATGGCTATCACGCTTACGGAGGCGCAAGAGCGGTTGGCTTTGCGACTCGTGGAACCGTGGTGGCGACGATTTTGGCGATTTTGTTGGCGGATTATATTTTAACCTCATTCTTACCCTTCGGGTTTTCCTACCTGAAACTTTGAATTTATGAACTCACTCGACGCAAGCATTACTACTCGCATCAAGGTCGGACTTTTCACGATTATCGGGCTCCTTCTCATAGGAGTCGTGACGGTTTTGGTGAACGATAAGCCCTATTGGTGGCGCTCTTGCCAACTGGTCAAGATCAGCGTGGAGGATGCCACGGGCTTGAAAATGAAATCAGCCGTCCGATCGATGGGAATCGAAATCGGCTATCTGAAAAGCGTGGATTTGAGCGAAACGCACGTGGATCTCGGGATCTGCATCACGGCTCCTGTCGAAGTGCTTCCATCGACTCGCGCGTTTATTCGTGGCGAAGGGTTTTTGGGCGACAAGTTTGTCGAGCTGAAGCCGGTTCGTTATCTGGGCGGGCCAAAAACGGGTGACGTGAGAATTCAAAATCGCGCTTATTCTCAAGCTTTATCAAAAGGAGTGAAATGGGCATTGGATTCGATCGTCTCCAGTGCTCATGCTGAAGAAGGCGTCGCTGAAGCGGCCAACACCAGTTCCTCGACTCCGAAAGCTTCGGTTCGCGCTGGGACGACCGGGGGACGCCAGATTCCGGTGGGTGAGACCTCGCAAGACATGCAAGCGGTCGTGAATCGCGTGGACGGACTGGTCAATGAGATGACTCAGCTCACGTCGAATCTTCGTCAGGCCATCAACCCCGAAGAGCTTCGCGCGACGATGAAGCAGTTGAATAAGACTCTGGAGAATGCTTCCAAAACGCTTTCTCCTGACAGTGGACTCAACCAGACTGCTCAACGAACTTTGGCAAAGCTTGAAGCCGCCATCGATCAGATGCGAGACATGCTCACTCGAATGAACAAAGGCGAAGGTTCCGTAGGTCGTCTTGTGAACGATCCGGTTTTTGCTGATGAACTGGAGAAGGCGCTCAAGAATTTGAACAAGATCTTGGGACGCGCGAGCGAGTTTCGCTTTGTCGTCGATATCGGTGGTCAGCGCCTGCGCGGCTATGACGGAAGCCGGGGGTATTTCAAGTTCTACATCTGGCCAAATCCGGAGCGCTATTATTTGCTGGGGATTTCCGTCGACCCTCGCGGTCGCCGTTCGATTACCAATACTTTGACTGAAGCCGGTGGAACCGCGACTTCGGTACGCACTACTCAAGTCGAAGAAACCGGCTTGTTGTTGACCGGCATGGTGGGTAAGGTTTTCTTTGATCGTCGCTTGGATCTTTCGATCGGCGCCTTATATGGTGACGGTGCGATTTCCGCTGCGATCAACTTCGGGCCGGTCAGACACGAATCCGATATCCAGTTGCGAGGCGACATTTATTCTCGCGGCAAGGATGTTCCAACCGATGGTCGTATCACTTTGACGGGCCATGTTTATCAAGGCCTGTACGTGGACGGAGGTCTGGAGTCTTTCCGTAAGATCGATGGCAAGACGGCCTGGAGTTATGGTGCGGGCGTTGCATTCGATGATGAGGACATCAAGCTTCTCTTTTCGCTCATACGTTAAAAGATACGTTAAGGAGATCGTGGAGTGGGCTTAGGAACTGTTGCCGCAGTAACGGGGCTAATGCTTAATCCTTTTGCTTCCGCGCCTGATCTTTTGCAGGTCGGCAAGCCTTGGTTCGGCTTTGAAGACCAAGGCCCGGTTCTTCAGCTGGTGCGTGTCCAAAAAGTTTCCCTAAAAGATTCAGTCAAAAGCTGCAAGGCTTGGATCGAGGCGCTGAGTTCGGTCTCTGGCGATGAATGGGTCCCCGTGCGTGCAACGGATAACGCTGAGGCGCTTCGTCAAGATTGGTCGCCGTGGACTGAGAAGGACCTGGAGCCGATTCAAGACTGCGACGATTTTCCCTGCAAAGTAAAACTCGACTCCGCCGAGGTCGAAGCGATGAAAAAGGCGTCCAAGACGGAGCGCGTTTCGAAGTTTCATTCTCTCGTCCTGGAGCGGCTTGGCCGGTATTTGAAAACTCAAGCTCGAAAGGCTTATGAGTTCCCGGGCGATCCGATCGATCCGTGGAAGCTTTTTGAAGCGAGGGGATTTAGGTCGGCAACGGTTCGTCCAGCGACCCCGACTCTTTTTGCGAGAAAGCTGAACTTTGCGCCCGATAAAATGCTGACGATGCATCAAGTCTTAGATCGTCGCTTTGCGAAGTCGCCTTCCAACACGGAAGCAGTCGCCTGGGTGCGGGACGTCTACACGGATCATTATTTCGACAGCTGGGGAGAGTGGACCTCCGTGCATTGCGAGTCCGGGCGCGGGCAGTCGTCGACGGGCGAAGTGGTGGTGATTCAGAGCTTGTTGTCGGAAATGGATCTTTTGAAGAGTAAAAACTTCTTCGCGCGTGCGGCTTTTGGCAGATATCGAAGCGCATTTGAAGATAACGGAAAAATTTATCTCGAAGGACAATTCGATCGGCTTAAAAAACTAGCCGAAAAGCCGGAAGCGACCGAGCGCAGTGCATCAGCAGAAAAACTTGCTCCAGGGCTTTCGCCGGGGCGATGACTGATGTAGTGCTTTTCTTATGAATAGCAAATTGAACCTTGAAGAAGTCCTAGGCGCCGAGACGAAAACTTTGTTGGAGCATCGCTGCAAAGGCATCTCCAAAGAGCAGATTTACGCTCCCAGTGGAAACTGGGTTTCGGACATCATGTCGAACTCCGATCGCAAGCCTCAAGTCTTGAGAAGCTTGCAGTCTCTGATGGGGCACGGCCGCTTGAAAGGCACCGGTTACACTTCGATTTTCCCGGTCGATCAAGGAATTGAGCATTCGGCTGGCGCATCGTTCGCTCCGAATCCGGTCTTCTTTGACCCTGAGAAAATCATTCAGTTCGCGATCGAAGCCGAGTGCAACGGCGTGGCGACGACCTTGGGTGTGCTTGGGCTTTACGCTCGCAAGTACGCACACAAGATTCCCTTTATTCTCAAGATCAATCACAACGAGTTTCTCTCGCTCCCGAATCGTTTTGACCAAACGATGTTTGCCACAGTGAAGCAAGCTTGGGAGATGGGCTGTGTCGCGGTTGGCGCGACGATTTACTGGGGCTCCGCTGAGAGCGCTCGTCAGCTCAAGGAAGTCAGCGAAGCTTTCGCTGCTGCTCATGAGCTCGGTATGGGAACGATTCTTTGGTGCTATACCCGCAATAATGGCTTTAAAGTCGACGGTGTGGATTACCACTCTTCGGCGGATTTGACGGGCCAAGCGAATCACTTGGGTGTGACGCTTCAGGCAGATATCATCAAGCAGAAGCTTCCGACCAACAACGGTGGGTACAAGGCCACGAAGCACGGAAAGACTCATGAGAAGGTTTATACGGAATTGACTTCGGACAATCCGATCGATCTTTGCCGTTACCAGGTGGCGAACTGCTACATGGGCAAAATCCCTCTGATCAATTCGGGCGGAGAAAGCAAAGGAACCGCGGATCTGGTCGATGCAGTGAGAACCGCTGTGATCAATAAGCGCGCCGGTGGTGCTGGATTGATCTTGGGACGCAAAGCTTTCCAAAAGCCTTGGAAAGAGGGTCTCGACCTCGTTCGCGCAGTTCAAGAAGTTTATCTCGATTCACGCGTCACGATTGCTTAAGCAGGCGTTTCGAGCAGCTCAAAAAACAAAAAACCGGACACAGCATATAATGGGGGGGTGCTGTGCCCGGTTTTTAGTTTCGATCTTACTGTGCATTGGCATCAGTAGGATCTAGAATCGCGACCGTTTCGTCAGCGATTGAACCCTATCGCATTCGCTAGGCGATAGGGTGTGAAACCGTTGCGCGTTATAATGCGGCGCAATATTTATGTCAATGCGATTCTGTCAGGTTTAAGTTAGTGTTTCGTTTTTGTTTTATTATATCAATAATAACAAATGGTTACATCACTTCTAATGAATGGCATTTCGCTCTTTTTGCCAGAGTTCGCAGCAAGCTCGGTAGTTTCGAGCGATTTGCGAGACCGCTTCTTTTCGATCCCACTTTCCTTCGCGATAGCCTTTCAGAGGCTCCCAGAAAATCGTGCGTCCTACGGCAAAACCGACGAAGCCGGGAACATGCGAGGCTACTCTTAACCAGTGCCGAACCTTCTCTTCGCTTTCGCCTCGGCCTAGGATGATCAATCCCACTTGTTCTCGGCCTCCTCTTCGGGCTTGTGCGACAAGCGCGCGCGCCTGATCTTCGGATTCGATTCCCTCGAGCTTCCAAAGCGCAGGTTCCACTCCTGCATCTTGGATTTCCTTCATGGCCTTCAACATGAGCGACGGCCTGAGCTCCCGATCATATCGATTACAATCGCCACCCACGCGCGCGAGCTGTTCTTTTGTGGGAACGACTAAAAGCTCAAACATGAGGCCTGAATCATGATTGAGGCAATAATCCGACAACTTTTTTAAGCGTTCTAATTGGCGATGATTGAGCGACTGATCGCCTTCAGGGTTGTAGCGGACTAGGATTTTCACGAAAGTCGGGTGAAACTGATTGATATGCGCCCCGAACTCCGCGCCGTATTCGAAATCAAATTCCTCTTGGCCGGATTTCTCGGCGGGTGAAGAGGTTTTAAAACCTGCGGACCTCGCGTCTTTTAGAATTTCGCTTCCAAACTGCTCGTCCACGAGAATGCCGCTTTTCTCGCGAGGCACTCCTTCGGAGATGGCTTGGAGAAAGCCATCGTAAATCATTCGCTTATAGGAGGAAATTTCCGCTTTTTCCGAGGTTGTAGCCGAACGTCCTTGGATTCCGAACAGTTTTTGCTCGAACGAGCCGCGATGATCAAACGGCATAATGAAGAGATCTTCTTTGAATTGAGCCATAGTGGGTCAAAAAGAAGCAAAAAAAAGACCTTAGCCGAGTTGACGCTTCGTAGGCTGTTTGAGAAAGAAAAAGCATGGCTCTATCGACTCAGCCTTACAAAGGCACCCGTGACTTTTATCCCGATGAAATGCGCATTCAGCGCTATATGTTCAATAAAATGCGAAAGGTCGCCGAGTCGTACGGCTATCAAGAGTACGATGGCCCAATGCTGGAGCCGTTCGAGCTTTATGCTGCAAAGACAGGCGAGGAGATCGTCAATCAACAGCTTTATTGGCTGATTGATCGCGGAGAGCGCAAGATGGCGATTCGCCCGGAGATGACTCCGACCTTAGCTCGAATGGTGGCTGGGAAAATTCACGAGCTTCCGCGACCGATTCGCTGGTACGCGATCCCGAATTTCTGGCGCTATGAGCGCCCGCAGCGTGGCCGCCTTCGCGAGTTTTGGCAGCTGAACGTCGACGTGTTGGGCGGCGATCCGCTTTTGGCGGATGCAGAAATTCTTTCTTTTGCGATCGATCTGGTTCGAGAGTTCGGGGGCGAGAAGTTTGTTGCGATCAAGCTCAATAATCGCAGGCTGATCGATCATTTCTTTGAAACGCTCGGGCTCAGCGCTGATGTGGCATTGAAAGCGACGAAAGCGCTCGATGCGCGCGCTAAAATCGGAGAAGAAGCATATACCAAATGGCTCACCGATCTTGGGCTTTCGGCGGAGCAGCAGGCTCGGATGGAAAAGTTCTTTCACTCGAGCTTTGAGCAGATCGCGACGGACTACCCTTGCCAAGACGTTCATGGACTTCAGGCCTCTTTTGCCCTTAATCGTTATGCCGGCACCGGCGATCGGGTAGCTTTTGATCCGATGGTTCTTCGTGGACTCGATTATTACACAGGTACTGTTTTTGAGATGTATGACATTTCTCCTGAAAACAATCGCGCCATGTTTGGCGGCGGACGTTACGATAACTTGGTTGGCTTGTTCGGCAACCACAAGCTATCAGGCGTGGGCTTGGGCTGGGGCGACGTGACTTTGAAGAACTTCTTGGAAACGCACGGTCTTCTTCCAAAGTTCGGTGGAGGAGTGGACGTCTTCGTGACTCTTCCGAAAATGGAATATCGTTCAAAAGCCGAAGAGATCGTGCGCACTCTTCGCGATAAAGGCCTCCGGGTTTCGACGCCGCTTTCAGCGGATGGATTTGGAGCGCAGCTCAAGCTGGCGAACAAGCATGGCGCTCGTGTCGCCGTTCTGCTTGGCGATGCGGAGCTAGCTCAGGGTCAGGTGGTTGTGAAGGATCTGCTCAAAGGCGAGCAGAGCACGCAGGCGATTTCTGGGCTTGCTGAGGCGGTTGCTGGGCTTTTGAAATAAGGTTTTGTGGCAAATAAAGCTTGCTGCGGGAGTAGAATTGGCTCTCGCTTTGTTTGAGGGTTTTTAAGTCTGAGGAGCATTCCCGCTATTTCTGTGTTTATTTATTATGTAATTTTAATTTAATAGTGACTTGTGAAAAGATTTTCCAAAGTGCGGAGTAGTGCGGAGTGCGGCGCGAGTACTGAGATAAAATAGAGAGAAAAATAAAACGCGCAATGACGCGGCGATTCGTTCGGCGCCGGAGTAAAAATAAAAACAGCGCTCCTTTTCCACGATCCAAGGCCTGAGTCTGGACCATGGCGAAATATCGACAAATTGAAACTTCTCGCAAAGCCGACAATCAAACCAAGAAATCAAAAGAACTGCAAAAAAACCAAAAAAAGCCATTAAAATAGCTAGTTTTTTCTTGACGGCATTCAAGTTGAAAACGGCTCTTTTTCAAACAGTGCTATTTATTTCAAGCTCCAAGCAGGCTCTCTCGCTCGCCGTGAAGCCCCTCCTCAAAGAGTCTTCTTTTCAATCACTTCTCAAAAACAGCTCAACCCAGGTCAATAGCGCGCTTTATGGAGGGTCGAAAATCCCGTGGTAGAAGCGAGGCATGTTTTTGAAAAATCTATCGAACGAAGTCCTTCTCTCCCAAACCAGACAATACGTGCAGCGTTAAAAAGAAATGACGTTGCAGGTTCTGCATCATTTCAAAAA
>CAZCBS010000098.1:0-12098 GCA_964496965.1 uncultured Bacteriovoracaceae bacterium
CCCCACGACGAAACTCATCCGCGGTGAAGTTCCACTTACGGAAGAGACGATTGTCTTTCTCTTCAAGTTTTTCCAGACGCTCAGCGAGCGCAGCTCCGATCGTCGTGAACTCCAAAGAGTAAGTGTCGCCGCCATGCGGGCCTTCGTTTCCTGCATGAGATGCGCGCGGGGATGCCATGACAGCAAGAGTTGCTAGGACCAAAAATACTAATGCACGTGTGTTCATGACTTTCTCCGTTTCGAAGAGGGGAAAAGCTGGACGGTCAAATGATAAACTTCTTCAGGCGAGCCCGCGGCTTCAAGCTCGCAAACAAGCTGCCGCCGAAATTCACGGATTCGTTTGAGAGCATGGGGGATTTGACGTGGGCTCATTGCAAATGTCGTGGAAGTGAAATCCCGAAGCTCCATTGGATCGTTTTCCAAGGATTCGATGCTTTTTTCGATCAGCTGGCGATTGAATTTTCGCGTCGTTTCGGTCGAATTCGTGTTCTCAATCACAATCGGACCGTTACGTTGGCGCCAGCGTCCATCGGGGCGTTGCTCGACAATTCCCATCTGAACTAAGCGCTGCATCGACACTTTAGCCTGCAGCACGCTGATGCCCAGGCGTTGAGCGATGAAGTTCGGATTGAACTCGGTGTCCGGAATTTCCAGCAGGCTCAAAATCGCGTAATGCTGCCACTCAGAAATAAACGCGAGCTGATCGAGCGTGATTTTCTGAGCTCCTGGCAGGACCTGCCAGTTTCTTCGTCGTCCAGCGGGTTTGAGCAGCTTCGAGGCTTGAGTGGAAGAAAGCTCCAGTCTCTCCACCATCCGTTCCAGCATTTGGCGGGAAGGATCACGCTTTCCGTTCATCACAAGCGAAAGAAGAGTATGGCTTACACCCAATGTTTTTGCGAGCGCGCGCATCGAGTACGCAGAATTTTTCTGCATTCGGCGCGAAAGCTCGCTTCGCAGAATCTCGAGCGCGAAACTCTGCGAAGACGGCTTTTGCTCAGCGACTGTTGTTTCGTCGGTGGTATCCAGGGTCCGCTCCTTTAGTCCGCCAGGCGATAGCCATGAACGCGTACGGTGGCTTCACACGCTTTGTAGCCGATGAACTCGGTGCTGATGATTTCGCGATAAGTGGTGCCGACTTCAACGCAATCTGAGTTGTGCTCGTCTTTGCAATCACTCAAAGCTTGGTCGAGAGCGCAGTCTCCGGCTTCGCGTCCTGCGTGAGTGTATTCGTTGCAGCCTTGATAAGTGCTCAATGGATAGGGATAGCGGCAGGTGGCCGAGTGCGAGGTGCCGATGTAAGAGCTTGCCCAAGTCGCAATGGGTGATAGCGCGCAGAAAAAGGTGACAGCTAGAATGGATTGATTTTTCATTTTCATTCCTTTGTTTAGTTTTGGGGGATTCCCAAGTCACTGCTGTCTGTCATTTCTCTTTTTCACTCGCAAGGTTTTGGTAAACAAAGTAGTTACAGGTCTGTAACCAAAGTGACCACCATCTTCGCCGATTTGACTTCGGCTTATCGGTCAGGTGGGGCTTTATATGGCAAGCGACACATGTAGTCAATATTTAAGAAGTGCCGTAAATATCGCCAGTTACACGCTTGTTGTGATCGTTTGAAAGGCTTGATCGACAGATTTCGAGCTTCACACTGGTTACAGAGATGTAACCACTTTGGAAAATTATGCGTTGCGTTAGTTTCTGATTTAAATTAAATTCCGCCTCAGTAAAAACGGTCGGCCGATGGTTGAAAGCATTACATAGGAGAAAGTAAAAATGAAAAAGACCCCATTAGTTATTCTGTCGTTGTTGTGCGCCATCCCCGCAGTCGCAGGGGAAGCGCAACAAATCACGGAAGTCCCGACCGACGCTGGGTATTTGTATAGTATGCGCCGATCTGATCGTGAGTATAGGCCTTCTATACGTGGAGAGGGAAAACAAAGGCTAATAGACTCCGCATTGAAAGCGATCCAGCAGAAAGAATCCGAGCTCGATCTTGAGTTGAAGTGTCAAACGGTATTCTACAAATGGACTTTTGACTCCGTCACAACTTGTAGACAGCCGGGCACTATCGGGGCCGAAGAAAAATCATGCAACCCGATCTACGTGCTCTTCAACGGCTATGATCCTACCACCACGCGGGACGTCTCCGTTGAAGCATACTGCCAGGTACGGAGCTACGATCAAAAAGTTCTCGTCAGTCTGCGCCGTCGCTGCGAGCAGAGTCCTACCGAAGAATGCCTGGACGAAAAAGTGAAGTTGGCTATCCAGTCGATTCAACCGACGGTTCGTTACGATATCGACAAACCTTCAAACTAATCTCAAAGGAGAAAAGAAAATGAAAAAGTTTCCCCTGATGGCTCTATCTCTTTTATGCGCTCTTCCGGCTTTTGCAGAGAATCAACAGGTCGATGAAGTTCCGAACGACGCAGCTTTGCTTTATCAAACCAGAGAGGGGTCGATTCAAGACGTAATGCTCAATATACGGAAAACGGAATCTAATCTCGATCTTGATTTTAAATGCCAATCAGTCACCTACAAGTGGGCGTCACGCTCTCAGACGTTTACCGATGGCGAGCTCAAATACGTCGGCGGGCAATTGAACCCCATGAATTGGGGCCGTTACTGGACTATCAAGTCTTACAGCGTTGCCGCTTATTGCCAACAACGTAGCTATGACCAAAAGGTAGTTGTGAGTCTGGAACGCCATTGCGAACAAAACCCAACGGCGGAATGTCTCGACGAAAAGGTGAAGTCTGCGATTCAGACAATTCAACCAACGGCTCGGTACGATATCGATAAGCCTTAATCGTGCGTCGAGAAATATTAAAGGAGAAAGTAAAAATGAAAAAGACAGCATTATTTGTTCTATCGGCTTTGTGTGCACTTCCTGCCTTTGCAGAACCGAGCCTGATTACGAGCGTGCCACCTGAGGCGACACCGCTCTATGGATTTTATCAGAACGGAAGGAATGGCGCTGAGTGTGTGCTCGATTTGTCGGGAGCAGTTCGGAACAAAGACACTGAATTGGACGTCGAGTACAAGTGCCAAACGATTTTCTATAAATGGAGCCACGAAAGTACATGGTCAAAGGTTCGTGCACAAGTAGGTGTCTACTGTTTGGAGCGCAACTATGATCAAAAAGTTGTCCTCAGTTTGGCGCGCCGTTGTGAGGCGAATCCAACAGAGGAGTGTTTGAGTGAAAAAGTGAAATCGGCTATCCAAACGGTTCAACCTGTCGTGCGATACGACATTAGAAAATCAGATGCCGAAGAGGCATTGCAAATGTTGCCACCGGGAGGAGCGCTTTTGCCTGCTCCTGCCGTAGTGGGGAGAAGTGGCTTTTATAACTAAAGTTTCGAATTAACGTAAAGGAAAGTATAAAGATGAAAAAGTTCTCGCTGATGGCCCTGTCAATTTTAGGAACACTCCAGATGATCGCTCCAGCTTTTGGAGCTGAAGATCGAGATGTAACCGAAGTTCCAAGAGACGCAGTACTGCTCTACCAAAACACTGACAGCACGATGCAACGTGTGACGTACGGAATCAAGACTCAGGAATCTAATCTTGATCTTGATTTCGAGTGCCAAACTGTATTCTACAAATGGGAAGTACGGTCCGATACCGCTTGCGGTTCAGTGGACTTTGGGATTTTTACAACTCCAGGAGGATGCCTTCTTCCACTCAACTGGATTGCTGCCAGAACGTATAATTCTTACAGCGTCACTGCTTATTGCCAACAACGCAGCTACGATCAGAAGGTGATCGTAAGCCTCGAACGCCGTTGCGAGCAAAACCCCACGGCAGAATGCTTAGACGAAAAAGTGAAGGCCGCGATTGCCACGCTTCAACATACGTCGCGTTACGATATCGGCAAACCTTAATCGAGCATTAAGACTGACTGCTGATTCAAGCAGAAGCGATGAGAAGCTCTCATCGCTTCTGCTTGGCTTATATCACTGAAGAACGTCGTCTCTTTGGGACTTATGCAACGCTACCGGATTCTCGGCCCATCACTGCCAGAACAAATGACTGAACTTTTCGTTGGCGTCCGCGAATGATCATTTCCCGCGGAGACACACCTCCGAAATGCGGATTTGGTGTCTTAATCCAAAACAGTGCTTTGTTTTTGTCGCCTGAAAAAATTTCCGCGACGAATTCAAGAATGCCCGCCAGTTCTCTCACGCGCTGCTTTGCAACGTCTGACATTCGATCGGGACGAATCTGATCGACTGAAAGTCCAAATGCTTCTGCTAACTCTTTTCTTGAGACCGAGAGAAAATCCGTCACTTTATTTAAGATCGGATCTCCAACTTCGTTAAAGAGACCGAGATGATTTTTGATACTGAATTCTTGTAGGGGATTGGCCATGGCGTCGTTCCTGGAGTCTCTTTATTATCCCAGAGAGATACCGTTAATATACCATAAAGTAACCATTAAAACACCGATTTGAAGAAGGGGATTTAATGAAAAAACATAGTTATTACAGATATTTATATTAATTAAGCGACTAGAATATCAAAGTAAACGCATGTCTAGACCAATTAGTTTTGTAATGCTCACATTTCGGCCCTGTTTAACAAGCTCATGGACTCTTGACTGGGTATACCAATGTAGATACAATGTATGCATTGAGGTTTTGCTTATGATTAAGAAACTCGTGAAACATGGGAACAGTCTGGCTCTTATAATCGACAAACCGGTTTTAGAGCTTCTCAAAATAAATGAGGAAACTTCTCTCGAGATTTCCACGGTCGATGGAAAGTCCCTTCAAGTGAAGCCGGCTGCCCAGCCTGGTAAAAAAGCCCGTGATCTCAAAGAAGCCATGGAACGGGTTAATAAGAAGTACGAAAAAACTTTTCGGAATCTCGCTAAGTGACACTCGACGAAATACGGTTTCTTACGTTTCAGGACGCGATTGATCTCCATGCGGATCAAATCAATCGCTATGGAGGAAGTCACGGAATCCGAGACGAGGGATTGTTGCGCTCCGCGCTTTCACAGCCGGAGGCTCAATTTGGCGGCAGTTATTTGCACGACTCTATTGCTACCATGGCAGCAGCGTATCTTTTTCATCTCGTTCAAAACCACCCGTTTATCGATGGGAACAAACGAATTGGCGCGGCATGTGCTACCGCATTTTTAGAACTTAACGGATTTACACTCGATCCCACGATTGACGAGCTTGAAGCAGGTACGACTAAAACTCGCTTTGAGACGGTCGTGCTTTCCGTGGCCAATGGCCGGATGAGCAAAGAAACTTTGCGACAATGGATCGAAGCTACAATTCAAGCCTCTGACTGAGGTTAAGGCGTAGCCTGATCGATCAGCTCCGCGATATCCATGACTTTCACTTTGTCCTGCATCTCTTTGGTCTTCACACCATCGGTGAGCATGGTGATACAGAAAGGACAAGACGAAGCGACGACGCCGGCATGCGTGTCGAGAGCTTGCTCGGTGCGAGCGACGTTCACTCGCTTGCCGATGGTTTCTTCCATCCACATGCGACCGCCCCCCGCGCCACAGCACATGCTTTGATCGTGATGAGCTTTCATCTCGATCGTGCGGGCAGCTGGAAGCGCGTTGAGAACCGCGCGGGGCTGATCATAGATATTATTCCAACGACCGAGATAGCAGCTGTCGTGGAAAGTAATCGTCTCATCGACAGGCTTCGTAGGCTTCACGCGGCCTTCGCTGATGAGCTTGGCGATAAATTGAGAGTGGTGGAAAACCTGATAGTCTCCGCCAAAATCTTTGTACTCGTTCTTGATCGTGTTGAAGCAGTGAGGGCATGCCGTCACGATCTGCTTCACATTGTAACGATTGAGCGTCTCGATGTTAGCCTTGGCCAGCGTTTGATAGAGATATTCGTTGCCGATGCGACGAGCGGGATCGCCGGTGCATTGTTCTTCGTTGCCAAGGATGGCGAACTTGACTTCGGCTTTTTTGAGAATGTTCACGAAAGCGCGTAGAACCTTTTTATTGCGATCGTCGTAAGAGCCTGCGCAGCCCACCCAGAGAAGAACATCCACGCCAGGGTTATCGGCCATCGTCTTGACGGACAAGCCTTCAGCCCAGTTTGCGCGATCGGCCGCGGAGAACGCCCATGGGGAAGCGTTGGTCTCCATGTTTTTGAAAACGGTTTGCACTTCGGCAGGGAAGCGCGATTCCATCATGACCAGATTGCGGCGGATATCGTAAATCTTGTCGACCTGTTCGATAAAGACCGGGCACGCGACTTCACAAGCGCGGCAGCTGGTGCAGGCCCAGATCACGTCCTCGGTCACGTTTTCGTCGATGACATGAGAGACTTCGTCGATCTTGCCGGCGAGGATCTTCTCTTTGTTATCGAAGAGGTTGTGTTTGAGATCGAGAACCAGCTGCTTAGGAGACAGCGGCTTTTGCGTATTGTACGCAGGGCAGAGATCTTGGCAGCGACCGCACTCGGTGCAGGAGTAGTAATCGAGCGCCGCTTTCCAGCTCATATCAGTCACCTTCGCGGCGCCGTATTGTTGAACCGACTCGTCTTCGAAATTGATCGGGGTCATTCCCTTTTCACGTGGAAGCGTTTTCAAGAAAGTGTTGGGACCTGCTGCCATGATGTGAAGATGCTTCGAGCTTGGGATATAAACTGCAAACCCAAGAACGATCAGCATATGGACCCATTTCCAGAAAGTGGAAAGGTGCATATATGCGGAATCGCTCAAGCCCATTCCGCTGAGCATGTGAGCCAATGCGTTTGAAATCGGCATCGCGGTTGCGAACTCAGGATGACGGCCCAGGATTCCAAAGGCGTTCATCAAAATGATCGCGACCATAAGCGAACCGGTAAAAGTCAAAACGATGCCAGCATCGCGAGACTTACCCACGCCCGCAGGACGAACAACGTAACGGCGATAAGCAGCAACAAAAACGGCCAGCAAGACGGCCAGGGTCAAAATGTCTTGGGCAAAAACCAAGGCATGATAAGGAGCTTGTCCGATAAACTCAAAAGTAGCTGGTTCATAGAGAGTCGAAACGAACTGCTCGAGCGTTCCGATCGTGATGATGATGAAGCCCCAGAAAATCGTCGCGTGCGCCGTGCCGATGATTCGTTTGCGAAGAACGGCATTTTGACCGAGAACGTTTTTGATCACCATCCAGATGCGATCAGGAATATTGCTGAGTCGATCGGTTGGTTTCCCCTGATGCGCTTTCATCAGCTTGATGAGCTGTGAGAACTTGTATCCGGAAATTCCAAAAGCAGCTGCCGCAACAATCAAAAACAGTGGTGTTTGCCAGGTCATGAACCGATCCTCGTGCATCAAATACTACAACAAAAACGCTCAGTTCCTAAAACATAATTGCGTGAGTTTGGGGCGGGAGGTTATCCTTAACTTTTAAACACCATGTTTCAACTTCTTCCAGGAGGGAAAAGGAAATGAAAAAACTTATTCTATGCGCGCTCGTTCTCAGCTTTGGCAGCGCGGCGGCTGTTGCTGGCACTTGTTCGATGACTACTCATCGCGAAGTCTGCCCTAGCAAGCCCAAGGCATTGGATGTGTATAAGTCCGCAAAAAATCCTACGGGTGATCCGACCGTAGAAGATAAGTCTGCCGCTGACGCCGAAAAGTGCAAAGAAATGGCGACTGCCGATTCCAAGATCAAGCGCAAACGCGACCTCGCAAAAAAGACCGTTACCGCGAAGTTTGATGGCACGGATGTCGGTACGTTTACCGAAACCAGCGATTGCAAATAACGCTTTGATCTAAGCTGCGATCGACTTAGATATAGGAGGCTCCTGCTCGGTTTTCGCAGTAGGGGCCTCTTTCATTTTGCCGCTGACTAAAAGATTGAGCTCGTTGACGACGCCGCCCATGCTTTCAACATGTCCGAAAAGATCTTTGGAGATTTTCTCGGATTCTGTGGCGGCACGCTCCGTTGATTGTGCGGTGGTCTGAATATCCGAGATGCTTTGCTTGATTTCGACAATGCCTTTGACTTGCTCTTCGCTTGCCAGCGAAATCTGCTCGGACATGCTGACCATGCCCTCGACGCGGTTGATCACCGTTTGGAGAACAGGGCTGAGCTTTTCCACTAACTCGGTGCCGTGATCGACGCTTTGCTTGGAGTCTTTGACAAGGGCCGCAACACCCGCCTGCGTATTTTCTACGATATTGCCCACTTCGACGATCCGGCTGCTTAACAATTGGGAAATCTCGCCTGCGGCCTTGCCGCTCATGTTGGCAAGGCTGCCGATTTCTTCGGCCACTACTGCAAAGCCTTTGCCATGTTCGCCGGCACGAGCCGCTTCGACGGATGCGTTGAAGGAGAGAAGGCGAGTTTGAAAAACAATGTCATTGATGACTTTTGTTTTTTGCTCGATCTCGCGAATCATCTCGATGACTTTAGAGATATCTTGGTTTCCAAGTTGAACGCGCTCATTGATCAAGCTGCTTTTTAGTCCGACGTCTTTAAGATTCTCTGTCAGCTCACGAATCATTTGTGAGAGTTGATTGACGCTGCTTTGGCTAGTCTGCGCGGATTCTTTCGAAGCGCGAGCGCAGTCTGAGGTTTTACCTGCCATCGCTGAGATTTCCTCAGAACTTGTGGCAGCGCGAGTAAGCGCTTGGTTGGCTCGTGATGAGGATTCGATGAGTTCTTTGCCTGTCTCAAGCAATACGGACGAAACATTTCCAACCGAGGATGCTTTTTCGTCCAAAAGCTTGCTCATTTGCTCCAAGCGCTTGCGGGCCCAGCGCGAGATCAAGTAAGCGGCTACCCCGGCGCCGAGCGCTGCCAATCCTAGTACAGCCAAAACAAGCGTTCTGGCCGAATTGCAAAGCGAGAGAATATCGCCACTCGCGGCAATGCCGCCGTCAAACTGAGAGCTTGCCAGCTCTTGAAGTGCATCTTGTGTTGATTTGTAAGATTCGAGCGCTTTTCCAAAAATGACGTCTCGAGCTTGATCGGCATGCTTCGCGTTGATCTGTTCGATCGCTTTGGCGTGCTCGGAGGAGGTGTTGTTCCAAGCGGCTGTGAATCGCTCAAACGTTTTTCTGTCATTCTCGGTCGTCACGAAAGAATCGAGATTTTTGATGTAGATAAAAAGACTTTGCCCCAGCGATTCGATGTCGTCGATATGAGTCTTCGCGGCTTTCTCGTCCGTAGTATTAAGAAGCTCCAAGTGAAGTCGGCGGTAATCGGTAATGTCATGGCTGACTTGACCGATTTTCGACACTGCCGGGAGCCAGGCTTCCGCAAACCGCACATTTTGTTTACTGATTTTATTTAATTGGGCGATGGAGAGGGCACCGGAAAAAATCATCGTTAAGATGATTCCGCCGAAAGCGGAGCTTATGACTTTTCCGATCGTTCGGTTTGAATGCTTCTTCACGGATGTTACCTCAAGTAAATTATCGAAACTTGAATTGAAGAACTTGATGAAGAAAATGTGAAGGTATCAATAATATTTAGACGATAAATAAAAAACCCCGCGAGCCAGGGCTTGCGGGGTCTCTTAAGTTGTCGAATTATTGAAAGAATCAGTGTTCTTTCATCTTCTTGAACTCATCCTTAAGCAACGGAACGATCGTAAAAAGATCGCCCACGATGCCATAGTCAGCGAGTTGGAAGATCGGTGCCTCTGGGTCAGAATTGACAGCAACGATCACTTTGGAAGTTCTCATGCCCGCCAAGTGCTGAATCGCGCCGCTGATGCCGAACGCCATATAAAGCGTCGGGGACACGACCTTACCGGTTTGACCGACTTGATCGCGATGCGGACGGAAGCCGGAGTCAACAGCAGCGCGTGATGCGCCGACTGCCGCGCCGAGAACGTCAGCGAGATCCTCGAGCATCTTGAAGTTATCAGCGCTCTTCAAAGAGCGACCACCAGAGACGACGATCGAAGCTTCGGTGACGTCCGGCCGTGCGCTGTTTCCTTGAATGACTTCGAGAACCTTGGTTCTCAAGCCGCCGAGATCCACGTTTTCGTTGATCACTTCAGCGGATTTCGAAGCGTCAGGCTTTGGGATTCCCAAAGCGTTGGCGCGAACGGTTGCCATTTGCGGGCCTGCGCCGATGAATTCGACTTCGGCCGTTGCCTTGCCAGAATAAACAGGGCGGCGAGCCTTGATCTTTCCACCGTCGAACGAAAGCTGCGTGCAATCGCTAGCAAGACCCACGTTCATTTGAGCAGCCACGCGAGGCATGAAATCACGGCCCGTTGGAGTGTGGCTCGCGAGAATGACTTCTGCGCCACCTGCTTTTGCGATCTGAACGACGGCCTTGGTGTAGGCTTCTGCCGAGTAGAACTTCAAAGCAGGATTCTGAGCGACGTGCACTTTTTGAGCGCCGTATTGGCCGAGCTCTTTTGCGAGATCCGCAACACCGTCTCCGAGGAGAATAGCGTGAGTTTCATTTCCCGCGGCAGTCGATGCTCCGAGAAGCTCGAAAGTGGACTTCTTGAGACGACCGTCTCTGTGTTCTGCGATGACAAATACTTTACTCATGATCAAACCACCTTTGCTTCTTCGTGAAGGAGACGAACGAGTTCCTTAGCCTGAGTCGCCGGATCGCCAGCGATCTTCTTACCCGCTTGCTTAGGCGGAGGCAGTTGGAAGTTCTTGAAACGGATCTTCTGATCGGATTCGCTTACGCCGACATCCGCCATCTTGAGGGCCTTCACTTCTTTTTTCTTGGCCTTCATGATGTTTGGAAGACTGGCGTAGCGTGGCTCGTTCATGCCTTTTTGAGCCGCGATCCAAACTGGCATCGAAGCTTCGATCATTTCGAAAGCGCCGCCTTCGATCTCGCGCTTGCACTTCACGCTGCCTGCGCCGTATTCGGCTGCCGCGACAACGGTCACGCAAGGCATTCCGAAATATTCGGCAGCCAATTGGCTGACCTGAGCCGCGCCATCATCGATGGCTTCTTTTCCGGAAAACACGATGTCGACTTTGGCTTCTTTTTTCAGAGCGCCAGCCAGGGCTTTTGCAGCCATGTTGTTATCGGCGGACTCCGGAAGCTCAACGTGAATGCCGTTGTCCGCGCCCATAGCGAGAGCCGTGCGGATCGTTTCGACCACGCGAGCTGGACCGGCGGAAAGCACGGTCACGGTGCTTCCAGCGTTTTTCTCTTTTAAGCGAAGCGCCTCTTCGACCGCAAACTCATCGTAAGGCGACATAATCCACTTTACGCCCGTGGTGTCGATCCAAGAGCTGTCGCTATTCAACTTAATCTTCGTTTCCGTGTCCGGAACCTGCTTGATGCAGACATAAATGTTCATGAGAAATCTCCAAAAATCTCTGTTGAAGCGCCGCTGCGCTTACTCGCCGACTGTTATAACGACGAGAGGAAGGCTCGCGCAACCGCTTTCGTATTTTTGGAACGCCGCGTTTAAGTGTGCGTCAATTCGTCAAAGTAGCGATCCATCGAAATCACGGTTTTTTGAGCCGAGAGCTCTTTTCGGCGACTGTGAGCCCAAAGGGCAGCATCGAGCGCACCTCGAGCGAAAACGGATCGATCTTGCGCTATATGAGCAAAGGAAAGTCGGTCCGCGATGCCATAAAAAGTCACCTCGTGATCACCGATGACTTCACCCGAGCGAATGCTATGGGTCTGAACCGGTCCAGTTCCGGCGGATTTTTCGATGGCCTGGTTGAGCAAAATCGCCGTTCCGCTGGGAGCGTCTTTTTTGTGCTGGTGATGGGTTTCGACCATGACGGGCTTGTAGCCAAGACGTATGAGAAGCGGGGCGGATTCCCTGAGGATGCGCTGAAGGGCGAGAACACCCGTCGAAAAATTCGAAGAGAGAATGACGGGTGTTTTGGAGGCGAGCGCTTCAATCGTCTTGAGTTGATCGTCTTTCCACCCCGTGCTGCCCACGACAAAGACAGGAAGCTGGCCCTCTTTCTTGAGAGCGAGCTCCGCAAGCTGAACGGATGCTTCGGGCGAAGAAAAATCGATGATGGCATCAGAGGCAAGCAATGCCTCAAGCGAGTCCCCTCGGTTGGCTTGAGCCGAGAGTTTCGCTTTTGAGGAATAGTCAGAAGAGAGAAGCCGTAAAACCTGGCTTCCCATTCGACCGCGCGAGCCTAAAAGCCCGATCGAAATCACAGTCT
>CAZCBS010000099.1:0-12039 GCA_964496965.1 uncultured Bacteriovoracaceae bacterium
CTCGGGACGGTTCGCCGGGAATAGCGAATATCGGTTTATTGGCATGCAAAGGAGATGACCAGCCCTTGTATGCGTGGATCCTCAGCTGAGATGAAAGGTCATTTGGGCATTTTAAAACCAGCTTGAGATCACAACGAACGTAGATGACGTGCCGGTGCATCACCTGGCTGAAATGCATCTCGCGCGTGATCCCGTTCTGCAGTGACTCGATCTTATCGTTGTGAAATTCGAAAATCTCTCCACAATCCATGCAAACGATATGATCGTGATGATCATCGTCGAAAAGCTCGTAAATGACCTTTCCCTCTGTATCCATGAGGGATTCTTTGAGAATATGCGCATCGCAAAGGACCTTGATGCTGCGATAAACGGTGGCAGCGCCAATTCCGGGATGCTGCTGCTTCACCCTCTCCACTAGGCTTTGAGCATCCAGGTGCCCGCCCGAAGCCAAGATGATTTCAGCGATTTTCCAACGTTGCTCAGAGTATTTCAAACCTTGGCCGGCCAGGTATTCTCGCAGCTGCTTTTGCCATTCGGCAAGACGCTCCGGTCTTGGAAGCGCCGGCCCCGGGGCAGCTTGCCGGCCGCACTCCAACGTTCTTATTCCTGCTTGCGAACCCATATGAGCGGCTGCTTGACCGGCGGTAGAGCTGGAAAATGAAGATTTAGGCATCCTTTAAACGAATAACCAAAAGCGTCTCGACTGTCCACCCGAAGCAGGTTACTTGCTTCATATGACTGAGAAATTTCCTGTCGTGGTCTTTGCCGACGGCGCAAGTTCTGGAAACCCTGGACCCGGCGGATGGGGCGCAATCGTCGCCACTCCGGATGGCAAAGTGGTCGAGCTCGGGGGAGGCGATCCGCAAACGACCAATAATCGAATGGAATTGATGGCTGCCATTCGAGCCTTGGAAGCTCCCGAATCGCAAGGCCATTCCGTTTCTCTCTACACAGACTCGGTTTACGTCATTCGCGGCATCACACAATGGATTTGGGGCTGGCGCAAAAACGGTTGGAAAACCGCGGAAGGAAAAGACGTCACCAACCAAGAACTTTGGAAACGCCTTTCGGCCGCTCTCGCCACACGGGATAAGAACGCAAAAGTAGACTGGCATTTCGTTCGTGGGCATTCGGGGATTCCTGGAAATGAACGAGTCGACCAGATCGCTGTCGCTTTTTCAAAGGGCCAGTCGATCCGCCTATTTAGGGGACCTCTCTTGGAGTACGCGGTTGCCATCCATGATGTGCCAGCCGACACTTCGTTGCCACAAATGCGGCCTCGAACCGAAGAAAAGGCACGTCCCCTGGGGTATCTCAGCTTAGTTGGAGCTACTGCAATGCGGCATTCCGATTGGGCCAGCTGTGAAAAGCGAGTGAAAGGCGTATCCGGCGCTAAGTTTAAGAAGGTCATGAGCGCCGAAGAAGAAGCCCAAGTTTTGCGCTCTTGGGGAGTCGATCCTACCTCGGTTTGCTGCAAAAAGTCATAGGATTCTGTGGGGATTGGTGCTAGACGTGCATGGTAGAAACGACGTCGAAAGAGAAGAGTGTCTAGCATAGGGCTCGTGATTCCTTCATTCGACACCTAGGCGCCAGGTCCTTAGATTATGTGAATTAAGGCGCTACTTATCCTACCGCACAGCTTTTTAGGGGTTGGCGGTCAGTAAAAGTCGAAGGAGGATTTATGGGTAAGAAACTTTTTGTAGGAAAACTGCCGTTCTCAACCACCGATCGCGATCTCAACGAGATCTTCTCTCAGGTCGGACAAGTTGTCTCGGCGAAGGTCATTATGGATCGTGAAACCGGTCGCTCTAAAGGCTTCGGTTTCGTCGAATTCTCGACCGACGAAGAAGCAGCTAACGCAATCACTCAGTTCAACGGCGCAGACTACAATGGCTTTGCCATGGTCGTGAACGAAGCTCGCCCAATGGCTCCTCGCGAAGGCGGACCACGCGGTGGTTTCGGCGGCGGCGGTGGTGGTGGATTCGGTGGCGGACGCAGCGGCGGCGGCTTCGGCGGCGGACGTGGTGGTGATCGCAACAACAACCGCGGTGGCGGGCGCTGGTAATCGATGGCTCGCGACGATCTTGCTCAAATTGAAGGTAAAGTCACCGACGTTCTCGCCGGTGGGATTTTAACTGCCAAGCTGGCGGGCGGACAACACATTACTGCCAAGCTTTCCGGCAGAAGGCGGAAATTCCATATCCGCGTCATCCTGGGAGACCGGGTCACGGTAGGAGTTTCTCCGTATGATCCGACTCACGGATTGATCTTGCACCGCCATAAAGAAGGCGGAAGGTCAGAAGGTGGCGCTGGATTCGGCGCAGGCCCGCGCTAAAACGCGCAGACTCTTACCTGAGCGCATCCATTAAAAAGCCGCCAAGTCTTTCGACTTGGCGGCTTTTTTAATTTGTCCTGACATTTTTACTGGCATGACGATCGCATACTGTCCCGCCTCGTCTTGCAGTTTAACTCGGGACAGTAAAAATGTGGATTGTACGACTCGCTCTGAGGAACCCCTACTCCATTGCCGTTCTGGCGTTGGTTCTCATGATCATGGGCGCTTTATCGGCATTCTTCATGATCACTGACATTTTTCCCGTCATCGACATCCCAGTCGTTGGAGTGATTTGGAACTATCCAGGCCTCACCGCCGAAGAAATGGAAAGACGCGTTGTCACGATCAATGAGCGCGCATTTTCGACGACGGTCCAAGGCGTTTCTCGAATTGAATCCCAGTCCATTCCTGGCGTCGGAAACATCCGTGTCTATTTTCAACCTGGGACGGATATCGGAAGTGCCACTGCGCAAATCGCCGCTGTTTGCCAAACGATTTTGCGAATCATGCCGCCCGGGATCACGCCCCCCAACGTTCTGCCTTTCAATGCCGCGAACGTAGCGGTCGCGCAACTCACGATCACGGGCGATAATATCCCAGAGCAAAACCTCTTTGACTACGCGCTCAACTTTGTCCGAATCCGGCTCTTTACTATTCCCGGCCTCGCGACTCCCGCTCCTTACGGTGGAGCGACACGACAAATCAACGTCGACGTCGATCCTCAACTTGCAGCCTCAAAAGGCGTTTCGCCACAAGACGTTTCAAATTCTCTTCAAGCGTCAAATATCATCTTGCCCGCGGGCATCGCGCGTATCGGCAAACTCGAATACAACGTTCTCACGAACGCAAGCCCCCTCAAGGTTCCCGAGTTCAGCGACTTTCCGATCAAAGTCATTAACGGTCGAGAAGTCTTAATGAACGATGTCGCGAAAGTCGCCGACTCTCAAGCCGATCAAACAAATGCGGTGCGAATCAACGGAAAGCGCGCCATCTATCTCGCGATCTTGAAGAAAGCGAATGCTTCGACTCTCGAAGTGGTCGACGCGGTGAAAAAACTGATTCCCTCCCTCGCTCACACAGCACCTGAGGGATTCCACTTCAAGCTCGATTTCGATCAATCCGTCTTTGTGCGAGGCTCCATCGTCAGCGTTCTCATCGAAGCAGTGATCGCATCGATCTTGGTCTCCGTCATGATTCTTCTGTTTCTACGAAGCTGGCGAAGCATCTTGATCGTCTGCTCATCGATTCCGCTTTCTGTTCTGTTTTCGATTATCGGGCTGAAGCTGACTGGCCAGTCGATCAACACGATGACACTCGGAGGACTCGCGCTTTCGATCGGCATGCTAGTTGACGATGCCACTGTCGAGATCGAGAACATCAACCGCAATCGCCCGTTGAGTCCAAACATTACCGTCGCCATATTAAAAGGCGCGCATCAAATCGCACTGCCTGCGATCGTGACAACCTTGGCGATTTGCATTGTTTTCTTTCCCGTCGTGCTCTTAACCGGGCCCGCGAAATTTCTATTTACGCCTTTGGCCGAAGCGGTCGTACTCGCGATGATCGCCTCGTATCTGCTTTCACGAACCCTTGTGCCTGTCATGGCGCATTGGCTTTTAAAAGGAACGCCACACGAAGAGGAACACGAGGGATTGTTGGACCGAATGAAAGTAGGCTATGGCCGAACTCTCTCGATTTTGCTGAGGCACGCAAAACTCACCTTGAGTGTGGCGATACTTCTTGTCATCGTCTCCCTCGCTCTTCCTGTTTTTGTGGTGGGGAAAGATTTTTTTCCCGCCGTCGACGCGGGCCTAATGAGAATGCATTTCCGAGCGCCTCCGGGAAGCCGGCTTGAGGAGACCGAAAAAATCATCATCGAGGCCGAACGGCGGATTCGCGAACTGATTCCGGAAAAAGATCTCGAAACCATCAACGTCAATATCGGCGTCCCAACATTCTATAACCTCTCGTTCATCCCGACCGACAACGCTGCCTCGATGGATGCCGAAATCCTGATCGCGCTTAAAGAAGGGCATGCGCCCACGGCTGATTATCGCGCAAAGATCCGCTCCGATTTCGTGAAAAATTTTCCGGATTCCGTCATGTATTTTCAATCGGCTGATATCGTCAGCCAAGTCTTGAACTTCGGATTAACCGCGCCACTCGATATCCAGATCGAGTCGCGGGATACGATGCAAGCATTCACCTATGCTCGCACGCTCCGCAATCAGCTTGAGCTCATTCCAGGTGCCAAAGACATCGTCATCAAACAGATCTTGGATTATCCAACCCTGAAAATGAACGTGGATCGGCAGCGTGCGGCTCAACTGGGCCTCTCCGAGCGTGACGTGGCAAGTAGTGTTCTCGTATCGCTTTCATCCTCAAGCCTGGTATCGCCGTCTTATTATCTCAATCCGGAAAACGGCGTGAACTATTCCGTCGTAGTCAAAGTCCCCATTAAAAAAGTGAGTTCCCTAGAAGAGCTCATGACGGTTCCCATTACTCCCGGCGGCGCGAACGCCATCTTGCAACAAGCGGGCGTGGTCGCGAGCGCGAATCCTACCGCGCCAACTCAAACGATTGGAAACTTGGTCACAGTCGAGTCCGTCAATACGATGAATCAGGTCAATCACGTCGATGTTCAGCGAATCTTGGATGTCACCGCGAATGTCGAAGGAAGAGATCTCGGGTCCGTTGTGAAAGAAGTTCGAAGAGCGATTGCGTCTCTCGGAGAGCTCCCCAAAGGTTTAGCGATCCGTTTGCGCGGCCAGAACGAAGTGATGGAAGAGTCGTTTACAAAGCTAGGTTTCGGAATGATTCTCGCGGCCGTTCTCGTCTACTTGCTGATGGTCACGCTTTTCCAGTCCTGGCTCGATCCTTTGATCATCATGGCCGCGGTTCCGGGCTCTTTGATCGGCGTTCTTTGGATGCTCGCGCTGACTGGCACAACGATCAACGTCGAATCTCTGATGGGCTCCATCATGGCGATCGGGATCGCGGTTTCGAACTCAAATCTTTTGGTGAATTTCGCCAATGACTTTCGCGTGACTGAAGCGGACACATCGGCCTCGAAAGCGGCGCTCGAAGCGGGGCAAGTTCGTTTGCGCCCAATTCTCATGACCGCTCTTGCGATGATTCTCGGGATGATTCCCATGGCATTGGGATTGAGTGAAGCCGGATCTCAGAACGTTCCACTCGGACGCGCCGTGATCGGCGGTTTGATTTTTTCGACTCTCGCGACGCTTTTCGTCGTCCCGATCGTTTACGCCCTTCTTCGCGAAAAGATGCCAAACAAGCACGAAATTCGCGCGCAGTACCACAAAGACGAAGCCATTTACGACGCCGAGATGGCGGAGGAGGCAAAACGTGGACACACAACCTTTTGAGCACTCAAAGCGTCACCATCGTAAGAATTTTCTTCGGCTCGCTTTGATGAGCTTGGCTGGAATTGTCGCCCTAGCGGCTGTCATCACTTTTCTTGGGTCTAGACAAAAAGACGCGAAAGAGAGTGAAACGGATAAACTCAAGCGCGTGGAACGTGAAGGCCGCCCCGTGGTCGTCGCAGAAGCCAAGCTTTCGACTCCTGAAAAAGATCTGCTTTTAATCGGGGAAAGCCGTGCCTATTATTCGGTCACGCTCTACGCTCGAGTCAGTGGCTATATGACCAGGCTTTTGACGGATATCGGCGATGACGTCACGCAAGGCCAGCAGCTCGCCTATGTCGAATCGCCCGAAGCGCAACAGGCTTACAACTCGGCTAAAGCGGATCAAATCAACAAACGCCGAATCGCCGATCGGTATCGCGTATTGTTGCGACGAAAGCTTGTCAGCGCGCAAGAAGCGCAGCAAGCATTCGCCGCCGCGGATATCGCCGATGCAACTCTTAAAACTCAAGAAGTCGTGCTGAGCTACCAAAATGTCGCCGCGCCTTTTAACGGAAAAATCAGCCAGCGCTTTGTGGACCCTGGGGCTTTGATTCAAAACGCGAGCGGATCGCAATCGGCCTCTCAACCTCTCTTCACAATCGCGCAAACAGATCGTCTCCGAGTCTTTATCTATATCGATCAAAAGACAGCGCCCTTCGTCCGCGTGGGTGATCCCGTTGAGATCTCTCTCGTTTCGCGACCGAACGAGAAATTCAACGCCAAGATCGAAATGCTCGCGGGAGAGCTGGATCCCAAGACTCGAACGCTTTTGGCGGAAGTCATTATCGATAACCACGAGCGGAAAATCGTTGCGGGAAGTTTTCTTCAAGTCGGTATGAAGATCAAGGTTGAGCCGATGATATCTCTACCCGTTCAAGCGCTAGTCATGCGAGGCAACGAGGCTTTCGTACCGATCATCGAGTCAGGCGATCGAGTTCATTACGTCAAAATCGATCTCGCCGATAATACCGGAAAAGAGATCCTGATTCGCTCTGGGATTCGCCAAGGAGACCGCGTCGCGATTAACGTCGGCAACAGCCTCATCGATGGGCAAAAAGTCAAACCCGTACCTCCTCCGCTGCCGTCCAAGGATCAAATGGTTGCAGGAGCCAGATGAAATTCTTTCTCGGAATTCTCACTCTAGCCTTTACCTTCGCTTTTGCCGAGGCCGAAGAGCCTATTCGTCTGACGATCGAGCAAAGTATTGAAATCGGCCTAAAGAACTCGGCACTGGTTCAAAAAAACGAAAACAATGTCGCGCTCACGGGCGAGCAATTACTCAGAAGCTACGGTCTGTTTTTCCCAGATTTCGGCGTCCGCGCAAGTTACGCCTATGCAACCGGGACAAATCTTTACACTTTCAGCGGGCTCAGCCTCGTCAATCAAAAGGGATCCTCGGGAACTTTTTTGCTAACGAGTGCTTTAAATATTTTCAACGGTCTTTCGGATTACGCAGGATTGAAATCCGCGCTGGCCAGGCGTGATGCTTCACAGCTTTCTCTCGCTTGGGCAAGGCAACAAGTGGTTCTTGATCTGATTCAAGCGTATCTTCCAGTCATTCTCGATCGCGAGCTTCTAGACATCGCCGTTAAAAATCTCGCGGCCTCCAACGGTCGACTCAAGCTTTTGCAAGGGCAGACCGAAGTGGGCTCGGCTTCGCTCGCCGATTTATACCGCCAGCAAGCGCAAACCAGCGCGGACGAGCTTTTGCTTTCCAACACTCAAGCTCGTCTTAATGACGATGTCACGCTTTTGATCCGAAAGCTTCGCGTCGATCCGCAAAAGAAATACGAGTTCGAAACACCTCAGCTGACGCCTGAAGTCTCTTCTTTAAACGGAAAGACCTCAGATGACCTGATCCAGATCGCGCTCGATCAAAGAAGCGATCTGAAGGCGCAAAAGCTCACGGTCAAGTTCACCGACTGGGATATCACTCGTGCAAAGAGCGGATATTTTCCGCATCTCGATTTCATTTTCTCGAGAAACTCCGCCGCCTCGCATCTCAATCAACAACTCGTGAACGGAGTCGATGCTCTACCCACCAATCAACAAAGCGTCTTCTCTCAGCTAGGAAACCAAGTCACCTATACTTTTTCGCTCAACTTGACTTGGTCGCTCTTTGATCGTTTTCTGACCCGCTACAACGTCGCAACGGCGAGAACGACCTGGGAAAACGCCCAGATCGATCAGAAAGATACCGAGCTTCAAGCAATTGCAGATGTCCGCATCGCAGTGAGCGATTATCAAATCGCCCAAGATCAGCTCAAATCCGCGAAAGTGGGACTCAAAGCCGCAAAAGAAGCTTTTCAAGCGATCAGCGGCCGCTACTCAGTCGGCGCGGCTTCGTTCATCGATGTTCTCACTTCACAGACTGCACTTGTTCAAGCGCAGTCCAGCGAGGCTCAGGCTATTGTGAACTTTAAGCTTCGGGAGAAGACACTTGCTTATGCTACGGGGACTCTTACTCCATGAAGGAGCTTTCGAGCGAACAATCAACGCTTACCCATCAAAGTCTTCTTAGCCGCCGGACACCAGCCCGGACGCGGGCCAA
Organism: uncultured Bacteriovoracaceae bacterium; assembly: GCA_964496965.1. GTDB lineage: Bacteria > Bdellovibrionota > UBA1018 > UBA1018 > UBA1018 > CAZCBS01. The sequence continues at coordinate 8,312 of CAZCBS010000099.1, forward strand.
TCTTCGGAAATTTACGGCAAACTTCCGGGCGTTTTTCGTACACGGTACAGAGTCGCGTTGTGGGATGGAGATAAATGCAGTCTCGACCGTTTCTTTGTTCGAGAATAAAAAGCTGCGAGACCGAATGAAACGCCTGGATGATTCCCTCTTTAAGAAGCCGCTTAGAGACCTTTTTGAGGGACTCGCAAGCTTCGTCCTCGGTAATCACTCCCAAACGAATGAGATCCATCGCGCTCGCTTCGACTGGAAGCGTGCAACAGCCTGACCAGCAGCCCTCGCAGAGGCCCTTTTGGTACTTCGTCCAGGTGGACGGCCTTTGTGCATCGACGTTTTTAGGGGAAGATTGCATCGCCCCCACCCTATCTTGCTCACCCAGGGGTTGACAAGCGGAGTCAAATCGAGCAACTCCTTACCCATGACTCATTTTGATCCAAATGCAGCGGCAACCAGTGATTCGGGTGTTTTTGGCCTTCCTTATACTCAACCTTATACTCAAGAAGAAGCCTCCATCGTCTATCTTCCTGTCCCTTGGGAAGCGACTACGTCTTACGGCGGCGGAACCTCCGATGGCCCAGAAGCCATTTTGACCGCCAGTCGCCAGGTCGATCTTTTCGATCTCGATGTGAACAAGCCTTATGAGCCAGGCCTTTTCATGTTGCCTGAGTCGAGCGAGGTTCGTACTTGGAATGAAAAAGGCAAGGCCGAAGCCGCTCGCATCATCGAAGTCGGCGGCGTGATCGAAGGAAACGCCTCGCTCGAAAAGTCTCTAGCCACGGTGAATGAGCTCAGCGAAAAACTGAACCAGTACGTTTATCAGGAAACCAAGAAGATCCTCGCCTCTGGAAAAATCGCTGCCGTCGTCGGGGGCGATCACTCCGTTCCGTTTGGCGCGCTTCAAGCCATTGCCGAAAAACATCCGTCGTTTGGCATTCTTCATTTTGATGCTCACTCGGATACCCGCGACGCTTACGAAGGCTTTCAGTGGTCACACGCTTCCATCATGAGAAACGTCTTGGACCGGATTCCTGCTGTGAAAAAACTCGTGCAAGTCGGCATTCGCGACGTTTGCGAAGAAGAAATCCAGTACACTCGCGATCAAGGCGATCGTATGAACGTTTTCTTTGATCGAGACCTGGCTCGTCGCCGCTTTCAAGGAACCAACTGGGCAACGACCGCGCTTGAAATCGTTGACCAGCTTCCACAAGAGGTTTGGGTTTCTTTCGATATCGACGGACTAGATCCGCGCTTCTGCCCGAACACAGGCACTCCGGTCGCGGGCGGACTCGATTTCCACGAAGCGAACTTCATTCTCAACGTCCTTGCGCGCTCTGGCCGCAAGATCATTGGCTTTGACTTGAACGAAGTCGCTCCTGATCCAAAAGGCGAAAACGAGTGGGACGCCAACGTCGGCGCTCGTCTTCTTTACAAGATGTCAGCCTGGACCTTGGCAAGCCAAGGAAAAGCCAAGATCCAGGATTAAAACTCAGATTACTTCTCTTGCATGAAGGAATAGCGATAGTCCTTCGGCGGAGTGAAAGTTTCTTTAATCGAACGCGGCGAGAGCCAACGATAGAGGTTCAGGATGCTTCCGGCCTTATCGTTGGTTCCGGACGCCCGGCTTCCACCGAAAGGCTGTTGGCCAACGACTGCGCCCGTCGGCTTGTCGTTGATATAGAAATTGCCCGCGGCGTTTCTGAGTCGCGAGGACATCATTTCCACCGCATAACGATCTTGAGCGAAAATCGCGCCCGTCAACGCGTAAGGCGAGGCTTGATCGCAAAGTGTGAGCGTTTCGTCGAGTTTCGAGTCTTCGTAAACGTAGATCGTCAACACCGGACCGAAGATTTCCTCAACCATGCTCTTATAGCCAGGTTGCGAAGCTTGGATCACCGTTGGCTCGACGAAGTAACCCTTGGACATATCGCATTTTCCGCCCGCGATGACTTTCGCGTCCGCCGAAGATTTCGCATGCTCGATGTAGCCTGAGATTTTCTTGAACGCGCGCTCATCGATGACGGCATTGACGAAGTTCCTGAAATCCCTGACATCGCCCATGGCCAGCGTCTTGATATCGGCCATCATTCGCTCTTCGATTTTCTTCCAAAGACTGCGTGGGATGTACGCACGAGATGCGGCTGAGCATTTCTGGCCTTGATACTCGAATGCGCCGCGAACCAACGCGACCGCTGCCGCTTCGGCATCCGCTGACGGGTGAACGAAGACAAAATCCTTTCCGCCTGTTTCTCCAACAAGCCGAGGATAAGCCGCGTAACGATCGATATTTGCTCCAACCGATTTCCAAATCGTCTGGAAAGTCGCGGTTGAGCCCGTGAAGTGCACGCCACCTAAATCCCGCATTGGAAGAACCGTATTTCCAAACGAAGGGCCATCCGCCGGCACAAGATTAATCACGCCGTCAGGAAGACCTGCTTCGCGGAAAAGCTGCATCGTATAGTGCGCGGCAAGCATCTGCGTATCAGAAGGCTTCCAAACAACCGTGTTGCCAAGCATCGCTGGCGTAGCAGGAAGATTTCCCGCGATTGCCGTAAAGTTAAAAGGAGTGATCGCCGTGACAAAACCGTCGAGAGGACGGTAATCCAATCGATTCCAGATTCCCGCGGCAGAAACCGGCTGGACCTCAAGAATCTGCTGATAAAAATACGCGTTGTAGCGCAAGAAATCGATGAGTTCGCAAGCCGAGTCAATCTCCGCTTGGAACACGTTTTTCGACTGACCGAGCATGGTCGCCGCATTCAAAATGTCGCGATAAGGTCCCGTGAGAAGGTCTGCTGCTTTTAAGAAAATCGCCGCACGATCTTGCCATGCCATCGCTTCCCAAGCAGGCTTTGCCTTGAGCGCAGCTTCGACCGCCGACTTCATTTCTGACTCGCCCGCGTAGTAAAACTCTCCAAGGGTTTCTTGGTGAGAGTGCGGCATGACGACTTTTCTCTTTTGCCCCGTGCGGACTTCTTTTCCACCGATGACACATGGAATGTCGATTTTTTCCGAGGCCATCTTCTCGATTTTGGCCTTGAGACTTGCGCGTTGCGCTTGGCCTGCCGAGTCTGTCGGGGAATAAGCTCTTACAGGTTCATTGACTGGAGCTGGAACTCTGAAAATCGACATAAATGAAAATTCCTTATGATTTTGGGCTAAATTTTTAGGGCTTGCGCCAAATCTACCACAAGCGAGTGGCTTGGCAAATCGGGCGATAAGCCCATGGTCTGCCGATTGCACTTGCACGATATCATGAAAAAATTAATTCATGTTGTCGGAACTGCATTGCCATTAGCCCTGTGCGTGGTCTTGACTTCATCCGGATGCTCCACCGTTAAAGGAGGCAAATCCGCTGAAGAGCTATCGCGGACGGGCCCAACCATTGTTCAGACGAAAACTGAACCCAGCACCATTCAGTTAAGCACTACCCTCACGCCTAACCAACCGGCCAATGTCTACGCTGACGTTAAAGACTTTACTTCCCCCGTTCAGGACGTGAGGCTCCGATTCGTTCATGTTCCGCTTGAGCTCAAGATGCATCCGCTCTCCGGAAGCACCTGGCAAGCGACGATTCCAAACGATGCTTTGAAGAAGCTCGCTGTCAGCGGCCAAACGATGCGTTATCAAGCGGATGTGATTCCACGCGATGCCGACCGCCACGTTGACACCACTCAGAAACCTATTGATATCGCCGTCAAGGCACCTTAACCATCGGAACCTAAAAGCCGAAC
>CAZCBS010000100.1:0-11985 GCA_964496965.1 uncultured Bacteriovoracaceae bacterium
TTGGCTCATAGCCCGAAGGACATGCATAGCGAACCTTCACGCCCATGAACGGCAAGAGAAGAAGCAAGCTGTGAAGCATGTTGTTTCCGTCGCCGACGTAAGCGAATTCCAGGCCTTTGAGCGAACCAAAGCTTTGGCGCAAGGTCAGGAGATCGGCCATCACTTGGCAAGGATGGTGAGAATCGGAAAGCCCGTTGATGATCGGGATCGGAGAGCTTGCGGCCATCCGCTCAACGATCTTGTGCTCATGCGTGCGAATCATGACGGCATGGCAATATCCGCCCAAAACCTGGGCGACATCTTCTGGCTCCTCGCTTTTGCGAGCGGACGAGAGGCACTCGATCACGTTCCCGCCTGCCTCTTGCATCGCGGCCGTGAAGCTCACGCGAGTGCGAAGCGACGGCTTGTCGAAAAGAAGAGTCAGGCATTTTCCCGAAAGATCCGTTCGCGTGCGGCCTTGCTTTCTTTCATCAGCAAGCGCCTGCGCGGCGTCGAGCAAACCATTGAGCTCGTCAGCCGAGAGCTCTTCACCTGTCAATACATGCTTAGTTTTCAGTCGGAGCATAAATCAGGACTCCTGCTTCTTGGCTTGAGAACGCGACCGCAAGCGGCAAGCCGTTCCAACGCCTTCGTTTGTGAAAAGTTCTTCGATCAATCCGTGCGGACGGCGCGCGTTCAAGACGTGCACGTCTTTGACGCCGTTTCGAAGCGCATGAAGAATCGTGCGTACCTTTGCAAGCATCCCGCCATGGACAACGCCAGTCTCGATCAAGTTTTCGAGCTCACCGGCATCCAGTTCGGCAATCAAGTTCTTAGTGCCGTCTAAAATTCCATCTTGATCCGTGAGGAACAAGAGCTTCTCGATGCCCAGAGCTTGCGCGATACGGCTCGCTGCCCAGTCCGCATTGATATTGTAAGCCTCGCCCGAGCGACCAATGCCCACGGGAGCGATCACAGGAATCGCGCCCGATGGCGACTCGAGAATCGAGCGAAGATAAGACGTATTCACCGAATCAATCTGTCCAACCTGCCCAAGTCTCTGATCGGATTGGCGACAAACCAGCGTTTGCGAATCGACACCCGAAAGTCCTACCGCCGTTACACCGGCGCTATTCAAAGTGCGAACCATTCGGCGATTCACGGAACCACAAAGAACCATCTCGATGACGTCCATCATCTGAGGCGTGGTCACGCGTTGGCCCTCAACAAACTCCCATTGGATCCCACGGGCCGTGAGCTCTTGATTGATCGAAGGGCCGCCGCCATGAACGATCACCACCGACACGCCCACGGAACGAATCAACATCAAGTCTTCGCAAATCGACTCAACCAGCTTTTCGTCCTGAAGAGCCGCCCCGCCCAGTTTGATCAGGACGGTCGTTCCGGCAAAGCGCCGGACGTAGTTCAGCGTGCTAAGAACATTTTGGGTGTTCAAGTGCAATACTCCGCATTGATATCGACGTATTTCTTGGAAAGATCGCAGCCCCAAGCCGTAGCATCGTGCGCGCCTGAGTTGAGCGAAACTTTGATTCGAACGGTGTCGGTCTTCAAGCGCATTCTGACTTCGTTTCGATCAAAACCAACCGGAGCGCCTTGGCGAAAAAGCATTGCATCTTGGATCTCGAGAGACATGTTCGAGAGGCAGTCTTCCGGCACTTTTTCCGCGCCCAAACGAGCCAAGATACGGCCCCAATTTGGGTCTTCGCCGTGGATCGCCGACTTGATGAGAGGGCTGAGAACGATGCTGCGCGCCGCGCGACGAGCAAGCTCGGCGTCTGGTGCTCCGTGAAGATTGACTTCGACCAGCTTCGTTGCGCCTTCACCGTCGCGAGCGATGGCTTGCGCGAGAAACTGGGAAACTTCGATCAATGCTTTACGGAAAAGGATCATGTCATCGACGGACTCGACTTTGACATCGCTTGCGCCGTTAGCAAGAAAGAAGACCGAATCATTGGTCGAGGTATCGCCATCGACGCTGATCATATTGAAGCTGACTTGTGTTGCTTCCGTGAGAAGCGGCTTGGCCATATCCGCAGGAATGTCGGCATCCGTGAGCAAGTAGCCCAGCATCGTCGCCATGTTCGGGTGAATCATTCCAGAACCTTTGCAGATCCCGGTGATGCGGATTTCTCCGCCACTGAGCTTCACGGTCGTCGTCACGGTCTTTGGCACAAGATCCGTGGTCAAGATCGAAACAGCGAAAGGTTCGGCGACAGCGGATGCGCGCTCAGCGAGGTTCAAAAGCCCTGCTTGAATTTTCTCGATCTCAAGCTGTTGGCCGATCACGCCCGTCGAAGCCGTAAGGACTTGGTGAGGAAGGCAACCCGCAGCGTGCGCGGCTGCCACTGCCATTTTCCAGTTGTCTTCGCGGCCGCGCTCACCGGTTGCGGCGTTCGCTTGTCCGCTGTTCGTCACGATCGCGCGCACATGGCTGGATGGAAGAATCTTCTGTGAAAAAAGAACCGCGGCCGCTTTGCAGCTGCTCTCGGTGAACATGCCCGCAGCGACGCAATCGCGATCAGAGAAAATCATTCCCAAATCAGGACGATACTTGCGGACTCCGCAGTTCACAGAAGCCGATGTAAAACCTTTTGGCAGTGGAGTACGAGCGATACCTGGTCCTGGAGTCATAGTGTGCCCTCTAATTCGTTAAGTCCCGTCGAGGCAGGAAGATCCAGAACCCGATTGAGGTTCTCGACTGCCTGGCTCGCCGCGCCTTTCAGCAAATTGTCGATCAATGAAAAAACGTGAAGCTTGTCGCCTTCGACAAGATAGCGAATCTCGGTTCGAGCGCTTCCAGCGACGCGCTTAAGCGAAAGCTGCGCGCGATGTTGATCCGTCGCAAGCCCGTGTCGAACAAGCGAATAGCCCGAATACGCTTCGTTATAAATCGCCGAGAGATCTTGGTTTGAAATCGTCTGAATCGTGCGCGCGTAAACCGAAGCAAGAATTCCGCGACGAACCGGAAGAAGATGCGTGGCAAAAACCGGATCGATCGAAACGCCCGCGAACTTCTGCGCGTAACGAACAATTTCCGGAACATGTTGATGTTTTCCGATGCGGTACGGAAGGCACTCGCCTTCGACTTCGCAGAAAAGAAGATTTTCAGATGCCTTGCGTCCTGCGCCTGTCGCGCCGGATTTCGCATCGACCACGAGTGTACGTGGATCGATGATGCCAGCCTTCAATAAGGGAAGAATGGCCATCAAAGTCGCGGTCGCGTAGCAACCTGGATTGGAAATGAGTCGCGTTTCTTTCGAGAAAGGTCCGCTCCACGGAACCAGTCCATACTGAGCTTCGGTCAAATAAGGACTCTCAGAAAGACCGTACCATTTCAGCGTACCCTCAGCGTCCAAACGGAAAGCGCCACTGAGATCAATGACTTTCACTTCGGAGTTTGCGCTGAGGATCTTTGAAGCCAACTCGACAGAAGCCTCGGCAGGCGTCGCCAAAAAAACCGCTTTAAGTCCGGAAAGGTGCTGCGTGATCTCGCTGACCGGCAAGACTTGAACACGCTTTGCCGATTCCTCGGGAAGATAATTCTCTAATGAAAAAGCGGATTCGCCAGCGAAGCATGTTGTTAAACGAACCTCTGGATGACGCAAAAGGATGCGCGCAAGGTCTAAACCCGCGTATCCGCGGGCGCCAACGATAGCTACGTTGGTGGCATCCTGAGCAGCTTGATGAGGTTCATATTTATGCATTTCGCTTGCATAAATATGCTCATACTTTCTGCCAGTCAACGTTTTATTCTTGCCTAAAGAAAAAAATCTGCATACATATGCACCCACAAGAAAAGGACAACATTCAGATGAAAACAGTCGTTTTGGTCTATTCGGGTGGATTGGACACCTCGGTTTGCATTCCCCTGATGCGTGAGGAGTACGGCTATGAACGCGTTGTGACCGTGACGGTCGACGTGGGTCAGCCTGAGCAAGACATCCGCGAAGCTGCCGAAAAAGCGAAAATTCTCGGCACTGAGCATTATACGGTGGATGCGCGCGAAGAATTCGCCCGCGACTACTGCTTTTCATCCGTGAAGGCCAATGGCTATTACCAAGGATATCCGATCAGCACGTCGATCGCTCGTCCTTTGATCGGCGCCAAGGCAGTTGAGATCGCCAAGAAAGTCGGCGCGAAAGATTTCGCTCACGGCTGCACCGGCAAAGGAAACGACCAGTTCCGCATCGAATACGCCATTCGCGCATTGATGCCAGACGCTGTGATCCACGCTCCTGTGCGCGAGCGCAATATGACTCGCTCTTGGGAAATCGAATACGCCCAGAAGAAAGGCGTGCCGATCAAGCAAAGCCTCGAGAAGATCTGGAGCATTGACGAGAATCTCTGGGGCCGCTCCATCGAAGGCGGCAGACTCGAAGAACCGGATTTCACTCCTCCTGCCGAAATTTTCCAATGGACCAAAGATCCAATGGAAGCCGCGGCAAAACCGATGGAGCTTGCGATCGATTTCGAAAAAGGAATTCCAGTCGCATTGAACGGCGAAAAGCTCGGACCAGCGGCGTTGGTCAGCTTGGCGAACCGTTTTGCTGGCGAACACGGCATTGGCCGTATCGACATTATGGAAGACCGCATGCTCGGCCTCAAAGTTCGCGAAAACTACGAGTGCCCAGGTTCAACCTTGATCCTTGGCGCGCACCGCGCTCTCGAAGCTCTCGTGCTCACGCGCGAAGAGCTTCGCTTCAAAGCAACCATTGATGCTGAGTGGTCACGTTTGGCTTACGAAGGCCTCTGGTTCGATCCATTCAAGGACGCTCTCGAAGCATTTATCGGCAAGACCCAAGAGCGCGTGACCGGTACGGTTCGAATGCGCCTTTTCAAAGGCAGCTTCCAGGTCATCGGACGCAAGAGCTCGTGGGCTCTCTATTCCGAAGAGCTTGCATCGTTCGACACGACGAGCTTTGACCAACGTGAAAGCACTGGCTCGGTGAAGAACTTCGGTCTTCAGCCTCGCATGTATTTCCACCTTAAAGACAAAATGGGCAAATAATGAAAAAACTTTGGGGCGGACGCTTCGAAAAAGAGACTCACCGCGAAGTCGAGGCATTCACGGCATCTATTGGCGTGGATGCCCGGCTTTGGCGGGCAGATATCACCGGTAGCATCGCGCACGCGCGCATGCTTGGAAAAATCGGAGTCTTAACGTCGACGGAAGCGGACGCCCTAGTGAAAGGACTTGAGTCGATTCTCGCTGATTTTGAAAAAGGCGGCGTCGAGCTCAATCCGAACGCGGAAGACATTCACTCTGAAATCGAGCGAATGCTTTTCGATAAAGCAGGCACGGTTGCCGGAAAGCTTCACACCGCGCGAAGCCGCAACGATCAAGTCGCCACGGCAACCCGCCTCTATATCCGCGGACAAGTCGACTCGCTTTCGAGCGAGATCGAAAGCCTTCAAGGCTGGCTTGTCGATGCCGCTGAAAAGCATCTTGAGACGGTTCTCCCGGGCCTCACTCATATGCAACACGCTCAGCCTGTCAGCCTGGCTCATCATTGGATGGCTTATTTCTGGATGCTCGAGCGCGATCGCGAACGCTTGACGGATTGCCGCAAGCGCATCAACAGCATGCCGCTGGGAAGCGCTGCTCTTGCAGGAACATCGTTCCCGCTGGATCGCGAGATGACCGCGCGTGAGCTGGGTTTTGACAGCATCTGCGAAAACAGCTTGGACGCCGTGAGCGATCGCGATTTCGTCGTCGAGTTTCTCTCAGGCGCGTCCCTCATCATGACTCATCTTTCGAGAATGGCCGAGGAGCTTTGCCTTTGGTCGACTCCTGAGTTTGGTTTCATCGAGCTCGATGACTCGGTCACTACCGGAAGCAGCATCATGCCGCAAAAGAAGAACCCTGACGTTGCCGAGTTGATTCGCGGTCGCGTCGGCCGCGTGCATGGCGCTTTGATGGGTGCGTTGACGATGCTCAAAGCACTGCCGCTTTCCTACAATCGCGATCTTCAGGAAGATAAGTCGTTTCTCTTTGACGGTCTCGATACGGTTCATTCTTGCGTTCGTATGACAAAGCTGATGCTTGAAACCATTCAAGTGAAAGCTGAGAAAATGATGAGCGCCGTCCATGGCGATCAATCCAACGCCACGGACCTTGCTGACGCACTTGTTCGCAAAGGCGTGACTTTCCGAGATGCGCACGAGATCTCAGGAAAAGTCGTGCGCCACTGTTTGAGCCGTCAGATCGGAATCGAAGATCTTTCGTTGTCCGAGCTTCAGGCCTTTGACAGCCGAATGGATGAGTCCGTCGTCGCGGCCCTCAAACCACTGGCCGTTCTGTCGGCGCGCAAAACGCGCGGAGGCACGGGACCCGATGCCGTCCGCGATCAGATTGCGCGCGCCCGCAAAAAGATGAGCTAAAAGCTCATCACGCCGCCACATTAAGGCAAGTCGAACACTAAGAATTCCGACCCGCGGCTTGCCTTAAGCGTTAGCTTTGTTTCCTCACTGATCGCTGCTCCATCGCCTTCGCCGAGCGCGACGCCGTTGACGTCGATCGCGCCGCGAGCGACTTGGACCCAGCTATGGCGTCCGGGCTTCAAAGACAAGTCCACGCTTTTACCTTCGTCGAGCAAAGTGGCGTAGATCATCGCGTCTTGATTGATTCGAATAGAACCGTCTTTGCCTTCTGGCGAGACAATGAGCTTGAGACGGTTTTTCTTCTCCTCGCTCGAAAAGTTTTTTTCCTCATAGCCTGGCTTAAGTCCTTCTGAATGAGGAGTGATCCAGATTTGCAAAAAGTGAACGGGCTGGTCTTTCGAGTGATTAAACTCGCTATGCTTAACGCCCGTACCAGCGCTCATACGCTGAACGTCGCCATATTTTAGAACTGAGCCGGTTCCCATGCTGTCTTTATGCTCAAGCTGTCCATCGAGCACATAGGAAACAATCTCCATGTCCTCATGGCCATGACGCCCAAATCCCGCGCCACCGATCACTCGATCTTCGTTGATCACGAGAAGATCGCGAAATCCCGTGTGACTAGGATCGTAGTAACTGCCGAACGAGAAAGTATGGTGGCTGTCCAGCCAGCCATGGTTTGCATGTCCCCGGTCTTTGGATTTTCTGACGGTAATCATAAGTATGTCTCCTTAAGATCACAATACGTCTAAACCGATCATTTCATTAGATGGAATAATTTAAAATCTCTATTCAATAGTTTGAATAACGATTTCAGATTTCTCAGATTTCTCAAATTTCTTTGAAACGAGGGTCCGCATCCGCCGGAGTTTGACCTCCCACAGCCATTTTGAAAACGGGCCGAAGCTCTGTCGGTTCCGTTCGAGGCGGCGTGAGCGCTACGACATTCGAAGACTTTTGAACAGCCCCTTGAGTCATTTGACCAGACTGAGCGGTCTCGCCACCCTGTCCCCGAATCAACGTTTCGAGTTCGCCAACGCCTTTTCGAAGTGCCTCGGCTTGGGCCGAGAGCTCCGACGAAGCAGTTGCCGCCTGTTGCGAAGCCGCGGCATTTTGCTGCGTCACCTGATTGAGCAGCTCCATCGCCTTAGTGATCTCTCGCACGCCGCTCTCCTGCTCTTTCGACGCATCCGAAATTTGAGAAATACGGTGACTCACCGAGGAGGCGTTTTCGACTATCTCAACGAGCACGCCCCCACATCGCTTTGCGATCTCCGTGCCTTTCGCGACTTTTTCGGCGCCCTGAGTAACAAGAAGATCGATTCGCTCCTTGCTCTCATTCACAATGCCCTCGACTTTCTTTATGCTGCTATCGAGCATCGAGGTGATCTCGCGCGCCGATTTTCCGCTCATCGCCGCAAGATTTGCCACTTCTTCGGCCACGACAGCGAATCCCTTGCCATTCTCTCCCGCGCGCGCAGCTTCGACCGAGGCATTGAAGGAAAGAAGCTTCGTTTGGAAAACGATATCATTGATCACCTTGGTCTTGTCCCCGATCTCGGCGATCACTCGAGTGATTTCAGCAAATTGAAGATTGCTCGCTCCGATTTGATTGACCATGTTCTCGGTGCTGGATCGAATATCGACGATCGCTTGCGCCATTTCATCCATCGCCTCTTTCCCCCGAGTCGCCACAAGGTGGCTCTGCTCGGAAGTTTTGCGAGATTCTTGCGCGTTTTCCGAATTTTTCGTAATTGTAGCGCTCAGCTGTTCAACGGATGAAGCTGTCTCCTGCAACGCCGCGGCTTGTTCAGAGGCGCTGGAAGAAAGGCTTTCGCTCGCGCTGGAAACTTGGCCCGAAGCGGTCGCGACTTCGTCCGCACCCTGGCTGAGTCTCTCAGCTAGCCGAAAAAGCACTCGCCCAATCGCGCCAGAAAACAGGGTCGCGATCATGACTGAAATGACCAATGCCACGAGCGCCAAGCCCCCCATAAATTTCATGCTCCAGCTCGAGATAGATTTCGCCTGAGTCGCGAACTGATAGGCGATGTTTCGATGATACTCGAGAAGACTTTCCATTTTTTCCGCGTAAGCCGTCACGATTTTTTGCTCTTCGTTTTGCAAAATGGAAGAAATCTTTTCTTTTTGAGTAGGATCCTTATACGCCGCGACGACTTTATTCATCACGGGGATAAACTGATTCCAGCTTTCGTTGATCGCGCGATACCGCTCTTCCTCGCCAGGCGAAAACGGAATGTCGTTATATTCTTTATCCGCCTTCGTGTAGTTCGCGACGCCTTTTTCGATATTCTTTAAAGCAAGAGCTCCGCTTTCGTCAGAAAGTCCACTCAGTCCAAGTTGCCCCATGTTTACCCGGATGAAGCGAAACTCCGCTAACATCTTGCCGAGCAAGTCCACGTTCGGCAAACTGAGGCTGGCGATGTGATCGTATTTTTCAACGACACCGCGTAAAGCGAAGACTCCAACCACTCCCAGTACCGCTGAAAAAGACGCAAGTGACAGACAGATCCCTAAGATCTTTCCCTTAAGGCTTAACTTTTTAAGCATGAATATGCTCTCTCCCGTTGTGATGCGAGACTTGACGGCGAAACACTAATAGCCGTTAAAAAGCATTTCGGAATATATTTCGTTATCTTTAAATTTTCTTCATTTAAATTTGATAATTGCTTGACGATTGGCTCTCAAAAGTAAACGATCCAAACGCCATCGTTCACGCGACCGTCTTTCAACTTTTCAGGCTTGAAAGGATAGCCCCCGAGTTTCAGCGCTTTCAACGCTTCCTCTCGAACTTTCCCAGTTCCTTTGCCCGTCATAATTCTGCCTTGCTTCAACCCTCGAGCTTCAGCCTCTCGGAGAAACCGATCGATGCGGGGCCAAACTTCTTCAACTCGACAGCCATGCAGATCCAATAAGTCGCGCGCCATAGTTTCTCATGAACTATACAAAATAAATTGACCAAAATGCATGTCATTTGGGAAAATCATATGAAACTATGAAAGTTCGGCTCTCCAAACCCATGATATCTGGCAAGGTGCATCTTCCCATGGGCGATTACCTGGCTAGCTTTAAAACCGAAACGACTTCAATACTTCTTGTCGGTGGCGGAAAAAACATCGAGATTCCCTGCACAAAACGCCCAGGCAGAAAAAAAGTCCGATACACCGAGATCCAATTCTTCAGTCTCGACGCCAACACTTGGACACTGAGTGCGGTGGTACCGAATCAAGGTGAGTTTTTTGCTTTTCTGACTCTCGATAAGTCGAGTGCTCCAGACGACGAATAAGCACTCCCTCGTTAATTAAATAATATCAAATACTTACAAGTCATTTCTTTCCCAGAAGCGATCACTGAGAGACATGAGAGCAGTCATAGTGGTTCTGCCACTGTTTGACTAAAAGTAGATCATCCTCCGAAGTCATCTGAGCCATGCAGGTGTAGAGCTGCTCACATTGAGCATGTTTAAATTCTTCTGAAGAAAGTGGATATCGAGCCTCAACGGTTTGACTTTTGATTGTCGGGTTGCAGCTCGGAGGATTACCCCCTTGAGCCGTCGTGGTCCACGGCGCCGACAGATCACAAACAAGACGGTCTGCTTCCATTAGGCTATATCCGTTTTTGAACTCTCGACACTGAGACAGAACCTCGTTATCGGGAATGGAGACCGTTTTATCAACTTGGCGGCAACTCGTCGGAACACAGAAATAGTCTTGGCATACGCTTCCAGCGCATTGCTGAACGCAACCACCAGGCACAGTCTCATAGGAAGTTTCCATTTTACGGGAGACCTTTCCAATGACGATGTAATCTTTTACGGCACAACCGGCAGGCATAGGTTGCGCTGGTGCTCCTCGCCCCATTGCAAAAACGCTTGGGTTGAATAAAAAAGAAAACAGAATTCCGAGAAAAAGATGCTTCATTGCTAACACTCCTATTTCGTTGAAACTGAAAAAGCTCATCAACGACACGGGGTGCTATAGTAGCGATCGCGATTAGTCGATCTCTCCCTTATTAGAAACACTTAGCAAGATAAGTCACCGAATTACCAAGGAAAGAATTCCGGATCCCACGTCTCCCATTGATCCTCTCGTCGAATATAAAGCTGTGGCTCTCTCTCATCGGCTCGTTCGTACGTATGAGAACGGGTATAGCGCGATAGATCTAAAAAATAGAATGCGCGAAGATCAATCCAATGCAGCTTCTTCGTTTTCGGGCCTCTGATTTGTAAGATCGGCTCAAACGACACGGGTGGGATGGCTTTTCCGTTTTCTTCGATGAGCACTCCGTTCTTATTCAAAGCGAAAGAGAGGACTTCCGCCTGACTCATCCAGATTGGGATTGTAAAGCGAATGGCATCGTCCGCTAAGATCTCAAATCGAAGATCATCGAAAACACCCAGGCTCTGCCCGGCATGGTTTGTTTGGCCAATCGCCGCCGCACGCGTCACCTTCTGCTCCGGCTTAAACCGTGCATACCTGCGAAGCAGAATCTGCGTGAGATTATCCTCCGATGTAATCACCTGAACCAGCTTCTCTAGCTGAGAGTTGTCCGTCTGGCTCACTAAAATCGCATCCAAGTTGGCATACATCGGCGTTTGAAACCGAGGCGGATATTGAATCGCAATAGCGCTCTGCTTACCTTTCCAGAGAATCCCCGGACGTATCCGCAGTGTTTTATACGGGCCATCGACCCATCCAAACGGAGCACCATCCCCCCCGTTAACGGTCTCACCGTTTCCGCCATTGGTCGTCTCTCCATTTCCGGCGCTTGGAACATCCGGATTGAGCTCGCGGGTTCCATCCGAGAATTCGATATAACCAATGCCGTTCCAATATCGAACTCTCTCTTTTCCAGCCTTAATTTTGCCGAAAAGATAATCGAGAACGAAGCTCTCGATTCGGTCCCGTCCAATAAAATAGCTGGTCGGAAATCGTCTCTCATAAGCCAAAGCGATTCCCATCAGCTCATTTCGGCCGTGAAGGTCATCGACTTTGATAATCGGCGCGCCACTATTTCCGGGGACAATTCTTGCCGACGATTGCAATCTGCCGCTGATCCTGTCCTCGATCAACCAAGGAAACCCGGCATTAGGCAAAAAAAGCTCATTCGGATCTTTGTAAGCCAAAGGAGTTGCCTGAACGACCTCAATGTCGGGCATCCCAACGTCTTCAGCCACTTCAGTGAACCGATGTTTTTTCTTAAGCTCGGTTAGGTCATCACTGGAAATGTAAAAAAGAGGAGTTCCAACGGAACGCGCACCTAATCCGTTAAAATGAAAAACAGGCTTTTGAGTTTCGCATTGAATTTCGATTAACCCGAGATCATTTACGATGCTTGCCGCATATCCGATCGGGACAACGGGCATTCTATCGATCTTGAGATTTTGGCCACTCGAAACATGCGCCGCTGTCAGAATGAAACATCGCGAACCTGACGAAAAAACCGAACCCGTTCCGGTCTCCTCCACATTCGCGAGCCGACCTTCATCAAAAAACGTCGAACTCACGCGCACGAGACCATCGACCGCGTGAGCGAGTCCAAAACGAAAAAACATGAAAATGGCCCAAAATTCCGGCTTAATGAAAA
>CAZCBS010000101.1:0-11970 GCA_964496965.1 uncultured Bacteriovoracaceae bacterium
GAAAAAGTACGGGTGGAAAGCGCGAATATCTGGAAGTCTTGGCTCGTTCCGCGATGGCGGCCGGTGCCGATGGGCTTTTCATGGAATGCCATCCGCGGCCGCAGCAAGCTAAGAGCGATGGACCCAATGCCTTTTATCTAGAGCATGTAGGAGAATTCATTCGACAGCTTCTGGCGATTCGATCGCTTGTTGCCTCGCAGCGAAAGCTTTTGCCGGAAGCTCAGACTTAAAGCGAAAAAAAATTCCCAGTTGTGACCGACTGGGTATTCGCGCATCAATATAGATTATGAGTCTGCAGAATCGTCCTGTGCTCATCGTCGATGATGATCCTGACATGCGAGCATTGCTTCGCAAGGTCCTTGAAAACGTCGGATTACAAGTGTCCGAGGCAGAGTCCGTGCGCCAGGCTTTCGAAGTCGCTAAGAACGCCGCTTTTCATCTCGTCATTTTGGATCTGCAGATGCCAGGCGAGGGCGGCCTGCGTTTTCTGGAGCGAAAGCTTGGGACTTCCGTTTTCAGGGATGTGCCGGTCATGGTGGTGAGCGCCGTGACGGATCGAGAGTCGGTGTACGCTGCCGTAGCGTCAGGAGCGGTGGATTATCTGATCAAGCCATTCTCGACGGCGATATTGGTGCAAAAAATGAGAAAGGCCTTGAAAGATACCGAGTTCAAAGTCGTCCGTTTTCCAAAAGAAAAGCGTCCGATTGCGTATTTCTCGGTTCCTGCCGAGGTTTCGAAAGTGGGCGAAACCTCCTTTCTCATGGAATCCTCCGTGAAGATCTCTCCAAATTCTCCTGTTCAGATCCGAAGCGATATTTTCGATCGCGCGGGAGTCAAGTCGTGCGTTTTTCGGACGGCGACAGGCGAAAGCTTGAGGGGAGCTTCAGGGCAGTACATGATGCGAATCCATGTTTCTGGGTTGAATGAGACTTTGACCAAGAAATTCCTGAAAGTAAAGGGAGCTGGAAATTGAGCGCGAATCTCTTCTCTCCGCTGATCTATTTGCTCGACGACGACGCTGACTTTACGGCGCTTCTCAAAGTGATTTTGATCCGGCTCGGGATGAGAGCCGAGATTTTTTCTAAAAGCGACGAATTGATCGCTCGAATCAAGTCGAATCGCCCCGATATGGCGATTATCGATCTTCAGCTTGAAGAGGGTCAGAGCGGATTTGACGTTATTCAGCAAATCGGCGGCCTCAAGCTATTGCCGTTTCCGATATTGATCGCTTCCGCGGATATGAGCCCTGTCTCGATCGCGCATGCACTCGAATTGGGCGCTAGCGATTACATTACCAAACCTTTGGACCGCGATATCCTGGCTTCCAAGCTTCTCAATTTTTTCTCTTCCGAAAAACTCGACGAAGCGAGCTGGAGCTTTGTGAAAGGCCCGGAGGCGCGATTTCCCGCGACCGCGGAGCTTGAGATGGAGTTGCGCGAGGTCGACGAGTTCGGAATTCGCGTGACGACGCGGCATCTTCTGAACAAGGGAACCCCGGTTCAGGTAAGCGGGGAGATCTTCGGCGCCTTGTTCGGAAGCGATAAACCTAGGTTATTGAATGTAGCGATGACGTGGGTGGAAACATCAGAAAACCTCTATGGCTCGTATTTAGAGTTTGATCTGACCGATGATGAACTGATTCAATCTGTTAGAAAGTGGGTCGCTCATTCATGAAACGTGTTTTGTTAGTGGATGATTCATCGGATATTCGTTTGATGGTCAGAATGTGCTTGCACGGATCTCGATACCTTTTAGACGAGACGGAGGACGCGACCACGGCTTTCGCTCGCATCGCGCGACAAAGTTATGACGCCATTCTCTTGGATATCGAGCTTCCCGGAATGTATGGTTTGGTCTGTGCTCAAGAGATCCGAAAGCTTGGCGGAAAATGGGCGGTCGTGCCATTGATCGCATTGACGGGCTATTCGGAGCATGACGATATCCAGGAGTGCATGCGTGCCGGGTTTACTCGGCATCTTCCAAAGCCAGTCCGCAAGGATTCCATCCTGCAAGCATTGGATGAATGCGTGGCGGAACTTCCGGCCGTTCCTATCGTCCAAGTGCCTAATCCGTCGGGAATCGATCCGGCCATCCAAGAGCTTGTTCCCAACTTCCTGGCCAATCGAAAACGAGATATCAGTTTGGGGCGGGCTGCCTTGGCGAACGGAAATTTTGGCGAGTTGCGGCGCATCGGTCACAATCTGAAAGGCACGGGCCCGACCTACGGATTTCCTTCATTAGGAGCCTTGGGTGCTCGAATCGAGAAAGAAGCGAAGGAAAGTAACGCAGAGCTGCTAGAGCAATCGATCAATGAGCTTGAGAGGCTGCTTTCAGAACTCAATTGTTGAAGCTATGATATCCTTATGACGATTCCAACGACCGCTGCCAGCAAACTTCTCGAAACTCCGGATATCCAAGCACGATTGAAAAAACTTCGCCTTCTGATCTTGGATGTCGACGGCGTCATGACCGACGGTCGGATTTTTTGGCTGGATGGCCATGGCTGGACTCGGCATTTTCACATCAAGGACGGCTATGGCCTGAAAGTCTTGATGAAATGCGGAATCGATGTGGCGATTATTTCCGGCGGCGACTCAAAAGATGTTCGAATGCGCATGGAGTTTCTCAAGATCAAGCATGTCTTCTTGGGCGACGAGGACAAGCTTAAGGCTTTGGATAAAATCGTTGAGGCCACTGGGCTGACCACCGAGCAAATGGCGTTCATGGGCGATGATCTTTTCGATATTCCCGTGATCGAGCGAGTCGGTTTTAGCGCGACGGTTCCACACGCGGTCGATCCCGTCAAAGCTCGCGTTCACTATGTGACAGAAACCCCTGGAGGCTGGGGCGCCGTGCGCGAGATCGCCGATGCGATTCGAAAGGCCCAAGGTTTAGGCCCGTATTTAACCTGATTTCATGGCCAAACCCAAAAAGCGGTGGGTCATCAAAGCGGGAAGTAACATCGTCTGCAACGGCGGGCCTCTTTTAATTCGCGCTTGGATGCAGCAGGTGGCTCAATTGCGGAGAAAGTTTGGGATCGAGGTCATTTGGGTGACTTCGGGTGCCATCGCGTCCGCAGTGGATCGCACGGAGTTTCAAAAAAGAAATCGGAAACTTTCCGAAAAACAAGCTTTGAGCGCCATTGGCCAGCCGCTTGTCATGGATCTTTACAATATCGCGCTTCAGACTTCAGGACTTCTCGGCGCACAAATCCTTCTCACCTATAGCGACCTTGCGGATCGTGTACGACGGGAGAACTTTCACAATACTCTTGAAGAGCTTTTGAGCTGGGGAGTGGTTCCGGTTTTGAACGAGAATGACGCCGTGGCGACGGAAGAAATCAAGTTTGGCGACAATGACTCGCTTTCGGCAAAAGTGGCGCTTGTGACCCAAGCCGATCGCTTGCTGATTTTGACGGACGTTGCGGGACTTTATGATTCGGATCCTAATTCGAACCCGGATGCACAGCTCATCCCGAGATTGAAAAAGGTTGAGCCCAAGCTTTTGCGCGCGCTGGAAGGATCGTCGCGTTCCGCGGGGAAAAAGAAAAACAATCGCGGGACCGGAGGCATGTACTCGAAAATCCGCGCCGCCGCTGAAGCCTCTCAGGGCGGAACGGAAACTTGGCTCGTTCGCGGTGATGTTCCTTCCGTTCTTTTGCATGCCGCTGAAGAACATTCGATCGGTACGGTGATCGAAGCGCGCAAGCAAAAACGGAGATCGTCGCGATGACCCCTGAGTTCGAGCGGAGGCTTCTGGATCAGCTGAAGCTTGTCAAAACGTCGGCTCGTTTTCTGCGAGCGGCATCCACTGAGCGCAAAACCGGCGTCTTGCTCCAGGCCGCCAAACTTCTGGGCGAAATGAAAGAAGTGATTTTGCGGGCCAATGCCGAGGATCTGAAAGCGCTCGAACCGGCACGAGCGACTCCTGCGTTTCGGGATCGCCTCACGTTGAGCGAAAAGCGCATCGACCAGATGATCGAAAGCCTGAGACAAGTGGCGCAGCTCGATGATCCGGTGGGTGAGATTGAGGAAGCGAAAACCCTTGAGAATGGGCTTCGCGTTCAGCGCGCTCGCGCTCCGTTGGGCGTGATCTTCATGATCTTCGAATCGAGGCCAAATGTCGCGATCGAGGCTTTTTCCCTGGGGTTCAAGTCCGGAAACGCGATGATCCTTCGAGGAGGAAAAGAGTCGCGGCATACGGCGGATGTTCTTTACGGAATTCTCAGCAGAGCAATTGATTCGCAAAAGATCGCTCCCGAGGTTCTATGGGGAATCACGGACCCCGATCGCGAGATTCCATCCTTTTTGCTGAAGCAACGCCAATGGATCGATGTCGTCGTTCCGCGCGGCGGGGATTCGCTGATCGATTACGTCGTGAAGAATTCAACCATTCCCATTATCAAAAATGATCGAGGAATGTGCCATATCTACGTTCATGAGGACGCGGATCTTAAAATCGCGGAGTCGATCGTCGTGAACGCGAAGACTCAAAGACCCGGAGTTTGCAATGCGATGGAGACGCTCTTGGTTCATCACGCGGTCGCCGAGCGATTTTTGCCAAGTCTTCACAAGGCGCTTCATGAAAAGAATGTCGAGTGGTTTGGCTGTCCTGAGACTTTGAAAATTCTCGCGGGCCGCGGCGATGTTCGTCTCGCCACGGAAGACAGTTGGGACACGGAATACCTGGATTACAAAATGAATTGCCGAGTGCTGGGCTCGCAAGTCGAGGCGGAAGAGCATATCGCAAGTCATGGTTCAGGGCATTCTGAAGCGATCATTACGAGATCGAGCGAGGCAGCGCGGCGCTTTGAGCGAGAGATCGACGCGGCCGCCGTGTATTGGAACGCGTCGACTCGATTTACGGACGGATTTGAGCTTGGACTGGGTGGCGAGCTCGGCATCAGCACCCAAAAACTTCATGTGCGCGGGCCCGTGGGACTCCGAGAGCTGACGAGTTTGCGTTGGATCATCGAAGGCGACGGCCAAACGAGAACCAAGTAAGTAAGTGACCCGAGGATCAAATGACTAAAATCGGAATAGTCGGACTGGGAAAAATGGGCGAAGCCGTGGTGCAAGGGCTGAAACGAACCGGCCAGAGCCGCGATTATCAGATTCGCGGAACGACTCGTTCCGATGAAAGCGCAAAAGACGCCGCGAAAAGGCTTGGGATCAAATGCTCAACGGACAATGCTGAACTGGTCAGTGATTCTGAGGTCATTCTTCTTTGCGTCAAGCCTCATCAAGCGGAGTCTGTTTTGAGGTCGATCGCGACTCAGCTGACTTCCAAGCATTTGATCGTCTCGATTTGCGCGTCGATCACTTCCAAGCAGATCCACGAATGGTCGGGAGGAAAAGCCGCGGTCATTCGAGCCATGCCGAATACGCCGTGCCTGATCGGTGAAGGAATGACCGTGTACTGCCCAGGACCTTCAGTCAAGGCGACTCATTCGGAGCTTGTCGCGAAAATATTCGGAACTTTGGGAAAAACCGCTCAGCTCGAGGAAGGTTTGATGGACGGAGCGACCGGATTGAGCGGTTGTGGCCCTGCTTACGTTTATCTGATCATCGAGTCGTTGAGCGAGGCGGGCGTCAAAGTGGGCTTGCCGCGGCATGTGGCGACACTTCTTGCCGCGCAAACTCTTTCAGGATCTGCTAAGATGCTTCTCGAACGCGGAATTCATCCCGCCGAGCTGAAAGACGAAGTGACCACGCCCGCGGGCTGCACGATCGACGGGCTCATGGCGCTTGAAGAAGGCAAGCTGAGGGTCACGCTGATCAAAGCGGTCCTTGCAGCCGAAAAGAAAAGCCGAAGATTGCGTCTCAAGAAAAAGACATAAAAAATGAGCACCCCTGAACCGATTCACTACTGGAATAGAGAAACGAAAACCGAAGAAGTCGAAGCTGTTTACGGCGAAGCCGTCGTAGGTTGGCTTTACGGAACGCCACTGGGACAGGCTCTTGCGGACGGAGTTCTTTCTCGTCGTCTTCCGAGTCAGCTTTACGGGGCGTATCAGGCTTCTTCTCTGAGTCGTCATAAAGTTCGCCCTTTCGTCGAGAAGTTCAAGATTCCGATGGAAGAATACGAGGATCGCGAGTTCGATTCCTTCAACGATTTTTTCATTCGCAAGTTTCAAGATGGCGCGAGAACTTTTGAGTCTTCCCCAAATCGAATGCCCGCGTTCAGCGAAGCGAGATACTTTGCTTTTGATCGCGTCGATTCTTCGCTGACGTTCCCGGTCAAAGGGCAATGGCTGACCGCGAAAGCATTGCTCGAAGACGCCGCGCTTGCTGCCCCTTTTGAAGGAGGACCGATGCTCCTCGCGCGTCTTTGTCCGACGGATTATCATCGATTTCATTTTCCCGATGAGGGTCACATTCTCGAGCAACGCAGGCTTCCAGGCAAGCTTCACTCCGTAAATCCTCTCGCGCTTCGTTATAAAGGAGAGATTCTTGCGACGAATGAGCGCCATGTCAGCATTCTTGAAACGAAGAATTTTGGTCGACTGGCCTATGTCGAGGTGGGTGCGCTCTGCGTAGGAAAAATCGTTCAAACCTATGTCTCTCCCAAATCATTTCAGCGCGGGGATGAGAAGGGTTATTTTCTTTTTGGCGCGTCAACTGTGATCGTTTTTGGGGAGCCTGGGCGTTGGAAGCCTGATGCTGATCTTTTAGAGCAGACTTCCCGAAAGCGCGAGACGCTGGTCAAGTTAGGCGATGCGATCGCTAGCGCACTCTAACCATTTCTTGACATTCCACATTGGCAAAATAAGATCGAGCCGTCCGCTATCTGAATCCAGGGAGGGTTCCAGCCAATGTCATCTCATTTTCGCATTCTTGCGATTTTAGCAGCGCTTTTCTCGATCAACGCAAACGCAATCTCGCAAGAGATGGAGTTACCTGAGCACGTCCCTGGAGAGCTTGTCGTGAAATTCAGGGATGTCGGAAGCTCGCGCGCCGGAAACCTCAGGGTCATGTCCACTCTGAGCTCGCGATTCGGTGCGGAGGCGATTCAATCGATTCAGCCACTCGCGACCGATCCAAGTCTTGCGGTGGTGAAGCTGCAGGATGACGGGTTGGCGGTTTCTGCTCTCAATGTTTTGCAGGGTGAGCCATCGGTCGTTTATGCGGAGCCTAATTATATTTATCACACGATGGTGACTGAGACCGCTCAGGGCACGCCCAACGATGTTCAATTTGCCAAGCAATGGAGCATGCTCAATACGGGTCAAAAAGACGGTGCGGGAAAAACTGGGATACCGGGCATCGATATCAATATTCTTCCTCTGTGGCAGCGAGGCATTGTTGGCAGCAGAGATATCATCGTCGCGGTCATCGATACGGGAATTCAGTGGGATCATCCGGATCTGAGAGACAATCTTTACACCAATCCACGTGAGATCGCAGGCAATCGCAAAGATGACGACGGCAATGGTTATATCGACGATATCCATGGCTGGAACTTCCCGAAAAACAGCGCAAACTCCAACGATGACAACGGTCACGGCACGCACTGCGCTGGAGTCATTGGCGCCGCTGGAAACAACAGGATCGGAGTCAGTGGCGTGAATTGGAAGGTCTCGCTGATGCCCGTTAAGTTTCTCGGCTCATCAGGCAATGGCACGCTCGTCGACGGAGTGAATGCGATCAATTACGCTCGGAAGATGAAAGTCAATGTCATGAGCAATAGCTGGGGCGGAGTAGGGTTCTCCCAGGCAATCTTTGACGCCGTCAAAGCCGCAAGCGATGAGGGAATTCTCTTCGTTGCCGCAGCTGGGAACAACGGAGCGGACAATGACGGTGATAAGCCCGTCTATCCAGGAAGCTTCGATTTGCCGAATATCGTCTCGGTCGCCGCGGTCGATAATAAAAACAAACTCGCGAGCTTCTCTAACTACGGCGCGACGAAAGTCCATGTCGCGGCTCCTGGCGTGAATATCGTCAGCACCTATAAGAAAAGCTCTTACAAAAGCTTGAGCGGAACTTCGATGGCGGCTCCGCATGTCGCCGGTATCGCGGCGCTGATGCTCTCTCGCTACCCGAACTGGACCGCGGAAGAAGTGAAGTCTCGGTTGATCAAGACGAGCTCTCAGTCTTCGGATTTAGGCGCAAAGTCAGCGTCTCATGGACGCGTGGATGCGACGGCTGCTTTGGACGGCAAGTCTTCGCATTAAAGTTGAGGGAGTGCGATTCGTGAACGCTTAGTCTCGCGACTTGCACTCGTCTCCACGGAATTGCGTCGAGACGACTTTGTTCTCAGGGGACATCTCAAAGTACGTCGCACAGCGAATATAGACTTCGCCGCGAGAAGAAGCTTGTTTCGCGTCCGAGCTTGCGATCATTCGTTGCGAGCCGTACGCGACAGGTAGATGCCTCAGGCGGGCGTAAACATACATCCGATTTCCGCTGCTGAGCTTTTCGATCGAGTCCGGCTGACCCCAGGCGTTGACCAAGGCGTTACCGTCCTTGTTTTCCCAAGTTCGCACCTTGGCCTCGTATTTTCCCGTGGTAGCGCAGCTTGAGAGGGCTCCAGAGAGGACTAATGTCAAAATGGCGACGGCGATCGTTTGAGCTTTCATGCTTTCTTTTCGACTTTCACTTCTGAAAACTTGAAGAAAAGCGATAATGGTAAAATGTATAGATTGACATCATTTTACGGCGTAATATGATGGCGATATGAGCAGGGAGAAAAAATACAGACGGCTCTTTGTACAGCCCAAAAGCAGCTTTTTCTTGTTTGGTCCTCGCGGTACCGGAAAGACCACGTTGATGGAGGATCTAGGACTCGCTCAACATGAGGTATCCCTTTTGGATGAAGAGCGTTATCAAAGATATTTGGCTCATCCAGGCTTGTTTTACGAAGAGCTTGTTCGCTTAGATCCTGGTAGCTGGGTTTTTGTGGATGAAATCCAGCGGCTCCCTGGGTTGTTGAACGAAGTTCATCGTTTGATCGAAAAAAAGAAACTGAAATTCGCCTTATCTGGGTCAAGCGCCAGAAAACTCAAGCGTGCGGGGGTCAATCTGTTGGCTGGTCGAGCCGTGAGCCGAAGTCTTTATCCATTGACGCCTATGGAAATGGGAGACGACTTTCAATTGAATCAATCTCTTGCTGTCGGCAGCTTGCCACTGATCATTCAGTCTGAAGATCCTGAGGACACGTTGAAAGCTTATGTACAGACCTACTTAAAAGAAGAAATTCAGGCAGAAGCCATTGTTAGGAACCTTTCCGGGTTTTCACGATTTCTTCCAATTGCGGCACTGTTTCATGGACAAATCCTCAATCTAGCGAATATCGCCCGAGATGCAGGCGTTCAACGCCCGACGGCACAAGGTTTTTTTGAGATCCTCGAAGACACTTTGCTTGCGCAGAAATTGGAGCCATTCTCCGCTCGCTTGAGAGTGCGTGAAAAGAAAAGGCCAAAATTCTATTTCATTGATGCGGGAATTGTCAGAGCGCTCAAAAAGGCTCGTGGCGATGTTTCTCAAGAGGAGCTCGGAGCGCTGTTTGAGGGGCTGATTTATATGCTTCTTCGATTTCAGAAAGATACCTATGGCGATATTGATGAAATTCGCTATTGGTCCCCTGCCGAGGCTCAGCTCACGGAGGTCGACTTTCTGGTAACGATCGGAAACGAGCATGTTGCGATTGAAGTGAAGTCAGGCGACTCCGTGCGTCCCGATGATTTAAAGGGTTTACGAGCAATTGCTGATCTAAAAGGGGTAAAGCGACGGATTCTGGTTCATCGAGGGAAATCTGATCGTATGACCGACGATGGAATCGAGATTTTGACTTTTCAATCGTTTGTCCGATTATTGGAGAAGCGCGAAATAGGATAAATCAGAAATTTAAAATATTGTTTTTCTCTCTGGCTCTGTCAAAATTTTAGACACTTGCCAGCCTAATTGAGACCGACCGCCCCCGAGCTTTTTAATAACAGCGGTTTTCATTGGCGAATTACAGCAGGCTAGACGAATAGAATGTGGTTTCAATCTTGCTTTATCGTCCGATGGAGAGAATGAATATGAGCTCGAAGCTAAAATCTCGCGGTATGTTCCTGGTCTCGGTCACTGTTGCAGCATTGTCGCTTTCCGCGGTTTCGTGTCGGGATCTTTCTGTGGACAATGGAAAGTCTGCACTGACCTGTGCCGCATCGTCCATCAGCACTGCCACGGGAGCGGAGCTGAAGTTGATGGATCCGAATTTTGGAGGCAATGAGCTCGCTCAATCTTTCAAGCCTCAGTCGACAATCAAAAACGTCAAATCGGTTTCTCTGGGCTTAAAGCGTGTTACCACGGGTGTCGCGGCTCTCTCCGGAAAACTGTCCGTGATGATCGTCTCTGACAAAAACGGAGTTCCCGATCTCACCAACTCGCTTGGAACGATCGCCACTCTTGATGTTTCCAAAGTGACGACCGCTTCAAGCGCAGTGACCTTTCCTTTTGGCAACCCGCTCTCGGAGCTGACCGCCAATACGACTTATTGGATTGTCCTGAACGGCAACTTTTCGTGGAATCAGTCCGCCTATATTGCTTGGCTCGGCACCGACACGGACTCTTATTCGGACGGACAAGCCTTGGCTTACAACGGACTGGGCTGGTTGAATCCGGATTCCGGTTCGACGAGCTCTACCAATCGCCGCGATCTTTCGTTCCAGATCGGTTGTTTATAGGCCGACCAAAATAAAGTGCGCTTTATTTTGGTCGGGTCTTTAAAGAACTACGGTTGAGTAAGTAAATTAAAGTTGACTAAATCACTAATGAGAATTAATTACATTCTCTATGTTTAAGTCCGCTGCAAAGACATTGATTGCAAAATCTATATGGATGACAGCTCTTGTCGTCGCAATATCGTCTTCGAGCGCATGGGCAGAGAAGGACGGCGGAGCAACGAGTGGGGGCGGTGACGAAGTCGGGCTTCAAGTCCAGAAAGTATTGAGATTCGTCACGTCCACGATCAAGCAACATCGAGAGATTTACGACTCAAGCCCGTCAGGTCTTTCTGTTCAACAGGCGATTCTATCGATCGCTCAATTGTCGCCAAAAATCGTCGTAGTCGACTCCACTCTCCCTGCGAAATCAGAAGAGGGAAATGGTACGCAGCTTGGCGCGGCTTTTAGCTCTTACGATAACGGAAGCGCTCAGATCCAGATTCAACGCGATCGATGGAAGCGCATCAGCGATCCCGTCGTGATGGAAGAATTGATTCATCACGAGCTCGCGGTCATGGCCGGAGTCGAGAAGACAGGTGATTATCGATGGAGCGATCGTTACACCGCTATCAGCAAAAAATTTTGGGAAAGCCGAAAAAGTGAATCGATCCTTTGCAGCGTGAGTCTTTTCGGGCTTGCGGAAAAGCCTTTTGCCGAGGCACGAAGCGGCGGATATTCCGTCGGAATAAAAATCGCTCCTGGGAAGCTGGTCGGATCGCATGGATTTTCGGTAGACTTTGGAATAGTCAGCAGTGGCTGGGGGGTTTTGACAAAGGAGCAGCCGGGAGCCTTTGCGAGCGATTCTGATGGCATCATTTTTAGATACGTAGTGGGCGGCGTCGGTTATTTGAGAGGTATCTTTTCGAAAGCGCGTCTTCCCAAGGACGACTTTTATTTTTCGCAGGTGAGAGACTTGACGCCGGAAATCACTTTTTACGATCCCTACGACTGGGTGGAATCGAGCAAGGAATCCCTGCTCAAGCAGTATGACTTCGGCTTCGTCTTGGTGGGATGCTCCCGCTACTGATTTCCCGTTCCAAGTTCGAATAAATCCAGCGTCAAGACGAAGACGGATTCGTCCTGTGCCTCGCGGATAACGGGTTCTGTATTCTCGATCGCTTTAAGAAGTATGTCACGAATCTCGGTTGCCGCCTTCGACGAAATGCTCATGACGGAAGAGTAGTGAAGCTGGGGCTCTCGTCGGTCATCGAGCGCACGAATCGAGGCCAGTCGCCAGTTTGTGTGATGCGATTTAAGCGGTT
>CAZCBS010000102.1:0-11927 GCA_964496965.1 uncultured Bacteriovoracaceae bacterium
CAAAATGGCGGCGGTTTCGGTGATCGTGAATCGTCCGAAACTCTCGTACGCATGCTTTATCAAGGCGTTCTCATGAGACAGCCTGAGCCAGAAGCTCTCCGCAACGTCGGCGACTTGATCCGCCGCATGGGCAAAGACAGACTCCCAATCATCGCGGGAGACTTGGCGAGCGATCGCAACGGCGAATTTTTAGGCATTATCAATAGAACCGATCTCAACGTCGTGGTCGAAAACATGTACCTCACGTTCTTCCAACGCTCGACGCTGCAAGATCCATCCGGCCGGGCATATTGGGTGACGACTTTGACAAACTGCAAATATGGCCGAGACGCCCTTCGCTGCTTGGGCGATTCCGTCAAAAACTTCGCTCGTTCTGATGAGTTCTACGACAAGATCGTTGACTCCATCGTCAAGGCTCCAGTCTATAAGGCTGAGTACTCCCTCACCGGAAATCTCAAAATCGTTCAAGACAACAAGGTCAGTCGTTCACGAGACGGAATTTATGATTCCTGCATGAAGGAATCGACCATGCGCGGATTCACCAATGACAACTCCCCGCAAGTCTACATCGCTCTCGCTAACGATGAGCGGTTGAGCGGATACGGCCAGTCTCCGAAAACTCTTTCGGAAGCCTGCCAGTTCGTAGCTTACAACGCTAAGCTCATTCAACCTGGGCAAGCTGGAAACAACTAAGCCATAAAAAACAAAAGGGCTCCGTACCTGAAATGGTACGGAGCCCTTTTTGCTTTTTGTACTTAAGCTGCCTGTTGGCCGCCTTGATCTTCTCCCATATCGACATCGCTCGTCGAGCCCGGTTTACGGTACTCTTGAGCCTTCAAATGATGCTTACGGAGCAAGCGCAAGAAATTACTGCGATCGAGCTTCGAATCGCGTGCCGCGGCAGAAACATTTCCCCCGTGGCGACGAAGCGTCGTCACCAGATACTCAAGCTCGAAGCTATCGCACCAGCGCTTCTTGAGCTCTGTATAACTCTCGGTCGCGCCTTCGAACCGAGTGCCTTCTGGAACAAGCTTCAGCTGAGAACGATCTCCGCCTGAACCTGAACCCGAGACCGTCGCAGGTATCGCAAGCGTGCTCAGCGGAATCGGACCCTGACCGTCCCAAATCAAAGCCGTGCGCTCGATCACGTTCAAAAGCTCGCGCACATTGCCTGGCCAGTTATAGCCACGAAGTCCGGCTTCAGCTTCTTGTGAGAAACCAGGAAACTGCTTGCCGCGAGACTGGAAAGCGCGTTGAGCGAATTGAAGACTCATCGGAATGATGTCATCGCTGCGTTCATGCAAGCTCGGAATCCCCACCACCACACGACTCAAGCGATGGTAGAGGTCTTCTCGGAAAGATCCATCCGAAGCCTTCTCGCGAAGATTGCGATTGGTTGCAGCCACCACGCGAACTTCGGTTTCGATGTCCTGCGTTCCGCCCACGCGACGGAAAACCTTCTCCTGCAAAACGCGCAAGAGCTTGGCCTGAAGCTTGACGTCCATTTCGCCGATCTCATCGAGGAAGAGCGTACCGCCTTTCGCGAGCTCAAAAAGTCCTCGCTTCAAAGCGTTTGCACCCGTGAAAGCGCCACGCTCATGACCGAAAAGCTCGCTTTCCAAGAGTTGCTCATTGAAGTTCGCGCAGTTCACGGCGACCCAAGGGCCTTTGCCACGGCGGGATCCGGCATGCACCATTCGTGCGATACCTTCCTTACCAGTACCGCTTTCTCCGAGAATAAGAACGCTTGGCTCTTCGGCATCGCCTCTCATCGCCTCACGACGGAGAACTTGAAGCCAGTCATTGACCTTGGCCATCGCCGAAGACTTCGAGACATACCAAACCGAGTCTTCGCTCTTGCCTTCGACACGCTCAACGCGCGCTTCCAAGCGAGAAACGAGATCACCGTTTTCCTTCTCCAGCTGATGCTCGTGAACACCGCGCTTGACGGCATGAACAAGCTCATCCATATCGAATGGCTTTTCGAGATAATCGGAAGCGCCGAGGCGAAGCGCTTGAACCGCGGCTTCTTTCTCTCCGTGCCCCGTGATCACGATCACTTTCGTGCGCGCGTATTTCTGTTTCACGGCCTCGGTCAATGCAAAGCCGTCTTTTCCCGGCATTTTGAGATCTGTGATCATCACGCTCACTTCACCGCCACGCTCGATCGCCTGCAGAGCTTCGTCTGCATTCGAAGCCGTCGCGACATCGTAACCTTCGCGGTCCAATCGGCCCTTTAAAAGCTTGCGAATGGTATCCTCATCATCGACGACTAAAATACGTGCTTTCATATCGGTCTCCTTCTCTTCTCTCAGTTTCGTAACGCTTAACCCAATTCCCTAAAATCCCTCGGAATCCTAATCAGGAAGGCGGCTCCCTTACCGAGCTCGCTCTCCACCACAATGGAACCCTGAATTTTGGACAGGATTCCGTAACTCAAACTCATTCCAAGCCCCATCCCCTTGCCCACTTCCTTGGTCGTGTAAAAGGGGTTAAACACTTTGGCTTTGGTCTTGTCGCTCATCCCCGCGCCGTCGTCGCGGAACGAGATCTCGATCATCTCGCCGTTTAAACGTGTCGAGATCCAGATCGTACCGCTTCCTCGCCCTGTCGCCTCGATCGCGTCGCGCGCATTGGTCGCGAGATTGATGAAAACTTGCTCAAGCTGCAAAGGATTGGCGTAAATTTCCGGAAGACCAGGATCAAACTCGCGCACAACGCGAATCCCGCGCGAGGCGAACTGGCGCGAAAGCATCTTCAACGCTTCTTCGATCGCATGATGGACCTGAGTCAGCTCGTAGCTTTCGGTCGATTTGCGGACAAAGCTGCGCAAGTAGCCAATGATCGCCGCCATCTTATCTACGTTTGAGATAATCTCTCGAAGCGATGCGACGCTCTCGTTCTCCACGCTCGAGCCTTTGAGCGCCGGAAGCGCGAGCTCTTGCAGCTCCTGCGCATAGCCCCGAATCCCCGTCAGCGGCTGATTGAGCTCATGAGCGATTCCCGCGGCAAGCTCGCCTAAAGCCGCAAGCTTACCCGATTGCACCAGCGTTTCCTGCATCGCTTGAAGCTCGGCATTTTTTCGCTCAAGCTGCCGATACGCATCGAGCATCTCGGTGTGCTTGGTGATCAGCTCTCGCTCCATTCGCTTCTTTTCCGTGACATCGCGGAACATCGCCAAGACAAACGAGGATTTTCCATGCGCGACTTTCCGAACCGTGAAATCGACAAACTGGCAGTAACCGTCTTTTCTCAAAACAACTACATCTTCGTATGTCCCCGGAGTGAGCAACATCTCGCGCGAGATCGCGCGGCTTCTTTGCGGAAGCGCATGAAGCTTCGGCGCAGGAACCAAGAGATCGATCGTCGAGCCCACAAGCTCGGTCTTGAGATAGCCCGTGAGATTCTCAACCGCCTGATTGGCCGCATCGATGACGCCATCCAGACTCACTGTCAGAATGGCATCCGAAGCCTGCTCAAACAGGATTTGGTATCGATCGGCCTCAAGCTGCGGAGCCACCTCCACCGCCTTCAGCCTTTTTACTTTGGCGCTAGCGGTAGACATTCAAAAACGCTCCTGCTTTTTCCATGTCGATCTTGAGTTGCTCTTCGATCTTGGGAATCTCTTCCATCGTCAGCTTCAGAGGCGCGAGCATGTCGGGCGTAATCGTGCCCGGCGAGCAATCGCCTGACTTTCCAAGCTGATTTTTTACACAAATAGTATTTGCAAGCCTGACAACCTGGATCATCGGCTTGGTGGACGAAAGGATACTGTCCATCTTGGAAACATCGAAATGATGGTAACGGATCGCCAGGCGAATGCTTTGAGGCAATCCCCACTTGGCCGCGATCACTTCGCCGATAAAAGAATGTCCCGGCATATCCAGCTCGCGCTCGACATCCACGAAAGAGCAGCCTCGCTTTCCGGTTTCGGCGACGATTTGCTTTAAACGATCCGAATCAATCTCGTTGAGAACGAGCTTGCCCACGTCATGCAATAACCCGCATGTAAATGCTTCTTCAGGCTTTGGCAATTTCAAGCGCTTGGCCAAGAGCTCGCTGCAAACAGCGGTCGCCAAGGCATGGCGCCAAAACTCAGGCATCGAGAATTCCTCGTGGTCCGAGGCGCTAAAAAGCGAATACACGGAAAGTCCCAGGACCAGTTGCGCGAGCGTATTGAAACCCAAAAAGGCCAGCGCGCGCTGAACATCGGTCACGCCCCCGGGAATCGCGTAATAAGAAGAGTTCACCAGCCGCAAAATTTTAGCGGTGAGAACTTGGTCCTTCTTTAAGACTTCGGCAATGTCGGAGCTCGACGAATTCGGGTCGTTGATGAGGTCATTGACCTTCATCGCGACGACAGGAAGGGTACGAATGTCTTGCAGCTTGGCAAGAAGCTCGCTGTAGTCCGATCCTTGTTTCTTTGTAGCTCGTAGAGCACCCATAACAATGTCTCATCGGACACAATGGGTCAAACATTGAGCAGAATTAACAATTTTTAATAGCCGGGGAATATCTGCAATTCTAATGACTTGCCGAGCTTTTTTCCGACTCCGTCCATTTTATGGCGACTCCCTGGAGA
The DNA here is from genome assembly GCA_964496965.1 of uncultured Bacteriovoracaceae bacterium. GTDB lineage: Bacteria > Bdellovibrionota > UBA1018 > UBA1018 > UBA1018 > CAZCBS01. The sequence continues at coordinate 4,583 of CAZCBS010000102.1, forward strand.
AGGATCTGCCCTTCTTGGCCGTCATCTGAGCACTCCGGGGTGGGAAAGGTCTCTGCGCCCCCCAGGTCTGAAAAGACCACGCTTTTCACGTCAATCACGGCATCTGCCCCCTGGTCATGGGCTCGATCGACCAGGTCACGCACACCTTTGTTATAATAGTTGCGGCAGAGCTGCTCTTCTTCGTGAACCCAATCCAGCGTATTGAAATTGACCTTGGTTCGAACGACTCCCAGCTTGGTGTAAGGGCGCTTGACGTCGCCGACGTACGCCTTGCTCTTGGGAAAAGCGTACTTGGTCATTTTAGGATCTGGCAAATGAGTTGCGCACCCAGCTCCTAAGCTCAAAAGAGCCAGAAGCACGGGTGCGCTGTTTCTGATTCGAACCGCCCGAAAGGAAATCAAGGCTCGATATATTCGAATTGTTTCTTTTGGAAGTTCCTGAGCGTCCACTTCTTGCCCTCGCGCTTGACGAGATAGTCCGGCAGAAGCGGAATCTTGCCACCGCCACCTGGGGCGTCGACGACAAAGTGAGGAACCGCCATACCGCTCGTCCATCCACGAAGATGTTCGATGATGTTGAGGCCGGTTTCGATCGGCGTGCGGAAATGGCTGATGCCCTGAGACATATCGCATTGAAAAATATAGTAAGGGCGAACGCGCATCATCAGAAGCTTATGATTGAGCTCCTTGACGATCTCAGGCTTGTCATTGACGCCTTTCAAAAGAACCATCTGGTTATGAAGAACGCAGCCAGCATCCGCAAGCTTAGCACAGGCATCGAAAGCTTCTTGCGTGCATTCCTTCGGATGATTGAAATGCGTGTGAACGAAAACCGGATGATACTTTTTGAGCATCTGCGCGAAATTATCCGTCACGCGATGAGGAAGCGTCACGAGATTGCGAGTCGCGATACGAAAAACTTCGATGTGATCCATCGCACGCAAACGGGAAAGAATGTATTCCAGACGATCGTCGGAGTTCGACAATGCATCACCGCCCGAGATCACGACGTCACGAATGGTCTTGGTCTTTTCGATATAAGCCAAGCTGTCTTCGAGCTGCTTATTGGCAGCGGACGAAGTAGGATCCGAGACCTTGCGCTTGCGAGTACAGTGACGACAGTAAACTGGACAGTTATGAGTCGTGTAGAAAAGCACGCGGTCAGGATAACGATGGGTCACACCTGGAACCGGCATGTACTTTTCTTCAGCGAGCGGATCTTCCATATCGACGGAAAGAATATTGAGCTCGCCCATCTTTGGAACCGATTGAAGGCGGATCGGGCAGTTCGGATCGTTCGGATCCATCAGCGCAGCGTAGTAGGGAGTGATGCCCATATTGAATTGCTCATGGGATTGAGCAAAAGCGTCGCGCTCTTCTTGATCGACATGGATCACCTTCTCAAGAACATCCATCGACTTGATGCGCTTCTGCTGCTGCCAAATCCAGTTATTCCAATCCTTGTCTTCGGCATCTTTCCAAAGCTCAGGACGTGGAGCTGGCTTAAAGCGATCACGAATGTTGTTTTTGGTGACAATATTAAATCCCATAACGCACTCCGTTAAATACAGTAATATGACTCTCGATCTTCCATTTCTGGCAGATCGGCCGAGTTTTGTAAATAACGACGGGGTTGTATACGTCTTAAAAACCAGTGTACCCTTAGCTTATGCTCTCCCACCTGTTCCTTGGAATGTCGCTGCTCGGTGCCGAATGGGTTCTGATTCTACTCGTTCTCCTTTCGGTTCTCTCTATTTCACTGATTTTTGATCGCGTCCTCTTTTACCGGGCCGCTCGGTCAGGACTGGCTGAATTTCGGGAAAAGATCCGAAGCTCGGTCGCCAGCGGAAACTGGGATAGCGCTGAAAAGACTGCCAAAGATCGCCTCCAATCGATGCCAAAGGACCGTGCGGACCTCGAAACCGAGATGACCTATGAGCTCATCCAGCAATCTCGGGGTCAAAACGGCAAGAAAAGCTCCCCTGAAGTGCTGAGCGAAGTCGCAAGGGACGCCGTCTATCGCGCGCGCCTCGGCTGGGACAAAAACCTCGCAGCCCTTGCCACCATCGGAAGCAATTCTCCTTTCTTGGGTCTTTTTGGAACTGTTTTGGGAATCATCAAAGCTTTCCATGACTTGAAGCAAGAAGCCGGCGTGGGGGTTCAAGCCGTTTCAAGCGGAATTTCGGAAGCCCTGGTTGCAACTGCGGTCGGCATTCTGGTCGCAATTCCAGCCGTTGTGGCCTTCAACTTGTTCCAACGCAGGGTCAAAGCCTCGATGAACGAAGCGGAAGCGCTTAAAAGCTATCTCATTGGGAAGTTGGCAGAATAAATGGCAGCACCACTGGAGTCTGGAGAAGACGATTTCATTTCGGGAATCAACGTCACGCCGCTAGTCGACGTCGTTCTCGTGCTTTTGATCATTTTCATGATCACGGCTCCGGTCATCTATCAGTCCGCCATCAAAGTTCAGCTTCCTAAAGCCAAAACCGGCGAGACGACTCAGAAATCGCCTTTAAATTTCTCGATTTCAAAAGAAGGTCAGGTCACCTGGAACAATCAGGCCGTCGACTGGACGACGCTTGAGACTCGTCTCAAGGCCCTCGGTCAGCAAAATCCGGACGAAACCGCCCTCATCAGCGCCGACGAAGGCACTCCGCACGGAACCGTGATTCGCCTGATGGATATGCTTCGCATGGCGGGTCTCACCCATTTCGCGCTCAATGTTGAGGGGCGTCCGGGTGGCGATTCCACCTCCGATGCAGGAAAAACTTCCGGTAAATAATCTCGCCCCCGATCATCAGTCCCAGCGATCCTCCGCCGATCAACGAGCGAAGCAGGATCAAATGGCCTAAATTGACGTGATACGCGAGATAAAGAAAAATAAACGCTTTCGCTAGAAGATACAGTCCCCAGAGGAGCGTCAGTCTTCTCATGTAATCCGTCATCTCGGGCCTGAGCTTTGGCCGAAACGCCACGGGAAGGCCGTTCACAAGCCAACCTAAAACCGAAATCCTTGTTTTCAAGCTGATCAAAAAAATCAGGCCAATCAAAAAATTCTGTGCAAAGGGCTCGAGTCTAAAAAATCTTGGGCTATCAATCAAAAGATCGATGACACCAAAGGCCACCGTAAAGCCTGACGCAACGATGTAAAACGGCGATATGGGCAGCGAGAAAACCCAATGAGCAAGCGCTTGGATCAGCGTCGCCGCCACCGCCAGCCCAATGGCAGGCTTGGCTCCAGCCAACTGAAACACCACGAAAAAAGCGATTGGCGCGCCAAAGTTGAGCAAAATAAAGCTGACGGCCTTGCCCGCTTTTTCAAGATACACCTTGGCTCCCTCCACCCCTTTTAGGTAAAGGAATCCTATGAAATCGAGAAATGCCCTGGACCTCCCAGTTTACGCGTATGCCCGGGCCAGAAGCGCGGGCTTCACTCTCGAATATTTTTTGCTTCAATCCCTTTCGCATTTGATTCCAAGCTTCCTGATGGGCAAAGCGGCAAAGGGAATGCCGAAGCCCCTGCCGCTCGATTGGAAAACGCTTCAAGCCATTCGAATGGACCTGCTCGATCTGCTTCGCAAAGACAGTCGCCACATGGCGCACGGCGATTATCCGCTCCGAGCTCTGACGCCAGAATCACCGTGGCGACACATCAAGCGTCTTCCCGTTTTGCTGGCCGACTCTTATTCCATTCATCGTCGCAGAGCGCGCGGCAAAACCACGGAGTTCGACTCGGAGGCCAAGGATCTGCTTTCTGACCTGCCCCGTTATTATCGGCGCAATTTTCATTTTCAAACGAGTGGCTATCTCTCCAAGCGCTCGGCCGAGGTTTATGAGCATCAAGTCGAGCTTCTCTTTCAGGGCTGCGCCGATGCAATGCGAAGGCTGATTCTTTCTCGGCTAAAAAAGCGCTTTGGCGACACTGACGGAGAAGGACTTCGGTTTCTTGAAATCGGTGCGGGCACAGGACGCGCCACTCGATTTGTTCATCTCACTTTTCCGAAAGCGAAGATCGTCGCCGTCGATCTCAGTGATCCTTATTTAAAAGTCGCTCAGAAGAATCTCGCCGATTTTCCTCGAATTGATTTCGTTCAAGCCGAACGCGCTCATCTTCCGTTCAAAGACGGAGAGTTCGATGCGGTTTATTCGGTGTTTTTGTTTCATGAACTCCCCCGATCCGCACGCCAAGGAGTGATTTCAGAAAGCTATCGGGTCTTGAAAGCCGGCGGATTTTTCGGGTTCGTCGATTCGCTTCAAACGGGAGATAAGAAGCTTTTTGACCCGCTTTTGGAGCATTTTCCCAAAGCGTTTCACGAGCCTTTTTATCGCGACTACATTTCGAGTCCGATGGAAGCGCTCATGAAAAAGCAAGGCTTCAGCCAAGTGCGACGAGGCACCGGCTTTTCTTCGAAAGTCTGTACCGCGCAGGCATCTAAGCGCAGTACTTCTTGATCATTCGCAGCAATCCATCGACCTCGATCGGCTTTTTGATAAAGCCATGAGCTTTGGCGGACCTGGCCTTATCCCCTGCGGCGCTCACCACAACCACCGGGATCGCGGCCAAGTTCTGGGTCGACTGCTGGGCTTCGAGAAACTCCCAGCCATTCATGATTGGCATCATCAAATCGAGAAGAATCACGCAAGGATGCTCTTTCATTTGAGTCAGGGCATCAAACGCTTCTTTGCCATTGCCTGCAGGCACGACGTCATAGCCCTCAAGCTCCAGGACCTCTTTTAAAGTCGTTCGAATGTCGACGTCGTCTTCTACAAGAAGGATTTTGTTGCACGTCATGGGATTCTTTATGGGTTTCTTTAGATCCAAGTTACAAGATTTGCTCCGAAGCAGCAGATTCTTTAAATTTTTTGCAACTTGCAAATCGAATCTTCAACTTGCCGCACCGCGTCTCAGATAACTCTTTTATAGCAGTCCGCAGTTCGAGTAGACGCCGCTGGCTCCCCATGCTAAACGGCTAATACTATCATTCATAGTCCCTGGTGTGCGGAGAGGTGGGTGAGTGGTTGAAACCGCACGCTTGGAAAGCGTGTTTACGTTAATCGCGTAACGGGGGTTCGAATCCCCCCTTCTCCGCCAGGGACTAAAATCCAAGTAAAATCCTGAAAGCGCGCTACTGTCAGCAAGTGTTTAACGAAAGATTGGGTGCGGACCGCTCAAATTAAGAGCTGCTTTAGAGATTGGTTGAATCCTTTGGAGTCGGTTGTTTAATCACAGCCTCGACAACCGATACTGGACCCGCTTCAGTCCCATAGCGCTTTTCATATTCTTCTTTTGCATCCTGCAAATTGTCTTCAACCTTGATTTCTACTTGATCTCTGGAGCCGGAAGAAGTCGATGCATTTGCCACTGCACCCACCAGTCCAAACATTCCGAACGCAGCTGTACCGTGATAATTAAAATAGATTTCAACGTGACCGAAGTATGCCGGATTCCCCGGAGTCAAGTTAAAGTAAAGTTCCTTTGTGTGAAGCTCAGGATGCACACTCATAAATCCAGCGTTACATAATACACTTGAAAGATAGATTCTGCCTGCTGGAGCCGCTGCGAAGACCCAAGAGCTTTCGTCCATCGAAATGTTCGCAATGGTTTTGCCTTGCTCGTTTTTAAACCCAACAAAGCATCGAGTATAAATGCTAGATCCATCAATACGTCTCTTACCGTTGTAGAACTCTATGTGACCAAAATATACGTTATTTTCTTTTGGAACGTCCTTAAGCCGTAGGGCAGAAGCACCTGTCGTGCATCCTGTCGAAAAAACAGCACCTGAAAGAACGACAAACCAAATTAGTAACTTCATCTGGGCCTCGGGCTTGGTAATCATCAATTCATTAACAGCTTCCAAATTTATTACTTTCAGTATCAATTGATTCATTACATAATAAAATAAAAATTACTGCTGAACAGCGACTTGCCAATTGACCCAACGAGTTCAAATCGGCGCTACGTTCTTCGTTAGCAATTCAATCCCCTTTATGTCCGTTTCAAAGTCATAGATGAAGCCATCTATGTCCTTGCGACTCACCGTTCTCCCCCAAGACGCATTATCAGCCTGTTCAATCCACAACGATGCTTGCTGCCACAGATACGTCTCGCGGATCTTCTCTTTAACCTGATCTTCGGTTCCGACACGGAAACCGCCGTCGTCGTAATTGACATAGATGTATAGCCCCAGCTCACATGGGCAGAGTCCGAGTCCGCGCGGCTATGCGTAGGAAGTGCGAAATTCAAGGCGACAAGAAAGAGGACAATTCTGGTCGTGACTTTTACTCTTCGGAAACTTGAAAGAATTTCTCAAAAAGTGACCCCTGTTGACTGACCGCATTTCCATTATAAAGCTTGATTCGAATTTCTACTTCACCCTCCACTGAGCCTACGATCGGACTCTGCCGAGTTTTAATGACACCCATATTGAACTCACGGGTTTCGTTTTTAGGCAGATATTGCAAAATATAAAGCGGGAACGTCACGAGGGTCGGACTCGAAGCCGCCGCACAGCCAGATACGCTGTCCGCGGCTGGACCTGCCTCGACTAATTTGATCATCGTTTTCCCGACGCTCGAGGTTTTCAAAGCCCCGAGCGTCTGATGGTCTTTACACGTATAGCCTTCAGTTAAGACTGTGACGCTGACATAACCTTCGTAAGTAGATTCCGTATCCACATATTGGATATGTGGCTCGACAGACTGCACTTGATACACAGTTCTTTCGGCGTACTCGATTGAGAGAGGATCTTGATCCTGCGTCTGAGCGAATCCTAAAGTGGAAATCAGCGCGAGAGTTGCGAACAAAACCTTCTTCATAAAACGCTCCTGAGTCAAATGCCGCTCTCAGACGGAATACGATGAGAAACTTTCGTGAAATAGCAAGCCAGATTATGTGTCCAATCCATTGCAAAGTAGTAGTTATCAGACTCACGGGTCGACCAGTACGGACCTTGACTGTCATGATATGCCGCTAGCGAATCACTCAATACCCGCAGTTCAAAAAGTGGCCACTCAGGACCAAAATTGAATTGCCGCCGAATCGAATCTCCCATTTTTTCTGCGTGATCGAATTTCGTTTCTTGGTTGCGATCAGTAAAAAGCTGGGTCCAGAATCTCTTTGCCTGCGCTTCAGGAAACAGAGGCCCCTGATCCTTGACCGGAACCTGTTCCAAAATCCAAAGTCCAGCGATGGGCTTATTGGGCTCGTATCTATCGTAACAACGCCCCGGAAACCAACCCGAGACCTTGGTCTCGACATCCGGTCTTCTTGCCTCAGAGTACATCTTTTCCACTCGCGGATAGAAACTCTCCCCACTGGGCCGCTTAGGCGGCCCGATCAAAACGGG
>CAZCBS010000103.1:0-11897 GCA_964496965.1 uncultured Bacteriovoracaceae bacterium
TTTACTGCCTTGTTTGCTAAACCCTCATTTTGCCTTATCTAATTGATCACCTTAGCCATGGCTATCCATCCATCTGGACAGACTACCGGGGACATCAAAACTCAGAAGTCCCGAAAGACCTATCCAGCCTGACGCTGGGAAATATCGCGCGCGACATCACGACGCTTCTGGATGAGCTGGGAGTGAAAGACGCGGTCTTTCTTGGGCACAGCATGGGCGTCAACGTCGTACTGGAGATGTACCGCCAAAATCCGGATCGCGTCGCGGCCATGGTGCTCGCGAACGGTACCGCGACTCGCCCTCTCGAAACGCTGATGAACAGCAACGCGCTCGAGGCGGGATTTAGCCTTCTCAGAAAAGTTTATCAACGCTCGCCAAAGCTCGTCCAACTCATCTGGAAAGCGACGAAGGGAAATCCTTTCGTTCGCTCGCTCATGGCGTTTGGAGGCTTCAATCCTCACCTCACCCCGGCCGAGGACATCCAGCTTTACATCGTTCAGATCGCCGACATGGATGCCGCGATCTTGATTCATCTCATCCAAAGCTACGATCGCTACGACGCGACCTCATGGCTTCACACGATCAAAGTTCCAACGCTTGTCATCGCAGGCGAAAACGACAAAGTCATCCCCCTCAGGCAGCAAGAACTGATGCAGCAGCTGATCCCTGGCAGCAAGCTGGAGATCATTCGACACGGAAGCCACTGCCCACAGATGGATTTGCCCGAGCTCGTGAACATGAAGATCGAGAAATTCCTGGCTGAGATCAACTATGGCCCAGAGTCCACTCGGACCACGGAAAGCGCCAGTCAATCCAGCCCTCTGTCTCAATCCCCTGCTCGTTAAGGGCTCGCAGGAAAGGATCCATGCAGACTCGGCCATGGCATCGGCCTTCGCCCACGTGAGTGACCGAAAGAACGGCCTCCGGAGAGCGCAAATGACCTTGCTTCATCCGATCCGCGATTTCCTCGCGCGAAATGCCCAGACAAGGGCAAAGCGAGCAATCTTCCGATGAGGCTTTCGAGCCACTCGGAGCGGAACGAGACACGCCATTGATCTTGAGCGACATGCCACGATGAATCTGCGACTGACAAGCGGGCTTCTTATTCCCATCGATCGAGACTTCACAAAGGCCGCAGCTTCCGTCGCGGCAAAAAAGCGCATCCACCGGACGATTCTGTCCCGTTTCATAAAGCGCGACCGTGACTGGAATCTGATCGCGCACCAGCCGCTTTTCGCCGTTCACCGTGATCTCGACTTTCGACTCGGAAGAGGACGAGCGATGAATCGCCTTGAAAAACGCTTCGTCTTCCACCGCTTCGGCTTTGGGTCGCCTTAAAGCGCGCGCTTCCCAGAGTAGATGCGAAGGCACTTCAAGCTGTACGAGCTGAACCTGTTCGGAGGATTCGGGAAGAATCAATTTCACGCGCGCCGATCCAAGCGCGTCTCCGCGACGATTGAGAAGAGTCGCGAACTCGCCCTCTTTCCAAAGAAGTTTTCCTCTCCAAGGAAGCGTGAGAAGGGAAAACGAGCGATCCTCTTTCTCCTCGATCATCGAAATCGCATCGCTTGGGCAGGCTTTGAGGCAAATTCCGCAAGCCGTGCAAAGATCCTCGGAGAGAATTCGCGCCGGCTCCTCCGGTCGGGGAGAAATCTGAATGGCGCGCGTCGGGCAAACGGTTTGGCAAACCTGACATGCGATTTCCTCGAGACATTCCACCGAAGCGAGAGGTTTCTTTTTCTGTCCTGCCTGCGGCACTCCTCCGAACGATCTGATTTTTCTCGCATCCCCGCCGCTCATCCATTTTCCTTGCCACGATGGAGTGAACGGCTCGCTTTGGTGGCGCGCATAGCGCTTGAGTCTTCCGCGCGCACGCCTTTGGATTTGCTCAAGCTCCTCGCGACGAGATCCAAGCTCCGTCGTCAGCGAGCGGATGATTTTGATCGCGAGAAGCCGCGCGCGCTCTTTCTCAAGAGCCCATCCCTCGACATCATCCACTTCGGTATTTCCCGCGGTTTGATCGAGCTCAAACAACAGCGAGCCCGGAGGATGCTCACGCGTTCCGAGCCGATTCTGGAAAGGTCCCGCCGAAACCACGCGCGCAACCTCGAGCAGTCGAATGCCGTGAGCGTCCTGTAGCCGGAGCTCCCAAAGCATCGCCGCCTTTGGAGAAAGTCGAACGGGACGCGCCTCGATCAACCGGCCTCCGGCCATTTCAAAACGTCGCCGCTCCACTTCCCATCCGGCAAACCGCTTTGCCCCCCACTGAGAATGAGTCTCGACGCAGTAAACCTCTCCGCTTCCGGCTTGAAGAAGCTCAGTCGCGAACCTCAGCGCTCGATTGCCTGTTCCCAATAGGACCGTACACGGATCCCATTGAAGCTGGCTTGCGCGCTTCAGTTGAATCGCGGTCGAAAGCGGAATAAATCCCGACGAGCGCCAACCCGGAAAAGGATCGCAAAGCTCCGGCACGGGGCTGACACGAACAATGGCACGAGCTTCGATTCGGTGAATCCGCTTTTGCGTGTCTTCGATGATGACCGTCCCTCCCGTTCCGGGCGACGGAATCACCCCACGGACACGAAGATCATCCCCACCGAAAACTCCTACGCTCAAATTCACGTTCGCGCAAAGCGATGCGATGGCCCGAACTCCCGTGGATGGCCAAAGCTCGATTCCCGGCGCCGCTACGACTGCCACGTCAAATCGTCCATCGCGTACGTAGAGCTCGCTCATGAGGACACTCCGTAAAATTTCTCGCAAGCACGGCGAACGTTTCTGACGACGTCGACAATCGGTCCGTCACAACGCGTGACGACGCGTACATTCTCTATATCCCAAACTTGCGCTTGCTCTTCCGCTCCGTCATCCCATTCCAAGATCGCTCTTGGAGTCATCGCGCGAATGGAGAATCGATCCCATCGCAGAAATCCATGACAAAGAGAAGAGAGCTTTGAGAACGCATCTTTCGAAGCCCAGCCCATTGAGTGGGAAGAGCCTGGATTTTTTCCGCCTTTCACAAGCTCTCCTAAACGCAAAACAGAAAGCTGAAAAAGCGATCCGCGCGCGGGAACTCCTTCGGTCTCCGCCCAGACCGCAAGATCATGATTAAACATTCCGACCACGCCGGGATCGAGCTCGTCTCGCGAAACCAGCGACCACTGCTCCCAAAGCCTGAGACCCAGCGGCATGCGAGGAGTTGTTTCGAATTGCTTGGCTTGCCCTAAAATCCAAGTGGAGAGCCGGGGCGTCCAAAAAACCAGGACCCCTTCCGAAAGTCGCGCAGTACGTGGCGATCCTTCCCAATAAAAGCGCAGCCCTCCCGGCATAAGCTCGATCTGCGCCGCCTCGTTGATCATTCGCTCGCGTCCCAAACGCTCACGCACGAACTCCAGCACGCCGTTGCGATATCTCGGCACATCGACGTCGCAGAGCTTTGGAATCAAAAGTCCGCGATCGAGCTCTCGAGGAAGCGAGATGCCCGGAAAGCGACTGCTGGCGGGAATCCCCTCCAAGAGCTGCGGATTGAGCCCTTTATCGGAGGCATGAACGTAAAGCTCTTCGAACAAGTCGACGCTCTCGGCATTCGCATGCCCTTGATGGGGCACCCAAAGTCTTGAGCGACTTCTTACATGAGGCGCCATCGGATCATGATACCCGCTGAACGTGGAACCCTCTTGCCAGAACTCAACAGATCCTGGAAAAAACGGACGCAGCTCTTTTAACGCCGCATCAGGCGAGCTGCCGCGGATTCGCTCCGGTCGCAAAGTCCCCCGACTGACCGGAAGAAGCGGATCAATCGGAAGCTCCGAGTTCTCCAAGAAAAAGTCGAAGTCCGGATTGAGCAGCAGTACGGTTTTTCCTTGGTTGAGAAGGTAGCTTGCGGCAATCAGCGGCGCGAGGCCGGTTCCGATCAGAGCGACATCACTGTCGAACGACATCCGCTAGACTTCCCATCACGCGCTTGAGCGCGGTCTGCACTTGGGCCTTTTTGTATTCGCTATGGGCGCTTCGGCCTTTTTCGTTGTCTTCCGCGCTTTGCCCGTCCATCACTTGCACTTCGAAAGGATAGAAAAAGCGGATCTCGCGCTGCACGTACTTGAGGTCGATGCGATCCAGCGCTTTTTGCAGATCCTCTTTCGTATCGGATTTCGCGAGAGTCTTGATCTCGCGAAGATTATCGTAAAGAGGATTCTTGAGCTTGATCAGCTGACGGCACGTAAACTGAATCGCGCGATAAAACTCACTGGTATGAGGATTATCCGGACTGACGGCGGGCGGATAAGCTGCCTGCTCCAGCGCAGCGCAAAGCTCGGTCTCGGAGATTTTCCCCATCTCCGCCTGCATGACAAGTCCTTCGACTTGCGAACGAAATCCGCTGACGTCAATCAGCGTATTGCGCGAGCGGCTCGGCTTGATGTTGGGCGGAATAATAATCATTTTATCTTTAAGATATTTAACCACTCTCAACGCATCGAGGCGCGACTTCGTGATAAAGCGGATGCCGACTCGATCGAAAATATCCTCGGCGACGTTCTCGGGCTTGTGGAGAAGCTTGAGAATGATCGAATCGCGCGCTTTTTTTGGCTTGGTCTGAAACGAAACCAAGTCCACGCGGTAAGGATCTTCGTCTTTCTCCCCTAAGTAGAGTTTTCCTTCGGCATCGCGATGGATGACTTTGTAAAAACGATCGAAGATCTGCTGCTGGATCTCGCTGAAGTAAGACGAACGAAGGTCCTTGTCGATATGCGCGATGGTGTGCATTACTTTCAACAGCGCGCACGCGAAGTTTCTCAGCAGGGTCCCTTGAGTATCTCGCGATTGTCCGGGATACAAATACCCAGCCATCAGAAAAAGATCGCGCACATCGGAGATCTCAAGAATCCTTCGAGGCACGTCCAGCTTCAAGCCTTCCGGATTCTCGGGCTGAAGAAAGTATTTGCGGATTAAGTTGAGCGCTTCGTGAAAGTTTCCCAAAACCTCAGCACTCTCGATCGGCTTCTCGAGATCGTAGCCGTAGCTATCAATAAACTTGGTCACATCGTCCGCTGAATGCAACTCAAAGCCGTTTGGCGTATCCAGCGACGATTTGCCGCTAATGATCACGTCCAAAACATCGGGTCGAAAGCTGTATTTGAGATGAAGACGAGAGGTCATCGAAATTACCATGCCTGAAACAGTCCAGTTTTAGCAATAGCTTATGCTTAGCGTCGAAAGCAGATGCGCCAGCTTTGCGCTTGGTTCTGCTCCAGATGTGGTGCTAGTGTGAAGCCCATTATGGAATCGCGGGTTTATCGCAGTACACTCGAAGTCCGAGGCTACGAGCTCGATAGCTTTGGGCACGTCAATAATTCGGTCTACCTGAACTATCTTGAGCACGCGCGCTGGAAAATGCTCAATGACGAAGGCATCACCCTTGAGAAAATCACACAGGATAAGCGTTGGCCTGTGATTGCGGCGATCGAAATCAAGTACCTTCGCCCGCTTTTCATGGGCGAGACGTTCGAAATCCGGTCTCGGGTTCTCGAACAGAGCAAGGCCCGATTCCTCCTGGAGCAGCTTCTTTTTCGGGGAGAAACGCAGATTGCCGCGGCAAAGGTCACTTGCGTGATCGTGAACGAAGCCGGACGCCCCGCAGAACTTCCTCAATGCTACGAAAAATTCTGGAGCTGAATTCATGAAATCCGGGACTCCCCGCAACATCATCTATTGGGACCGAATCAAGACCTTGCGCGACTCGATCGCGGTGGTGATCGCCACAGCCGGAGGCGCGGGTCTTTTTCCCAAAGCGCCTGGAACAATGGGAACCCTTGTCGCGATGCCGCTCGCGCTTTTGATTCGCGAATGGCCTATCCCTTTGCGCCTGGCGATTTGGATCAGTCTGACCATCGCGGGAACCTGGGCCGCGAAAGTTTTCGACGAGCTCATGCAGACAGGCGACAATCAATGCATCGTCATTGATGAAGTGGTCGGTCTCGGCATCACGAGCTGGACGCTTTCGAATGTCGACGGCGGTTGGGCGTGGGTTGCTGCCTTTCTTCTTTTTCGACTTTTCGACGTAATCAAAATCTATCCAGTCCGACTTGTGGACAATTGGTCCAAAACCAAGTCAAAAGAAAACACTCCGCTCGCACGTTGGTGGGGCGGATTTGGAGTCATGGCGGACGACATCATGGCGGGCTTTCAAGGTCTCGCAGTGATGATGCTTCTGCAATGGCTGCACGTTTTCCCGAGCTGAATCCGCACACTAACGCGCAGCGTTTCTACTTCACTTCGTTGACGAAAATTTTTTGTGTCGAAGAGCCACAGAAGCGCCACTGCGTCCTTCCCAAAAATTTCGATTATGGTACGGTCAATGCTCAGCACTAGCGCTCACGCTGAGTTGATTCGATTGGATTCAGTACTGAACAAGGTCGGCGTGAGTATACAGAACTGCCGTTCGGGCAAACACTGCTCCGGCAGATAATATGAAGGAGAAGAAAAAAATGGATACCCAAACAAATTCGGCCACAGGCGCGAACGCAAACAAAAGCAAAGCGATCGATCTTGCTGTTCAAGCAATCGAAAAGCAATTCGGCAAAGGTTCGATCATGCGTCTTGGCGTGAACGAAAATCTCGCCGCTCAAGACGTCGCTGCTGTTCCCACCGGATCCCTGAGCCTCGATATCGCTCTCGGAATCGGCGGTTACCCTCGCGGCCGTATCGTTGAAGTTTATGGACCGGAAGCTTCCGGTAAAACCACCCTCACTCTGCATGCGATCGCTGAAGTGCAGAAGCAGGGCGGAATCGCGGCATTCGTCGACGCTGAGCACGCTCTCGACGTCAACTACGCTCGCAAACTGGGTGTCCGCACGGACGATCTCCTGATCTCTCAACCAGACACCGGCGAACAAGCTCTCGAAATCGCCGACATGCTCGTCCGTTCGGGCGGCGTGGACCTTCTCGTCATCGACTCTGTCGCGGCTCTCGTTCCGCGCGCTGAAATCGAAGGCGAAATGGGCGACTCGCACATGGGTCTTCAAGCTCGCTTGATGTCCCAAGCGCTTCGCAAACTGACCGGCACCATCAATCGCAGCAAGACGCTGGTGATCTTCATCAACCAAATCCGCATGAAGATCGGCGTCATGTTCGGCAACCCTGAAACCACGACCGGTGGTAACGCTCTGAAGTTCTACTCTTCCGTGCGTCTCGATGTTCGCCGTATCGCTGCTTTGAAAGACGGCGAAAACGTGATCGGAAACCGGACTCGCGTGAAGGTTGTGAAGAACAAGATGTCCGCACCGTTCAAGGAAGTCGAATTCGACATTCTCTACGGCGAAGGAATTTCCAAAGAAGGCGATCTGCTCGATCTCGCGGCAAACTACAATGTCATCGAGAAGAGCGGCACCTGGTACAGCTATAAGGACGAGCGCATCGGCCAAGGCCGTGAAAGCGCCCGTAACTACCTCAAAGAGCGTCCAGAAATGATCGCTAAGGTCCGCGAAGAAGTGCTGAAGAAAGCAGGAGTCGTCAAGGCTGCTGCTCAAGCCGGCGCAGGCGCAACGGCCGCTGCACCTGCTGCTGCCGAAAAGCATGCGGACAAGAGCGAGAAGAGCCCTTCTGCTGACAAGCATGCCGCAGCTCTCGAAGCAGCCAAGGCGAAGGCCGCAGCTGCAAAGGGCGGCGCAAGCGCTTCTTCTAAGAAGTAATCGCTACTCAGCTAGCTCAAAACTAAAAGGCCCGGTAGGATCACTCCTGCCGGGCTTTTTTTGTTTTTACATGCGCATCGATGAATCGCGCGGAACGGCTTGATAGCAAGGGGTTGAGCTTGCATTGTCGACGATCGTAAAGAGTTCGACGAAAACTATCTAGTATCAGAAACGCTCGTAAGTGCATTGAAGAGGATAAAGCTCGCCTTGTCCTCCAACGCCATATGCAACACCAGTTCTCGGATTGACTCGCGGATCGATATTGATCAATACGAAAGCATTGCCTTCGCTTGATGTGCCGTGGCAGTTCAGCTCAAAGTGGGGTGCGCCATAGGTTGTAGATCCTGTGCGATACCATCCCGTGTTACAGATCAGATTAGGATAATCAAATATGCGGTGCAATGGACCCTTCCCTGTTTGAGCCCAAAGCTCTTCTTGGTAGCTGAGTACAAATGGCGCCTTAGGACTTGGGCGAGATCCGGAGATGTATATCGTTGCACTGTCATATTCAGCATTGGGAGGCAATGCTTTTGATTGGACAGTTTTACATATAACTGATTTAAAAACACTACTTGCGTCATCAATCGCAAAAGCCTCAACCGAAATCAAAACAGCTAAAACGCATAGAATTGACTTTTTCATAGAGCTAGACTTCCTTTCATTTAAAATCTCCAGGAGAGGCTCATCGCCGCCTGATTGGGTATGGGTCGTTTAAATAGCACATCAAATGATGCATTGAGTTATTTAAGTTAAGTAGACCGTCGATTTTCTCGGCTAAATGGCACCCAATAGGTGTGAAAACGGTGAGAAGGCGGTGAAACGCTCCGACTTTCGCAAAACTACCGTGTTAGCTTAAAGACATGGATTACAAAACCATACAAGTCGAACTCTTGCGAGCAGTGCGCGGAAAACATTCTCAAGAACGGGTAAGCCGCAAGTTAGGATTCAAATCCAATCCGGTTTATCTCTGGGAGACAGGAAGTCGTACGCCGAGCTGGTCGCAATTTATTAAGCTCTGTCGAATCTGCAATCGCGATGTCGAAAGGGCGGTTCATTATATATTAGGATTTCAGGGCAATTCCGCAGACGCTCGGGAGCTTTTGGCTTATCTCTGCGGAACGAAAAAAATTACCGAGGTCGCGCGCAAGACGGGCCATTCTCGTTTCGTCGTTTCGGCGTGGCTTTCTGGAAAAAGTGAGCCCGGTCTCGACGTCTTCCTTGAAATATTCAATGAGCTTCAATTTATTCTTGTTGAGTTTATCGAAGTCCTAGCTCCGACCGAACAGGTGCCGTCGTTGGCTTCGGTTGCACGTCAGCTCAAGAGTCAAAAGAATGCGGTATACGCGCACCCTGAAATCGAAGCAATATTGTGCGCATTGAATCTTGAGACTTATCGCAAACTTCAGACACATGTTCCTGGCGTGATCGCAAGGTTGATTGGGATTTCGCTCGAGCATGAGACACTCGGCATCGAGCTTCTCAAAAGTACGGGACTCATCTTTGAGAAAGATCAAAAGTTTATAGCAAAAGCGACGCAAATAGATACGCAGGGGATATTTTCTGAAGCGGTTAAAATTCGGAAATACTGGGCAAAAAGGTATTTCGAATTTCTTGAGCTTCACCGGCCTCCCGAGCAAGCGAGCAGATCAGGATACTTTTTGATCGACCTCAGTGCCGAGGGAGAGAAGCAGGTGCTTCAAGCTTATCAGGAATTTTGCTTTAAGCTTCGTGTGATCGCACAGAATGATTCAGGTCAAAAAAAGACCGTAAAACTTTGCAATGCGCAGTTGATTGATCTGATTGAGCTTGGGAGTTACTTGGAACCCTCTGCTAAGCTGAAAAATAGAGTGAAGCCGTAGAGAGACGGCAGCTGGCTGCTACAGAAATTGCTTCCGTCCTAGCATGTTTCGGTCCGGCCAAATCAGTATTTGGTTGTGGGAATGGTTGATCAGGAGAGCTATTTCGAACTTTGTAATTCGCGCCATTCAGAACTGTATCGAGATAAACGTCTTCAAGAGTGAGGCGTCCATTGAGCGGATACCTGTGCTCAGATGCCGCAGAAGAAAGGAATCGCTTATGAAAGCCGCTGAAGTTCGCTCGAAATTCTTGAAATACTTTGAAAAAAAGCCCGGTAGGATCACTCCTGCCGGGCTTTTTTTGTTTTTACATACGCATCATTGAGTTCCCAAAGCCTTGATGGACTCAGCTTTCAAGAATTCAATGACTTCCTTGAAACCAGGTTTATTTATATTTCTACTGCTAAACCCGGTGCGGACCGTATAGTAATCGACATGAATGTCACGCTTCGTGCGGTCATATTCGAGTTTGAGTGTTTGTAAGAAGTCATGACGCTCACAGGTCATCGTTAAAGGCTTATCTTCTCCGTTTTTTCCCGAAATGATGAATTGTAGAGCCTTAAGATCGATCTTGTCGATCGACGTGATGTTTTTGTAACCCCATGTCTCGAATTCGCTCCTATACTCCATAAGAATATCGCACTTGCTTGAGTCGATAGTGCTGTATTGAGCTCTCGGAGAGCCGAATAAAACGTCAAACGTATAGGAGGGAAGATGATACTCTGAATGTCTATCTACAGAGTAATCCATCCAGTCAGCAAGACCATACAAACTCATCTCTTCCGGCTTTTTATCTAAAGCGTCAGGGTGATACCTAGTATCGTAGGTGAGGTAGTTTCGAGAATCTCCAGAATAAAAAAGTTTCGAAAGTTTTCTATCCAGAAACTTTTGTCTCTCGTCGATGTCTGAAATCTTGCTTGCTTGCGCTTTAATATCTTTTAACTTTAGACTTGCGCTTTCAAGCCCGTTTACCAAAAGCGGACCGACTTCTATTTCATCGTCAAAATTAGCGTTTTCTTCTCTTATGGCGTCGTCTACGTATTTTGCCAAGAAAAGATAAGAATTTTTTGATTCCGGATATTTTGCGTCATAGGCAAACTCTTCAAGTTTGCTGGAAATGTATTTGTACGAATTCAGTTTTTCGCGATTCTTTTTGATCAAAGAGGGCTGTTTAGCCGCCAATGTCCTTGCGAGATTCAAGGTGTCTTCAAGATCTAATGAGCTAGGCAAATAGCCATGTCCGAACTTAAAGATCAGCTCATGGATCGCTTTTTTTGGAGAGCCTTCCTTACGCTTTCCCTCTAGGGCAACCTCAGAGGCAATCGGTCCTTTCGAGGCAGCTTGTTCAACAAAAGAAACCCGACTGGTGAGCAGGTAGTCGTCGCCTTCGAGACGGAGTCGGCGGGCCAGCTCATGCGCGAGAAGCCTGCGCTTGGAAGGAGAGTTCTTTCTGTCTATTGGATACATCGCCCGGCTGATGTGGAACATATCCTCAGCAGAACTGTAGCAAACTTCGACTTCACGTCCTTTACGGCTGCCGTCACAGCTCTCAAAAACACGCTCTTCAGAAACCATTCGAGAAGGGTCCGCGGCAGCCAACAGCTCCTCCGCGACCAGTCCTTGATATTTGCTTTGGCTCTTCTTGATCAGTGGGTACAAGTCGAGCTTCACGGTTTCCAAAAAGTCGCCAACATAACGGTCGCCCCCACCGCTCGTACCGCTTCCCGCATGGGCAAGTGATGCACTCGAAAGAATGAGAGTAGCGACTGTGAGTGACAAATTTGATCGTAAGAACATAAAGACTCCTATCGGTTTTGCCACAGCGCGGGAGTTATACCAATACCAGACTTTCTTTGTCAAGAATGTTAAAACCATTATAATTCCAAAGTGTTTTATCGCCGCCGCCCCGCCTCGCTTGCTGTGGCTAAATCGGAGCGGCGACTTGAAAAGCGTTATAATGCGATGCGATAATTTCGTCGTTTTAAAGTTTCTGAATTTTGCATTCGAAAGTTTAGTATGATCTATACATGTCGAAAACCATCTACGACTTCACAGATTACCGAGCGTATCTTCAGGTGGCCCTTCCTGTTTCGGGCGAAGGACGCGGCAGTAGAAATCGTCTTGCCGAAACATTGAATTGCCAAAAAGGATTTATCTCCCAAGTTCTGGGCGGCTCTGTTCACTTTAGTCCCGAGCATGGAATCAAAGTGAGCCGTTTTTTGAAGCATGACCCTGATGAGGAAGAGTTCTTTTTACTTCTGATTCACTTGGGCCGCGCGGGCTCGCATGAGCTCGTGGATTTTTATAAGAAAAAGATCAAAGACACCCTTGAGAAGCGAAAGCAAATTAAAGA
>CAZCBS010000104.1:0-5299 GCA_964496965.1 uncultured Bacteriovoracaceae bacterium
TCTTGAGGCCATCTCGGGACGTCTACAAGTTCCTGGCGTTACTCCGTTGACTCCGATTTTGCGCACGATTTTCAAAGGCGCTTACATCGTGAACGGAGGGTATGACAAGGCTGCCGCAGGGCAGGTGTTGGAGCGCGATGAAGCCGATTTGGTGGCGTTTGGCGTGCCGTTCATCTCGAACCCCGACTTGGTTGAGAGGCTTCTGAAGAATGCAGCACTGAATGAGCCAGATTTCGCGACTTTCTATGCGGGCGAAGAGAAGGGGTATATTGATTATCCCGTTCAAAGCTGAGTGAGGTAAAAAAGGCGGAGGTATGTTAAGCAGTGGTTCGATGACTCAGTCGAAACCTCATTCAGCTCAGCTTCCGCGCGGAATCGCGCCCGATCTTCTTCTGTCTCAAGTGCGAAACACGATGCCGTATCTATTTGGCTCCGAGCTTGGCGAGGAGCTCGAGAAGGTCTATCCCCCGGCAAAGATCCTACGTGAATTCGAAAAGAACTCCGAGCAACCGCTGACGCATTTCGAATATTTTAGGCTTTGCCTCTCCTCGCACTATTTGACGGTAGCGACCCCGGTTCCGACGGATGTTGATAATCAGATCCGCCAAAAGCTTTGGCCCAAGCAGCTCCCCTTGGAGACAGCTCTCGAGATGGCGGATCTCGTTCTTGCAAGTCATCACTGGGATTTCGTGCGGGTCACCGGCCGCTACGCCTCTGGAGCGAAAGGGACTCCTTGGGAAAAAGAAGTTCTTCACGGCCATCTGGGCGAATGGTTTACCGTTTCGTGCGGAGCGTATTGCGCGTTGAAGCGGCATTCTGATTCTCAGGCGCAGAAGATGCGCGAGGAGCTGCTGGAGGCGATTTCTCAAGAGGTCAATCGTCATTCGGAAATTTTCGGCTCTCTTTGGCGAACTCAAGACGGGTTAGGGGCTTTGAAGGCATCCGCGGCGCTTGCTCATAATTTCGGCGATCTCGATCGCGTGATGGATATGTGGGAGCTTTCGGTCGACGATCCGTTGAGACTGGGTTTTTACAGACTGGGAGTTTCTCCCTTTGATTCCAATAAAAAGCTCAGATACCTGGGACGTCTCTGGGTGGCGGGCGAGCTTTATAAATCGGAGATCGACGGAAGCTCGATCGCGCTTGAGAATCATCGTCATTACGGTCTCAGGAAACCCAAATCATTGCGAAAAAGTCCGGCGTTCATGATTGCGACCGGACCGTTTTTTGACGACTGGGGCAGGGCTGTGGCGCGCGGGCTTGCGCATTCCGACGGGAGCCCGTCGGAGGAAACCCTGGAGGTCGTTGAGGCTCTCAAAAGCGGCTGGGATCGGCAGCCTAAGACTTTGGGATATGGACGGGCACTTCGAAGTTTCTTTGAGTTTCACCCGAATGTTTCGCAGGACGGGGTAAAACGCGTCCACGAAATGCGTCAGATCATGAACACGTCTCAGGAGCGCTTTGAGAAACGCTGGAATGATGAGGCTGTACGGTTGCTGGATGACATTCCGTCTCGGGCTTAAGAATCATTTAAAAGCGTCGACGATCGTAAATTTACTGTTCGCGGCAACGATCTCGCTATTTCCGAAAATATTCTTTAGCTCAAATGGATAACGAAGATGAGTGTTTCCGATCACACGGAGCACTCCTCCGGGCGTCAGAGTCCTGAATGCGTCGGTGAACATTTGCCGCGCGACAAAATCGCCCAGAGTCGTGCCCTGATGAAAAGGGGGGTTGCAGAGCGCAAGATCGACGGAGTCTGGTTGTCCCGTTTCGTAGCAGTTGGTCCAAATCAAGCTGGCGTCGTTGGGTTTGTCTGGAAAATAGTTCTGATAGTTTTCTTCCGCGCTCAGAATGGCCATCTGCGAATCATCCGTAAAGACGATTTTGGCAGCTGGGTGGAGTCGCTTGGCGGCGATTCCGATGATTCCGTTGGCGCATCCTAGATCGAGAATCGTTTCGTAATTTCCTTCCGGGATGTGCTCAAGAAAAAATCTTGTTCCTATATCGAGCTTTTCGCGGCTGAAAAGGCCGGAGTGATTGATGAAAGGGGTTTTGAAGGATTCGATCGAAACTTGAAGCGGGTAGGGTGATTCCACTTTGTGCTTTTGGAAAGTCGCAAAAATAAGCCGGGCCTTTTTCTTGGCAAGACTGGTGCGAGTTTCGCCGATGTACTTATTGAGCAGATCAAAGCTTGCGTTGGCCTGATGCTTGACCCTGTATCCGCAGATGATTTGCGAGCTCGGGTGAAGATGTTTCGTCAGATGGCAAAGGATGTCCTCGAAAAAAGACATATTCTTTGGAATTCGCATGAGAACCAGATCGTACTGGCCGGAAAGTTTGGAGAGATCGTTCACCGGCGTGATTCGATTTTGACTGTTGAGCAGAGTCCCTTTCGCGCTGACATAGGAGTCCGTATAGGTCGTCAGATCGAGCTCGCTGGCCTGATTTTTAAGCGAGCAGCTGATTGCGCCGAACTGGTCCTGGACGACCAAAATTCGCTGGTTTTTAAGTTCAATTTCGCCCAAATGCTCTAAAATGAGCTCATCGGCGGCATCCCATGCCTGAAGCAGGTCGTTCTTGCGAAAAGGGTATCTTTTCAAGTTCACTTTTTTCAGCCCTTGGACTAGGATCTTAGACGATTTCAAGGAGCGTTGCGAGGCATTCTACTCTAAGAAGTAGACGCGCCCTAGGCTTGGAATCCGGTTACTGAACGGCGCTCACCATTCCGCGTGCCTGGCACGATCGACGGTGAGGCTTATATTGTTAAGCGCGTCTTTTCGGGTAGGCACCCTACTGTTAAGGGAGTCAAAGATGTCCGCAAAAGATTACGTCATTGCAGATATTAAATTGGCCGATTGGGGCCGTAAAGAAATCAAGATCGCTGAAACCGAAATGCCGGGACTGATGGCGATTCGTGAAGAGTTCTCAGCCAAGAAGCCGCTCAAAGGCGCTCGCATCACGGGCTCTCTTCACATGACCATTCAGACCGCGGTTCTCATCGAGACCCTGACCGCGCTCGGTGCGGAAGTCCGTTGGGCATCCTGCAACATCTTCTCGACTCAAGATCACGCCGCCGCAGCAATCGCTGCTTCGGGTGTTCCTGTTTTCGCCGTCAAAGGCGAGACGTTGAAAGACTACTGGGATTACACGCACCGTATTTTCGAGTGGCCGGATGGCGGTTTCTCGAACATGATTCTCGACGACGGCGGCGACGCGACGTTGCTTCTTCACTTGGGTTCGAAGGCCGAGAAGGACCTTTCGGTTCTCGCAAAGCCAACTTCCGAAGAAGAAACGATCTTGTTCGCAGCGATCAAAGACAAGCTGAAAGTTCATCCGAATTGGTACTCCAAGCGCCTTTCTCAAATCAAAGGCGTCACCGAAGAAACCACCACAGGCGTTCATCGCTTGATTCAGATGCATGCTCGCGGCGAGCTCAAGTTCCCTGCGATCAATGTCAATGACTCGGTGACGAAGTCGAAGTTCGACAACCTCTACGGCTGCCGCGAGTCTCTCGTGGACGGCATCAAGCGCGCAACTGACGTCATGGTCGCGGGCAAGATCGCGGTCGTTTGCGGATACGGCGACGTGGGCAAGGGATCCGCGCAAGCATTGCGCGCGCTTTCCGCTCAAGTTTGGGTCACCGAAATCGACCCAATCTGCGCTCTTCAAGCCGCGATGGAAGGCTATCGCGTGGTGACGATGGATTACGCTGCCGATAAAGCAGATATCTTTGTCACGACGACGGGTAATTTCCATGTGATCACCCATGACCACATGATCAAGATGAAGAACAACTCCATCGTCTGCAACATCGGCCATTTCGACAATGAAATCGACGTTGCATCGCTGGAGAAGTACAAGTGGGAAGAGATCAAGCCACAAGTCGATCATGTGATTTTCCCGAACGGAAATCGCATCATTCTCTTGGCAAAGGGCCGCCTCGTGAACCTGGGCTGCGGAACCGGACATCCAAGCTATGTGATGTCCTCGTCTTTCGCGAACCAAACGATCGCGCAGATCGAGCTCTTCACTCAGGCCGACAAGTATCCTTTGGGCGTTTACACGCTTCCAAAGCACTTGGACGAAAAGGTTGCGCGCTTGCAGCTGAAGAAGCTCAACGCGGAGCTGACCGTTCTTCGTGAAGAACAAGCCAAGTACATCGGCGTTCCAATGGAAGGTCCGTACAAGGCTGACACATACCGCTACTAATCGAGGCGTGTAGGTTAGCTTTAGCCTAAATTCAGGAAAGCCCTGAAACTGTGATGAAGGCGTAAAAAAAATGACGAGCCTTCTCCCGGTTTCGGGGCTTTTTTCTTTTTGCCTTATTGTTGAGGCTGGGCAAAAATAGAAGAATGTCGAAATTCAGAATCGAATCAATATCCAAGTTGACCGGAGCATTGGCTGTGATGGTCTTTTGTTTGCCGGCCTATGCCGAATTCGATCTGGGGATTACGGAATACTCTTTTGGCAAACCTGAAAATCTAGAGTTGCTGAACTCCGAGGCGGTTCAAGATCTGGATGTCCAGACTTCGAGCGACGCTCAGCAGCTCTCCGAGCTTCTGAGCGACAGGATCGAAACGACTCAGGCTATGCATGCGGGTGACGAGCAAGTCGCCGAGCCGGTTACGGATGAGTTTTAGGTTTGTCGCTCAGTTCGTTCAGAGCTTGCCTGATTTATCTTGCGGCGCACTCTAAGACGGTACGCCGGAAATCTGCCCGTCGCGATCAATGAACCGGATTTTAAGCCCGCTCGCGAGAAGCTTTTTCATCGGCACGCCCGCGGCCTCAAAAAGATTTTTGATCACATATCGAGCGACGCCGCTAAAGTCGCGTCCGAAGCCGACGATTCGGGTGTAGAGAAGATGGTCCCAAAAGCCGCGTTTGGCGCTTTCAGGTTCCTTGCCATTTGCATTTCGTGGAAGGGCTCGACCTTTCTGTGCTCCCGTGACGATTTGAGCGATCCCACCCGAAAGCTCTTTTGAAAACCGTTTCCAAGCTTCGCGCGCGGGTACTCGAATCAGTAGATGAATGTGGTTTCCCACATTGGCGAAACGATAGACTCGCACGTTCCAGCGTTTAGCCGTCTTATGGACGAACGTTTCGATGGAATTGCAATGCTCAGGATGAAGCATTGAAAGCTTTCCGCGGGCTTTTGATGATTTCATGGTGACATGAAGGGCTTGTTTAGTGTCGATCGGACGAAAGGTTTTACGTTTTCCGAGCGAAAGCTCGCCACCGTGTTTGGCTCCTGCTTTCTTGTCGAAGCCTGGCAAATAGGATTCTTTTTTCGCTCTCA
>CAZCBS010000104.1:5309-8167 GCA_964496965.1 uncultured Bacteriovoracaceae bacterium
AAAAATTGGATTTTTTTTTCTCATCAAGGAAAATTAAAATAACACTGGGGAAAAGTGTTAGCAAGAGACTTTTTGAGTTTTTAGATTCTCACAATCTGGGACATAATTCGCATACTATACAAACCGACAGGTGAGCTGATCAAGGTTCGCAGGATCGCCGCTTCAATTCTGGTAACTTATTTATGACGTTAAGCCTTAGTGAAGATTACGCATATCCCGCAAGAAAAAGAGCGGGATCTTGACGTCGAACTTCGCGCCCAGATGATTGATCATCTGAAAGCTGCCGCGCATATTTCCGGTAGGCGTAGGAAGTGGGCAAAAGCTGGAGTACTGATGGCTCTCTTCTGGCTTGAGCCTAGGTTGCTTGCCGACGACGCCTGGGCCTTGGACCTCGTGAACGACGCCTTTTCCATCGGTAATGATCCAGTGCCGGTTCATCAGTTGAACTTCGGTTTCGCCGTGGTTGGTGATCGTGATGTGATATGCGAAAACGAAGCGAGCATCCTCGGGTGAGGATTCGCTGGGAAGGTACTCCGGCTTCACTTCAACTTCAATTCCTTGCGTGATTTCGCGATACATGTGATTGAAGAAATACCTGATTTCCTTTTAGAGTGCAATCTTGACCGCAAACGGGGGGCAAGCTCAGATGGCCGAAAAATTCTGGAAAAACGGAGTCCGATTCGAATGCCAGGGGACCGGCCGTTGCTGCACCTCTCGCGGATCTTATGGGTATGTCTATTTGACTTTGGAAGATCGGAGAAGGCTCGCCGGTCATCTTAACATCTCCACTTATGCGTTTACTCGCAAATATTGTTTGAAAACCGACGGGCATTTTCATCTCAAGGACTTCAAAGAGAGTTGTCAGTTTTTGGAGGGGAAGGGTTGCTCTGTTTACGAGGCTCGTCCCGCGCAATGCAGAACCTGGCCGTTTTGGCCTGAAAACATGAATGCTAAAAGCTGGGCGAAAGAAGTCGTTTCGTTTTGCCCGGGCGTCGGAAAAGGCAGGCTTTATTCGCCTGAGGAGATTCAGGCGCTTTTGGCTCAAGACCCTGTCGATCCAGTCAATCGCTAGTCGCCACCGAAGGCATACTGATAGGCCAGCGTAGTCCTGAATGTTTGGGACACGCCCCCGAAACCTCCGCCCAAGCCAATCGCGAAAGTCTGATGAGTGCTGCTTGAATAAATCATGCCCGCTTCGAGCAAGTTCGAGAACTGATTCCACTCGGGCCCTTGTTCTCGGACATAGTCTGCTAGGAACATCCATTTTTCATTGATGTCGTTGTTATAGCCGGCGATGACCCGGTAGCGGTTTCGAAGCACGCTTTCGCCTGGGCGAGATGCATAAAGCCAGTAAAGATTGAGATGAACTTCATTTTTCTCAAGGCCGTCTAAACTTTCAGTCGTAAAAAGAGCGCTTTCATTTTCGACTCCGGAACTTTGCCAACCGGTGGGAAGCTCAATCTGAGTATAAAAAGCGAGTTTAAAGCGTGGCTTGGAGTCCGAGTCCGCCGGGTATGGAAGAAGACTGTGAAAACCGCCGATCGTGAGATCTCCGGAGCCTGATTTGGGTTCGGAGCCTAAGATGATGTTGGTCGCGGCCTCCACAAACCCGAGAGAAGAAAAACCGTATTGTACCTGAGGCAAAAGAAAATACTGACTCGTTCCGTCATTTATCCGCTCGTAACGCGTGACCGTCTGCAGCTGAAGACTGCCCGCGCCAATCGGTCTTGCGTCCTCCAAAAACAAGGGAAGATCGCGGTTGATGTTGGGATTGAGGCGCGTCGCCGCAAGCGCTTGAATCGATACGAGTGCGTTAATCGATAGAATAAGCCAGCGTATCATTCGCTATGGATCTCCTTTTTTGACCTCAATGCCATGCTCGCTGCAAAAAAACGGCCGGGCAGTTGCAAAAGCCTGAAGTGCCTACCTATGGATGTCGTTCAAAGCGTTCTCCGAGAGCCTCAAGTCCGTTCCGCTCGCCAGTATCGGCGACATGTGATGTATTTGACTTTGATCTATGTAACGATGTTTTCGTCGTCGGTGCTGGGAATCATCGTGCTTGCGAAGCATTACAAGCTTTTTGTCACTCTTACTCAGCGCTCGAATGTCGAGACTCTGACCATTGCATTTCTTCTGGTTTTCTTTCTTTATTTGACGGCGATCAGTGTCCGAGGCGCGATGGCTTCAATAAGAATTATTTATTATCGAATTCTTTCTCTTTTTGTCGATCATGTCGCTCTCCAGAAAAGAAAAGTTCGAGCGCTTGGAAAACCGAAGAAAGGTGGCGCTCCAGCCGTGGCACTTAACTTTCTGATCGAGCGTGAAGGGTGTCCAAATAAGTCTTTCGAACTGAAAGTTCAGGATGAAGCAGGTTCGATGGGAGCGGTCAGCGTGGATGGCGCTTTGCTTCTGCATCAAGAAGCTTATCGCGATGGCACCTTGAGTTTTTTTTCGTTTTATGTTTAAACAATCGGGAAAGTCCTAGAAGCAAGAAAGACTGATTATCGATTGGATATCGTCGAATGGCTGGCCATCGCGGACGAGTCTTTGGAGAAGTATATCGGTTTTACTCGATTTTCTTCAAACTTAAGTCGCCATCTCGGAAATGTCGAGCTTTGGCCGAGATTGGTCCTGAATGAAGAAGATTGCCGAAAAATCGAGGCGGAGCTCTCCAGTATCTGCGCGACTCTTCGGGATGAATCGTTTTTTCCTCATTGGGAGTATCAAGGGGGGCATAAGCTTCCGATTATTCCGGAGCCACTTGGGATCATCAGTCTTTCAAAAGACGAAAAGCGCGTCGATCCGATCAGTTCGATGGGCGCAGCGGCCGCGATGGCGTTGTTCTGTTTAGTATTGGC
>CAZCBS010000104.1:8177-11801 GCA_964496965.1 uncultured Bacteriovoracaceae bacterium
TGGATCTTTGGTTGGTTTTCTATCATCCCTGGGTGCCGGGAGTTTGAAGGCGTTTGGCGCGCAGCTCTCTTCTTTGGCTTGATGGACCTAGTGGCTTGTACAGGGCCTAGGCCGGAAGCTGGGGCGCCTGTGATTTTGGCGCGAACGTCGGAAATCGAGCCTTATCGGGTGTCACTCAGTGTTCAAAACAAAGGAAGCGGCGACGGGCAGGTGGAAGTGAATGTTTGGCTTCATGAAAGAGTCAAAAATCAGACTTATTTTGGCGATAAAAAAGTGAACTTAAGAAGCCATGAGACTGTGCAAGTCATCGTCAATGTACTCGCCCCGAAGGGAGAGTACATTGTAGAAGTTGAAACAGTCTATCCGCCAAGCTAAAAGGAAGAGAAGCTTACCTGCTTCCCCTACTTGCTTCCGAAGATAACGCGATCGAGCGAAAATCTGCCTGGAGTGAAAATCAGAACTGCGAGGCTGATTCCCAAGTAAACCATGGCAAGCTCATAGGAGCGTCCGCCGGTCATATTTACGAACGGATCTCCCATAACGATCATATGAGTGTAGACCGCGACGACCATGGTGCAGACAATGCCTAAAGTGCCAAGGCGGGTAAGAAGTCCTAAGATCAAAGCGAACCCTCCGCCAAACTCAGAAAGAGCCGCGAGCGCTTGGAAGATCGAAGGAACGGTCGCCTCAGCTCCCATCCAGTGAAAGGGGTTTTGGATCTTACCGAATCCGTGATGAATGAACGCGTAGCCACAGATCAGTCGCACGATTAAAAGGACGATATCCATGTCGATGGAATGCTTACGGACGGCGAAGAGATTTTTCATGTAAAACATTATTTCACAGCGGGCGAAGAATGCAAGTTTTCAAGCGGCGCGGCTCAAGCAGCGTGTCGATGATGCCAAAGATCGTATCGTGTTTCTGATTTGGGGCGAGAGTTCAAAGTATAAAATCCCAAGATGAGAAGAGTGACACCGCTCGGGATGAGAACGTATCCTTGCCAGCCGGTCCCTACGCGGATTGCGATGCCGTGAATAATGGCTGCAGTAAAAGCGATGAAAGGGGGAACAGGATGCTTCAGTTGATAGCGGGCGAGGTAATAGCAGCCGATCAGAAAGACAGTGATGTAAAAGAAGCTGATATAATTCACTACTAAAGTATAACCCGGCCATGGAACGCCGCTGATGAAATGACTGAGCTCAAAGGCCGATAGACCTAGAAGCCAAGCAATCGCTAAAGCGGAAAATGTCTTTTGTCGCACAACTTAAAGCGGAGCAAAGAGTATTCCTGAGCACGCACCGACCGGCTCGAGTTGTTCAAATCGGCATCCAGCTGCGGGAAAGATAGTCGCTGAGAGTCAATGTCAGGAGGATTCCAAGCCAAAACACACCTACAAAGGCGGCGGCTCGAATGATTCCCGTGCTGTCACCCCTGCTGTAGCGAAGATGCATGAAATAGAAAATCACAAGCAATGCCTTCAGCGAGGCGATGAAGAGGGCAATAGGAACTCCCATCGAGCCAAGATCAAGGTGAGCAAAGAAAAACGTCGCGGCTAGCAATATCATCAGCGCAAGATAGACCGCGAAATACTTTCTAGGAGATGCGGTTGCTTTTTCAGTCATGAATGCCGATCCATCAGGTAAAGGAGCGGATAAAGAAAGATCCAGACCAGATCAACGAAATGCCAGTACAAACCCGTCAGCTCGACCGGGGTCGAGTACTCGCGAGAAAAGGATCCTCGCAGGGAGCGAATGATCATGACCGCGATCACGCAAAGTCCGATCGTAAGATGGGTCGCGTGCAGTCCCGTCATCACATAATAAATAAAGTAGAGCAGCCTGGGTATCGGTGTAGGGCCTGCTTTCGGAGTCACGGACGCTCCCGGTATGATATGCTTTTCAATATCATCGTAATACTCGTAGGCTTTCAGGCAGAGAAACAGAAATCCCATCAGCCAGGTCAGTCCCAAATACAAGGCGCACTTTTTGGGTCGGTTGGATTGTATCTCGTGAACCGCGAGCGCCATGGCAAAGCTACTGGTCAATAATACCGCGGTATTGATCGTTCCAATCGCGAGATTCAGATGCTTCCCGGCTTCAGCAAAACCTTCCGGATAAGAGACGCGATAAGCAGCGTATGCCAAGAAAAGCGCTCCAAAGAAAAGGACTTCAGTTGCAAGAAAAACCCACAGTCCTAACGTCGCCGACTCTTCTTGCTGCGTCGGATTGCTATATTGCATTTGTTTAAGTTTAGAATTAAGCACGAAACACTCCTTGCGAAGCGAAGCTTCCGTCTTCCGGATTGTAACGATACGGGGGTTGCTCAACGAGTGGCGTTTGCTCGAAGTTCTGTTTAGAGGGGGGAGATTCTGTCATCCATTCAAGCCCGCTCGCATTCCAAGGATTCGCTCCGGCTCTTTCTCCGTATTTCAACGACCACAGCAAGTAGAACATGGGCAAGATATATCCCGCCGCTAAGATGGACGCGCCCAAGGTCGACATCACGTGGAGAACTTGAAACTCAGGAGGGTAAGTCGCGTAACGGCGAGGATTTCCCAGATAGCCCAGAAGAAATTGCGGGAAAAATGTTAGATTGAAGCCAAAAAACAGTAAAAGCGCGGAAACGCGACCCCACCATTCGGGATAGAGTCGACCCGAGATCTTTGGCCACCAGAAATGGATTCCGCCTAAGTAAGCGCTGACCATTCCTCCCACCATGATGTAGTGAAAGTGCGCGATCACGAAGTAAGTGTCATGAACATGGACATCGACCGCGAGAGCGGCAAGCCATAGGCCCGTGAGACCTCCCAATGTAAATAGACCTATGAAGCCTAAAGCATAAAGCATGGGTGTCGTGAAATGGATCTGGCCTTTGTAAAGTGTCGCGATCCAATTAAAGACTTTGATCGCGGAGGGAACGGCAACGCAAAAGCTGAGAAACGAAAAGACGAGCCCGGCATAGACGGATTGGCCGCTCACAAACATATGATGTCCCCACACAAGAAAACCGATGACGGCAATCGCGATGCTGCATAGCGCGACGAACTTATAGCCAAAAAGCGGCTTTCGGGCAAAACAGGAGATCAGCTCGCTGGTCACTCCCATTCCCGGCAAAATCATGATGTAGACCGCCGGGTGCGAATAGAACCAAAACAAGTGCTGAAACAAAAGCGGATCACCACCCAATGCGGGATCGAAGATTCCGATTCGGAAAAAACGCTCGAGGACGATGAGGAGCAAGGTCGATGCAAGGACGGGAGTCGCCAAAACCAAAATGATGCTTGTCGCGTAATGACTCCAGATAAAAATCGGAAGTCGAAACCAAGTCAGTCCTGGCGCCCTCATTCGATGAATCGTGACGATGAAATTGAGTCCGGTAAAAATGGACGAAAACCCCACGATGAAGATTCCCGCGGCGGCGGCAATGACATAGGAGTTTGAGAACATCGTGCGGTAAGGCGTGTAAAAAGTCCAACCTGTATCGACGCCACCGGCGATGACGGCGGCGACTGTAAACAAACCTCCAAGAACGTAGATGTACCAGCTCGCCAGATTCAGTCTTGGAAACGCAAGATCTCGCGCTCCGATCATCATAGGAACCAGAAAGTTTCCCAACACTGTCGGA
>CAZCBS010000105.1:0-11779 GCA_964496965.1 uncultured Bacteriovoracaceae bacterium
AATTCGATTTTTCGACACGGCAAATATTTATTCATCTGGACGGTCCGAAGAGCTTTTAGGAGAAGGCTTGAAAGCTTTGAAGGACGCTCAAGTTTGCACTAAGGTTGGCTATGATATTTCGTCTGGAAAGCCAGTGAAAAACTACTCTCCAGAATTTCTAGAAAGTTCACTTTTAGCATCACTTACGCGGCTACGGCGTGGCCATGTAGATCTTCTATTGTTGCACAATCCGCCAACAGAGATCCTAGAAGGAACTGAGGTTTATCGATGGCTCAATTCGAAAGTTCAATCTGGGCAAATTTTGAAATGGGGCGTTTCAGTCTATGATTCGGTACGCGATGCAGAGCTTGCGCTTGATTCGGGAGCTCAAGCTATTGAAGCTCGGTACAGTCTGCTTCGAAGAGATATCATCGAAGCACTTCCTTTGGAAAAATGGAATTTTGAGTTCATTGCACGGAGTCCTTTGGATGGAGGCCTGCTGTCGGGAAAATACAAAGGAAACGAATCATTTCCAAGAACAGATCAGAGATCGGCAAAAGATATTCAATATTTTGAAACAACGAACGAATTTTTAAGCCAGTTGCGCCCGCTGATTGAAGGCGATATCGCCAGCTCATTCTCAGAGCTTGCACTTCGCTTTTCCGCTTTCGAACCGAGGGTTACAAGGGTCATTCCGGGAGCCAAATCTGTTGAGCAGCTAGAGAGCAATGTAAAAGCTATTCACAAGGGACCACTCCCTCAAAGCGCCATCGATTTGATCAATCAAGCCCGGGATAAATTTATTTCTCGCCTGTCTTGAGAAAGACGGATCGAAAAAATATCTCTTAGGGAAACTCTTTTTGGAAAAAATGAGAAGTCCCGATGACATCATATCCGAGTGACGAATAGAATTTGTGGGCATCATCTCTTTATAATATTGGATCTAAGCCAGACGATCGGCAGTCCCTTTTCCTGAGACCAACTCTCTGCGCTAGACATTAATGCCTTGCCGACTCCTTGTCCTCTCGACGAAGAGTTCACCACGAGTGAACAAATTTCGACGGATGGATAGTAATGCATCGTATGCGCTACTTTAGCATGAAGAAATCCAACAATCATTTTTGAGCTGTCTTCAGCGACTAGAAGAAAATCATCTACTGACGAAGCGAGTACCTGAAATCTCTGATTCAACTCATCGAGCTGAGCCGCATGACCAAGCTGGTCCATCAATTTAACCAAATCGGGACAGTCTGTTATTTGAAGCTGGCGAACTTTTACTGACATATTAAACATACGTTCTCATATTTATAGGTAGATGCCCTGTATCCGCGAAGCCTAATAACATAACGTATCCTTTTGAGGAGACACGAATAGTTGTCAAAGAAGCGTGGCTGACGTCCATTTTCAGCCACTTTTCTTCTGATATGTTTAGAGCCTTGCATACCCAGTGACGGATGACGTTACCATGAGCAACAACCACTTCGATGTTCCGGCCTCTTTGAGGAGGCTTAAACAGCGATTTAAATGCTCGATCGGCATTTTTCTTTGTAGCCTTTGCATCGGCAAGAAGTGCATTTCTTTCGGCAGCAGATTTGCCCTTTGTAATCGATTTATGAAAAGCTGGAGTACCAGGCAAAAGTCCCTCGCAAAAGATTTCATTGCCTTCGAACTTGAGATCTAGGTGTTGCGCGAGAATGTCGGCAGTTTCCGTTGCCCGAGGCATTGTGCTGCAATGAAGCTTTGATGGTTTCAAGGCGACCAGAGCTTTGGCGGTCAACTGAGCTTGTTTTTTGCCCAGACGAGTTAGGGTTTCTGGATTTCTTGAATACTGACCGTGGCGAACAAAAATAATAGTGCGGAAAATCTTCGGTTCAAATTCCATTAAATGCCCTTCGGTAAGTAGCTAAAGCGATTCCGCAACGAGTAACTGCCTAACATCTTTTTCGCCAACTGCCCCAACTCTAAACCGGCTTGCCGAACTTAAAAGTTGGTTATGATGATAATTGAGACGCAACAGAGTCCCATGAACAGCGTCGACTTCAATTCCCTTGATGGTAAAGCCAAGTTTAAGTTTTGCAATGATCACGGGATTATTCGTTAAGATGTGGCAAGAGGAAACAGTCTGAAAACCTAATGCTTGAGTTCGTTCAAGAGAGAAATTACAAAAAGTTGGGGATTTGAGATTGGAAGCATAGCGGCGTAGCCTCTTGGTGAGCTTAACCACCAAATGCTGCCCTTGCAGGGGCAGAGAGGAACGCCGCTATGCTAAATCTTGTTACCGCAAATCAGTCTGTTCGTCCCGAAGAAGTTCGTTTATCTCTCGATGAGATCGCCCGCGAGGGAGCTCGCCGGATGTTGATCGAGGCGCTTCAAGCCGAGGTCACTGAGTACATCGACAAAAACAAAGATATCCGCGACGAGGATGGCCACCGTCTGGTCGTTCGTCATGGCAAGGCCCAAGCAAGGAGCGTGACACTCGGAAGCGGCACAGTCGAAGTACAAGCGCCTCGCGTGAAAGATCGCAGACCCGATGAGCGTTTCTCGTCGCAGATCTTGCCGGCGTACATGAGAAAATCTCCGAAGGTCGAGAACCTGCTCCCAATCTTGTATCTGAAGGGACTCTCCACCAGTGACTTCCGTTCAGCGCTCGGCGAGTTTCTGGGCGAAGGCGTAACGGGGTTATCGCCATCCAGCATCGTGGCTCTCAAGAAAACCTGGGAAAAAGATTTCGCGATCTGGAAGAAACGAAAAATTACGGATCGTTATGTCTACCTCTTCGCCGATGGCGTGCACGTAAGCGTCCGCTTGGGTGAGGACAAAAAGCTGTGCCTGTTGGTCTTGATCGGAGTGGCCGAAAATGGCGAAAAACACCTGCTCGCGGTCGATCCCGGTTACCGAGAGAGCAAGGACTCCTGGGCGGCCGTGCTCTCTGATCTGCATGATCGCGGACTCGTCGCACCAGTGCTCGCCGTCGGTGACGGGGCATTGGGATTTTGGGCGGCACTCAGAGAAACGCGAGGCTTTGAGACGACACGCGAGCAGCGCTGTTGGTTACACAAGATGGGCAACATCTTGAACGATCTTCCCAAGCGTGTTCAACCCAGGGCGAAGGGGTTGCTTCGAGAGATCATGTATGCCGAGACTCTTTCTGAGGCCGTCATCGGAAAAAATAAATTTTCCGAGGCGTTTTATGCAAAATATCCGAAAGCGTTCCAGCGCCTGGAAAAAGATTGGACTGAACTCACAGCCTTCTTCACCTTGCCAGCCGTTCACTGGACCCATCTTCGAACTACAAACGCGATCGAAAGCACGTTCTCGACTGTAAGACTTCGCACGAATGTCACTCGTGGTGCAGGCAGTCCTGGAGCTGCTGCGACGATGGCGTTTAAACTTCTGGAGGACGCAGAGAAAACGTGGAATAGGATCCGAGGCTACGATGAAATCGGAAACGTGTTGAACGGGGTTGCATACGTGAACGGAGTCGTGGTACCAGCTGGCTCTTCAACTTGCCAAGAGGCTCCTGCCGCTTGAGTCCCGTCTCCAACTTTCAGCAATTTCTCCGTTCAAGAACATATTTAGCTAACTGCGAATAAAGACCTTTCCGTCTTAAATTGGGCGCGATGGTGGAAGCTCCCATAAAAAAGGTTTCCGAAGAGTCTTGCCAGCCGAACGACCAACCTTGCAGTTCTCCATTGTGCAACAGAGCCACACGCAATTTGTAACTGCTCTTGAGATTTCCTTTGAGGACTTCTAGTTTTTCTTTTTCTTGTTCAGCAAGCTGCTTCCGCCAGGGCAAAAACGGATAATCAGTCATTAGCCACTCATCGAGCTGTTTTTGATAAAGTTCGTCCGGAAACTTGTCGACCTCGGCAAGCGATATGGATTCAGAAATCTTCTTTTCATTCAAAATCTGCATGCCTGGTAGTCTACGACATCTCTTTTGGAGGGTCCACTCTGGATAGCGCCAGTTTTCGAGAGTTAGGAAGATTTGTTAACTCGATGCAATAAATCGATTCCAATAAAATTGAATTGAGACACCAAAAATCTCCTCACCAGGAGAACTCATGAAAAAAGCAAAAAGGCTCCTCGTGAGCCTGATCATCAGCATCACGCTGATCGTCCCGCAACCCAGCCGCGCTGATCTGTTCGGCGGTGATGTGGCGGTCCTTGTGCAGATTCTGGCGAACGCTGTTCAGCAGTTGGCGCAGCTTCAGCAGATTTTGGGCACTGGGGCCGACACCTTGGGGCTTCTTCGCGATATCAACCAAGGGATTCGAGATGGCTTGAATGTCATTCACATGCTCGATCCGAAATTCAATCCGGGTCTCTATGGAGACCTCAATACGGCAGACCGAGTACTGGCGACCATTCAAGATCTCTACGGAAGGATTCCGCAGACGGCAGAGGTTCGCCTTCAAGCTGCGCAAGATCAGTCTGCCAGCGAAAGTATTGCGATGAACTCGACACTCTATCAGTTTGCCGATCAAGCCGATGAGGAAAGTCGGCGCATTATCGACCATTCGCAGGTTGTCAGCCCCCAGGGAGCGGCCAAGCTCACGGCGCAAAGTATTGCGGTCTTGATTGGAGTGACGACCCAGGTTCTTCGCACCAATTCGATGATGCTCAAGATGATGGGCGAAAATATGGCTCTGCAAAATCGAAAAGAGAAAGTTCAGGCCGCGCAGTTTCGCACTCAG
Source organism: uncultured Bacteriovoracaceae bacterium (assembly GCA_964496965.1). Lineage (GTDB taxonomy): Bacteria > Bdellovibrionota > UBA1018 > UBA1018 > UBA1018 > CAZCBS01. Next base: position 4,677 of record CAZCBS010000105.1, read on the forward strand.
TACGACGGCCTTTCCGGAGCTTTCGGGGGCCTTCCGAAAAGTACGAAGCTCGCACCCCTTGATGGAGGTCAATGAGTATGCCGCAGTTTGAACTTCTGGGCTCTTTGATGCGAGATCTGCATCAAGAGTTCGTGAGAATCTACTATCTGATGCTTCCGGTGTTCTTTGCGCTCTCGATTGCGCTGGCATGGTTTCGAGCGCCGGGAGCTGGGCTTGATTTTGTCGACACTTTAAGGCGCACGGTGGTTGCAACGCTTTTACTTGCGGCCTTTCCCGATATCAGCCGAGCGATTGTGTTCGTGGCCGATGGACTGGCCGAGAGAATCGATCAAATGAACAATATCGACGTGATCATCCGAATGGCGCAGGAGAAATCGCAAAACTATTCGACGTCGGTCAAAAGCCTGCTTCTTCAGTTCGATGACCTGATCATCGCGGGGCTTTCGTTCATCAGCTATCTGGTTTTGTATATTGCGCGCTACCTGACGCTTGCGATGTATCACTTCTTTTGGGTGTTCTACATGGTGACCGCACCTTTGCTGCTGCTCTTTAATCTTTTTCCCGGCACAAGCCAGATCACCAAGAATCTTTTCAAGGGAATGATCGAGGTCGCCAGTTGGAAAATCGTCTGGGCCATCTTAGGCGCGATGCTCGCAAGTCTGAGCTTCGGCGAGATGTACAGATCCGAAGGCAGCTATATCGAGTTGATCGTCATGAACTTTGTGATTGCAGTCGCCATGCTCGCGACGCCAATGGTGGTGCGCTCGCTGGTGAATGGCGGTCTTGAGAGCATGTCGTCGACGATTGGCCCTGCGGCGGTCGCGGCGATGGTCGCAGTTCCGGCAAAAGCGGCGGTGGCCTACGGTGCAAGTAAGGGCGGTGTGATGAAGGGAGTGAACTTTGTTGGCTCCCACATCGAGCGCAGACGAGTTGAAAAAGAAAGACAGCGGAAACTCTATAACTATTAAAAGGTAATTCTATGCAAACTCATATCGAACTAAAAAACATGAAGCTTCCAAAGCTTCTCAGCGATCTTTCGCACTCGAATCAATTCTTGAAGATGTTCTCGATCTCGCTTCTTGGGATCACGGCGGGAGCTTTGATTTTGATCGCTGTCTTGGCGACGCGAGCTCCGATTGTGCTGACACTTGCGCCGACGGGAGAGGTTCTCAGCCGCGTTGAGATGCCCAAACTTGAAGATGAAATCCGAGTGGCAGTGAGCCGGTATGTGGAGCTGCGGTACAAGTGGACTCCTGAAACGGTGAAAGCCAAACTGACGGACGCGCAAGCATTTGTTCATCCGAATGCGCTGAAGGCCTATCAAGCATCGGCATTGAATGTGGCGAAGTTTTCGACCGAGAAGCAGGTCTCTCAGCGCGTCTATGTCACGAGCGTCAGTATGGACTTGGACAAGAAGGTCATTTCCATGACTGGGGACAGGATCTCGGCGATTCAGGGACTCAAAGCTGTGGGCGATCTAAAGCTAGAGTTAAGCTTTGAAAGCGGCCCCAGGACGACGGCAAATCCTTGGGGAATCTATGTAGTAAAGGAGCGGGAAAACTAATCTCAAATCAAATATATAGCTCGATTGTTGAACGCCTTTGAAGCCACGATCTGCGGACTAGAATATTTATTCGTTTAGTGCTATAAACCGGCGAGTTTATTAAAAAAAGGATCATTCGTGAAAACTGTGCTGAGCTTGCTCTTTATACCTTGTCTTATGATTTCAGGAGCGAAAGCTAATGAAAATCGAACTCAGGCAATTGAGGCCGTTCAAGCGCTTGCCGGCACCTATACAGGGCACTGGGATATGTATGGCCTTGATAAGATGGGCCAGGTTATCAAAGATCCCGTTCTCTCATGGGATGATGTGATTACTTTCGAGAATCCCCAGGTCGGTATAGATCCTAACGTCAACCAACAGAGAGCTTTTGGCTTGGTCACTGACATCATGACCTATGTAGTACCGGCAGGAATTCCTGTAACAACGGTACACTTTACTGAGGGGTATAAAATTCAGGCCGACGGGACTGCTGGCGAGCATTACTTTACGTTCAAAAATGCCGCTGGTCAGGTAATTGAAACAATCGAGAACCAACTAGCTCCCAATCTTTGGAGTTATGAATCTCCTGTAGATTTGAAATTCTTTGCGGACATTGGAATCAATGAATCTAACGTCGTCTTAGCGAAAAACATGACGGTGAAGTCGATCTCGATCGAAGGGACCGCCGAAATTCAGACAGTTTCTCAGATGACAACTTTAGTTTGGAAAGCCGATGACGGATCTATCAAATCAAAGCAGTTCGTCAGCATGAACGGAATTCACCGTCGAACATTAGGTGGGGTCAAATGACACGATCATTATTGAAAGTTCCATATATGAGTGCTCTTGCCGCTATAATTTTTTGTGGCTGCGCCAGTGCTCCTAAGATTTCCTCCGCTCGGTCTTTGGCAAATGCTTCTGATGTTTCCCCGCGACTATTCTTACAGCCCGCGTTCATTTTTGATTTCGAGTGTCAGGGTAAAACTGGATTTAAAATCGATCCCGACATGCAGAGTGAATTTTTGCAAAAAGTCGGTCAATTTCAGAAAGAATGGGATGAACGAGCAAGCCGCCTAATTTCAACATCTGAGAAGAATGCCGGCCGGACATTTTCCAGAAAAGAATATTCAGTTGCTCTTACCTTATGTAAATGGACCCCCATGGGCGATCCCGCTTTTATTGTCTCTGTGCGACCTTATTTAGGTTCGCAGAGAATCGACGGAAAGACGAACTTACCACTTAACATGAATGCATTTGTGAGCATGACGCATCACGAACTCCTGCATAGTCTTGTCGATAATATCGTTAACCAAGAATTTTCTAGTTCGTCGGCCCTTTTAGAGAAATATAAAAACGAAACCTATACCGTCCTAGTTCACCTCCATCTGATGGCGATACAAAAGGCCGTTTACGAACAACTTGAGGAAAAGGATTTATTGCAGGCGACCGATCAACTTTACTCATATATCGGCGGAGATTACCAGAGAGCTTGGGACATTGTTTGGACTGAGGGAGCTGACAAGTTTCTTGGTGAGCTGAAGGCATACAACGCTAGAAATAAGAAAGATTAGTTTTGAAACTATGACTGTGAGATACAGTTTCTTAATTTTCGCTCTGTTGATTTCTCGATGCGCCCTCGCTTCCGTTGAATACAACGATGTTAAACTCATCGATGGAGTGACTGTTCAGACTTGCGCAAGGTTCCCAAACCCTGTGACATTCCCAGGGCCACGTCCAGCAGTCATGATTAATATGGGATCAGGACTTTACGATTACTGCCGAGACCGTACCATTCAGAGTGATTACGTCGATGCGATGATTGCAAAAGGAGTCGCAGTTTTTATCAGTTTAAAGAGAGGCATTCGACACAATCCGGCCGACAATACCTTCGCGTCTGACATCACATTGTTTTCTCAAGCAACTTTTCCGCAGTTGAAAGCCGACGCTCTCCAAGCCTTTGAGTATTATCAAAACGATCCACGAATTGATGCACACAAAATGGCTTTATGGGGAGGAAGTGAAGGCACGGTTCTTTCTGTCTTTATTGCCACAAAGCATCCTGAGGTTTCTGAAGTTCATTTGGCTTCTTCTATGATTGAAGACTTTCCAACTCTTTACGCTAGGCAGATGTATCAAATTCTTCCGCGAGATTTAATCACAAACCTTGATCTAAATCATGATGGGATGATCTCGAAATCCGAGGTGCCCAGCAATTTCTTTGAGAGCGCCGGTTTAGATACTTTTGAAGCCATCGATACAAATCATGACTCGCTTTTGACCGCGACTGAGCTTTCAAGTGAGATCCGTTCTGTTATTGCGAGATCGCTCGAAAATCATGACAACACCTTCTTTCTTTCCGACCTTGGAGGAAAAGTAACAGCCAATTGGGTTCAATCAGGCATGCATGAAGAACCTCTCGGACCTCGTATTCTAGCTCTCAATATGCCTGTTCATCTCTATCATGGGACGAGCGACGAGAATGCACTTGTGCAGCCTGTGTATGATTTGGAACAACAGACAAAGGATCTGGGAAAAACAAATATTAAGTTCACATATTACCAAGGACTGACGCACGAACTAACGAGAGATGTAATCGCTCAAATGCTGATCCAAATCGCTGATAACCTTGCGACTGTCTCAATTACTGAAAAAGGATCTTTGTGAATTATCTTTTCGTTATATTTTCGATTGCTGTTTCGTCGGCAGGACTTGCGGAAACTATTGCCTCAACTCACCCAGACGGGTCCTCTCAAGTCCCTGTGGTGACTTGCGCGGACCAAGCAAAGCGCTCTGAAGAATTGCAGCGAATTCGTGAAGCAGACCAAGCTGACCGAGCTTGGCAATCTAAAGGAGAGCAGCCGAACCAAAGCACTCTTGAAACAATGAGTAAAAATGATCTTGTTCGTAGAAAGCGCGTAGGAGAAATTTTCGATGAGGGTTGTCTTAAAAGCGCTGCTGACTATGAAGCGGCCTTCATTGTCTACCAGCACGGCAATACGCCAGATCAATATTTTCAAGCATTTCTTTGGTCTAAGCAAGCCCTGGCTTTGGGAGATACCCAAGTAAAAGGCGAAGTAGCAATGGCCGTTGATCGATACTTGGTGAGCATTGGCCATAAACAATTATTCGGAACCCAGGCATCCCAAAAAGTCATAGGCGGCTGTTGGTGCATTCACCCTGTCGAGGACAGCTTTCCACAAACATTTCGGGATGAATATCGTGGTGGCGGAAACTCTGCTTACACGGGACTGGCCTATTTAAAAATATTAAACGCAAAAGGAGACTGTCCGGCGGCTTACTGCAGTTCGAGTCTTCAACCAACTCCGAAAGGTACAGTGCCAGGTTTCTGGTAAAAGTAGCCCTACTGCGCATACATCTGAGCAACTGACAAATCCTTCTTACAAGGAGGGCCTATGAATCCATTTTGGATTCTGTTGCTTCTATTTCCCGCTCTCGCTTCGGCAGCAGAGCGTGTCCGTCACGTTGAGTGCCGAGCCGATCAAATTGTCACAGTTCGCACAGCAATGGGAATCGCGACGATCATTCAAGTTCCGGATCGACCGAACAGCGTCGTTGTCGGTGATCAGGACAAATTTAAAGTCGAGTACCTCGATCAGGCGATCACGATCAAACCCGTGCAGCCGGGCGCGAAGAGCAATCTTTACGTCTACACCGATTATCAGAGATTCAATGTTCAACTCATCACCGGGCCGGAGGCTGCGGCTGATTACGTCGTTTACCTGGATAATATCAAAGCGCGAGTAAAAGAAGCCGCACCATCGATGAGATGGACGCCTTTGGTTCGAATTTTCAAAAATGAAAATCTCACTTTTGAAACAAAACGCCTGGGCCACACGCGAGACGGAGTTTTACTGATCGAGTTCAAACTCTCATCCATCGCCAAAGATCGCATCCGTCCCGAGTGGTTCTGGATTACTCAAGATGCTGTGACGAGACCCATTCAAAATCTCTTCTTGGCAAATCTCGAATTGAATCCCGGCGACAGTATCCAAGGCGTGATTCAGATCCTGCGAAAAGATATCGATGAGACCAAACCTTTGCGAATCGAATTGAGAAGGAAAAAGACCTCTTTCTTAACTATTCCAAAGGTGAACACGTGGAAATAACTCATAAAGAGCGTCTCTCGAACTTGGTTTTGAAAGACGCTCTTCCATTTACGAAAAAGCGGGACATTAATTGGAAAACGATTCGCACGGCCTTGTTGGTAGCACTTGCAGTGGCGGTCGTGGGGATTCTTTGCTTACCGGCACCAAAGCCTGAGCAAAAAACCTTTTATGAAAATTCAGATGAGCGAATCAGTGGCGGCGCAAACCCTGTAAGAGAAAACAATCCGACCGAAGACACTTTGGCGCAACTTCAGTCAGCGAAACGTCAGGGAGCTTCCGGTAGCCGAGCCTTTGATTATCTGAATACTGGCGGATCTGGCTCCGGTGGAGGCGGTCTAAGCCAGAATCGCAATAGCTCGATGATTCTCACTCGCGGTGGGCTTGATGCGAAAACGCAGCTTCCACCCGGAAGTCGAATCACGGTCAGCTTGGATCAAGCGATGACTCTGGATTCTCACTCGATGCCGATCATTGCGACCGTCAGCCATGATGTCGTGCAAGAAGATGGTGTCGCCATTCCCCAGGGCTCAAGGATTTATGGAGACGCAAGCTTTGACGATGGTTCCGAACGAGTTCAAGTGAATTGGAAGACGATTCAACTTCCAAATGGTGCCATGCGCCCCTTTGCCGGGATCGGTATTGGATCAGATGGCCAAGTCGGAGTCGAAGGCCGCGTTCACTCGGAAGCCGTTCGAAACACTATCGGACAAACCGTGACCCGATTTATTGGCGCTTATGCCGAAGGCTCCATGCAAAGAGGTGCTTTGGGTGGCAATCCCGGCGGCAACGAAAACGGCATCAAGAACGCCATTGCCGAGACCGCAAAGGATCGCGCCAACACTTGGGCTGAGGATATGAAAAAGGAAAAGAAATGGATCGAGCTTCGCGCGGGGCTGTCATTTATGGCGGTCGTGACTCAAGCCTTTCAGTTCCGAGATCCGGGGAACAGCTATGGCCGGTGATCCCCCGAATCCGTCGGGTTCTGATCATTTTCTGTATGTGGGAACAGGCGTAATGTTTGTCTGCATGCTCATCATGCGATTGGAAAAGTGATTCATGGCAAGTCGCAGTTATCAGCTCGCGTTTCTTACTGCTATCTGCGCTGTGGTGGCTTTACTTTGCTACTTGGCCAGGCAAAGGCGCGAACTATTCTGAGAGAGAAAGAAAAATGATGCCAAGTCCTTATCACGCACTGACAATGCCGTTCGCTCTGGCCGACATCCGGTCGGAGCTCCGTGCCCACATCGCGGCCCATATCCGCCGCGCCCGTGAGGCGAAGGACCGTCGGCGCGCACGCCGCGGGCGGGCATAGCCGTGGCGGCGCGTCGCGAGGCGAGCCCGGCATTGGCGTCCGGGATGCCGCTCAACGTCGCCGCGGCGCGGACGCTGACCGTCTTCCGCGATCGCCACGTGCGGGAGATCGCGGCCGCCCG
>CAZCBS010000106.1:0-11677 GCA_964496965.1 uncultured Bacteriovoracaceae bacterium
AATCCGGGGGCGAACGCTGTTACGCTCCAGAAATGCACTTTTGATGCAAAGACCGGCGCAGTGCACATGGAGGCCGACGCGAAGAACCGCCGAGGAAATGACATCCATTACGTGATCGACGGCAAGGTGGAGAAGGGTACCATGTCCGGCAGCTGGGATCACGGAAACCGCAAGGGCGATTTCAAAATCACGAAGGAAGCGAAGTAGTAAAGGGCTCACCGCCCGAAGCGACAATTCCAGAGTCCACAACAGGGGAGCGGGAAAAGCCGAAAAATCGGAAGCGGGGGCACCGCTATCGGCCGAAAAATCGGCCTCACCTCGCTTGCGGTGCAAAAACAGCTGGGAGTGGACCAACCCGACTTTGGCTACCTGACTTCCGATATGCTGGTTCATTCGGGCGGTACGGTGGGAAAAAACGCGCTCATCCAGGGCCGCGCCGAAGGCGAAGTCGCTTTCGTACTGGGACGCGACCTGAAAGGGCCTGGCATCACTCGAGATGACGTGATCGCAGCCACCGACCATGTGATTGCTTGCATTGAGATTATTGATTCGCGCGTGAAGGATTGGAAAATCCAAATCCAGGACCCCGTTGCAGACAATGCGTCATCCGCGATGGTCGTTCTCGGGAACAAGCCGAGAAAGCTTCAAGACCTCGATCTCAGAATGGCTGGAATGGCTCTTCGCATGAACGGCGAAGTCGAATCAACCGGAGTCGGAGCGGCTTGCCTGGATCATCCCGTGAATGCCGTAGCCTGGCTTGCTAACGCACTCGGGCGACTCGGCGATACACTCAAAGCCGGAGATCTGATTTTGTCGGGAGCATACGGCCCCGTCGTGCCGTTCAATCCCGGCGATCATTGCGAAGTCGAAATCAGCGGACTCGGCAAGGTGAGCTGCTCACGGGAGGCTAAATGACGAACGCTCAAACTTTGGAATCGGCTCGAATTGTTACGGACGCTTACTTCGGTGCGTACGAAATCGATAAGCTCACCGATCGCGCGCCTCTTTCGATCACGGATGCCTATGCGGTTCAAGCCGAAGCTTTGAAAATCCTCTACGCGCGCGGCGATCGCCACGTGGGCTATAAAATGGGACTGACTTCCAAAGCGAAAATGAAACAGATGGGCGTGCATCAGCCGATTTACGGCGTTTTAACTGAAAAGATGCACGTTGCTTCAGGCTCGACCTTTGGCTTTCAAGGTCGCATCCACCCTAAAATCGAGCCTGAGATCGCGTTTCTCATCGGCAGGGATCTTCGAGGAAATGTCTCGGCAGAAGAAGCGTTAGCCGCTTGCTCAGGAGTTTGCGCCGCCATGGAGATCATCGATTCGCGTTATCGAAACTTCAACTTCACGCTCCCCGATGTGATCGCCGACAACTGCTCGTCATCTGCCTTTGTTTTGAGCGAAACCGTTCGAAAGCCCTCCGAGCTCGATTTAGGAAATCTCGGAATGGTCATGGAAGTGAACGGAAAAGCCGTTCAGTTCGGGTCTTCAGCGGCGATATACGGTCATCCCGCCGCTTCACTCGCCGAGCTTTGCGCCATGTTAGCGGAACAAGATCAGGGGCTTCGTTCCGGAGATATCGTTCTTGCGGGAGCTGCCACGGCAGCGATCGCGCTCGAGAGCGGCCAGGAAATCAAAACGCTAGTTCAGGATCTCGGCTCAGTCAGTCTGAAAATCGCTTATTGAGTTTTGAGAATATAACCGCCTCTGAAAACGGTTTTCAGATGGCAGGAGAATTTTTTCAGCTTTTTGCGCAGATGCGCGACGTGCGTATCCACGGTCCGACTCGTCACGACCGAGTCCGGCCAGAGATCGCCGAGCAAACGCTCGCGGCTGATCATCTCATCGGGATACTCCAAAAAATAGCGCAGCACTTGGAGCTCAACCTGCGTCAGGTAAACAGGCTCATCGGCAACCCAGACTTGGGAAGACCGCGCTTCATAGCGAAGATTTCCAAGTCGGATGTCCTCCTGCCCCTTGATATCAGCGTCTCGCCTGCGAAGCCGAGCCCTGATCCGCGCCAAAAGCTCCTCGGCATGAAAAGGCTTGCTGACATAGTCATCGGCCCCGGCATCCAAGCCTTTGACACGACTGTCGGGCTCACTCTCGCCCGTCAAAATGATGATCGGGATATCGCGAGTACCAGGTCTTGATCGAAGTTGCTCGCAGACCTCGAATCCGTTCATCTCGGGCAGATGAAGATCGATCAAGATCAAGTCGGGCTTTTCCGCAGTCGCGATCTTCAGGCCTTCATGCCCGGTATAAGCTTTAAATGGCTGATAATGAGGGGCAAGCGTACGCGCAACCGCTTCACAAAAATCCGTATCGTCTTCGATTACCAACACTCGCTTCATATTCAGACTCGCTTTCGGGCAGTCTATTCAGGCAGTCTCTTGAGGTACTTTCACTGACTTCAAACACATTCTAGGATCGCAAATTGCCATTGCGATTTCGCGACATCTTTCTTGGCGCAAAGAGATCACATTGGCGTCCGAGCTGTTTTTCGCCCGATGCAAAAACTAAATACTCTACTAATTATTTTGTTTTGTTTATTCCAAAACTCAACTGCAAAGTAGCGCTCATAGCGGTTTTCGAGCACATGAGAAGCTTTTCAGCTTACCCGTTTCCCCGGCAAATTTTTCCGCGTTCTTCGCCAACAACAAGCCCGCTGGTATGACAGTTGCTGAAGAGCGCCGCAGGAGGAATTATTTTATGGCAAGACGTACATTGAACTCTTCGGCTAGTAAACGTAAATCCAGTCCAACGGCTCGTCGTAGCCGCACAACCGTCGCTCGCAAGCGCACGGTTGGAGCCACGACTTCGGCGCGTTCGAATGTTCGCGGCAAGGCTCGCACGGCTGCAAAGCGTGGCTTTGCTGCCATGAGCCCGCAACGTCGCCGCAGCATCGCTGCGAAGGGCGGGCGCGCTCGCGCTGCGGCCTAAAGCCTAGATTTACATTTTTCTCAAAAGCCCACCTGTCAGCGGCTTCTTAGCCCACGACAGGTGGGCTTTTTCTTTTTCCCCACTCCTTCCCTCTCTTAGACAACGCTCAATCCAGCGCTATCCTACCGTAATCATTGATCATTAAAATAATTGACTATATGCGTCAAGAATTATAAAGTCTTCTTAGTCATGTTAACTAATATTAACTCTTCGACCTTGAGGGAGGCCGATCAAATGAAAAATCAGTACGTATCTCATTTCATGGCAATTCTTTCCGTCACCGCTGCTGCAGTTACCGCGTCGGGCTGCGGCTCCCAAGCAGGTGGCGTTGGCAACATGCTCACCAGCATTCAAATGCAAACTTACACTCAAGGCACCGATCTATGGACCTCGATGACCGCTCAAATCGACACGGGCGCCATGATTTTGGCGGGCGTCACGATTCCGATCGTCAACCCCCATGACCCATCCGTCGTTTACGGAAATCTTTCCATGCAAAGCAATCTTTGTAATCCCAACGGCGTCTGCTCCGGCGGAGGCACGTTGACGATTGCCGTCAACATAACCCAAGTCTCTCATTCACAAGTTTTAGATAATCGTTTGCCGAACGGCACCATGATTCCCGTCGGCCAAGCTGTCAACAATGCGATCGTCGCACTTCCCCTTGGGGGCACCGGCGGCAAGATCTATGTCGCCTTCGGACAGAACATCGCGATGCTGGGCGTCGCTCTTCCTTTCTCCGCCTTGGATAACGTCGGCCAGTACATTCCCGGCGTGAATATCTTCCAGCCTTTCGCCTCGAACGGCGTGAACGGCATCATCGGCATGTTCACCGGCGCCAACGTGAAAACCACCGGCGTCGCGCTCTTCGCGGACTTGTCGAGCTTGATCCACTCAGCCACTTCTCAAAACGTAGCCGTCAGCGCACTCAGCAGCATGCGCGCGCAAGCAGTCGAGTCCGTCTCGCAAGTCGAGCCTCTCGTCTTGAACGAAGTGAAGCCTTCGTACTCCGATGAGCAAGCTGTGTACTACAGACTCTGGAAACTCAACAGCAAGCGCACTCAGCTTCGCTTGAAGTAATCCAATCCAAAGACTCCACGCGACCTGAAGTGGAGACGAGCCCGGAGGGACAGCGATTCCCCCTCCGGGCTCGTGTCTTTTTGTGCGTCGATAGGTATGAATGTTGCTGATTATCTAATGAATGTGGAACACCGCGCTCTGGATCGCTCTCGCCACCCTCGCAAGCTCTTGTGGATCGAGACATCCAGGACCGGCGCCCCAGGCCTTCGGAAGCGCCCCCCGCGCCAACCTCGAAGGCATCAACGATTTCGCCTATCTGGTGCGAAATTTTTCGAAAGGAAAAACCACTCATCCCGCTTGGGCAGGTTACTGGTGGCCTTATTTGGAAAACGGAATCGCTGACGCGGCAACGAAATACGAGCAAGCCACCGGGAAAGCCGGCGCTGCTCAATGGGAGCTTGATCATCACAGCGCCAGCACGCCAGGGGTTCAACCTTGGTTCGGGCACTGCAACGGCTGGGCCGCGGCATCCGTGCTTTTTAACGAGCCTCGCGCCGCTCTCGTACAAAACGGCGTCACGTTTTCAAGCAGCGATCAAAAGGCGCTCCTTTCCGAAATCGGGCAAGAGGTCCAACTCGATTCGTTCGGCCTCAGAGCCGACACGGATGACACATCCGATCCTGCTTTTCAGGATATTTTTCCCAATCAGTTTTTCATGGTCCTGACCAATCTCGTTGGCAAAGGCCAACCCTTGATCATGGATCGCTACACCGGATCTCAAGTCTGGAACCATGCGATCGCAGGCTACCAGGTCTCCCCCATCACACCCGAAGACGACCTCGGCGCCGATCCTTCCGCGCCCGGAGTTTATCGAATCATGGTCACTACCCAGATCTGGTGGCTTCGCGATGACGTCCCTACCGATCAGCTCACCGAGCCATTCGAATTTTCAGATGGCCCATCGTACGACACCCGAATTCTTCGCTTCGAAATCTGGACGGACGCTCCCGCCCAGTTCGACAGCTCCGGAAATCTCATCAGCGCCGGCAAAATCGTCGTCACTCACCAAGGTAATGTCGCTTATGGCGGCGCCTGGCGAATGAGCGGATCAGACATCCTAAACTCCCACCCCGACTATCTCTGGGTACCCTATTCGCTCGCTCCCCCCGGCGAATACGCCAACCCAGCCATTGAGGCCAACCTCGTCCAAGCCCTTCTAAAGCTTTGAGTTTTTGTCTTCGAAAAGCCACTTGCAATCACACTGAGAGCCGGGTAAATCTCTGCGCTGTTACCAAATTGAATATTGGAGCGTAGCTCAGTGGCAGAGCATCGCCTTCACACGGCGAGGGTCGCTGGTTCAACCCCAGTCGCTCCAACCATTCAAAATCCAGAACGCACACCTGACCTTTCCTGTGTCAGGATCTTGTAACCACCAGAATTTTGACGACTTGGTTCATTGACTCCTCGCCCTCCAAGCAAGCATTGGATCTTCATAATAAAAATTGAAATGGTGTTTTCTTAAGAAGATCGACTATGAGCCCGATAATAAACAAGGATGATTCTCTCAAATATCCGCGCATATTCGACTTGGACTCTAGGTACGATTAGCACCCTCGTATTCTGTGCGATTCCGTCTGCCTTTTCAACGCCGGTTAGTTCGACCGAGCTTGAGCGCGCGATCACTGACCGACGAACCAAAATCGCAGAATTTTCACAAATCGCAAACGAGGCCAACCGGAGAGGGCTTCGAGTATTTCTCGCCGGAGGACTTGCCGCATCTTATGGCGACTTTGTCAAACATCAGCTCCTAGCGGAGCAAGGTAATGAAAAGATTCAGCCAGCGCGTCTTGCCGATGTGATTTCAAACGTCGTTTTTCCCGAACAAGATTACGATCTCGTGATTACCCGAAAAGACGGCGATCACGAAAGCGTGCACGAGCTGCGCGATTTTAAAACATGGCTGGACCGAGCAATGCCTCGGACTGTGGATCATATCAGCAAGTGGGATGTGATGGGACTCAAAACATCCGATGGCAAACATCCTGCGATGGAAGGCAATCCCGATTTTGCTCGGCAGAACAACGATTCGCTTTCGATCGGGATGATCGAACTCACTTCTCCTCCCGATGGAAAATCGGTCATCCGAGAAGCGCATCATGTCGGAAAAGCGAACGGTGAGTCCGCTTTTCTGAGGGATTTAGCGAGTGACGGAATCACTTTTTTTAGATCTCCCGAGCATTACAAAACTGCCAAGGCCGCTTCAGGAGACAATCCAGAGATCCTCGGTGTGATTCGGACCTTGACCAAAGCATTTCAATTCAACCGGGAGATTCCGGCTGATCAATATCGACAGCTTCAGGAAATCATCCAGGCTTTCGACCCCGCGAGTCTTCTGGAGGGGGGTTACTCAAAAAATTGGATTCAGCATCGTGCCAAGCGACTGCTCTCACATGCATATGATCCAGAAGCAGCATTTCGCATACTTCACCAGCTCGGCCTTTATTCGAAGCTGGGGCTCATTGGGGGAAGGGCGGGCGACGCGGATTCTTTGGTCGTCTGGCTGATGAAAGAGCCGCTTTCACTCACTTCGGTGTCTTCTTCGGGCAGTTCTGTTGGAAAAACGGCGGGCGAACTTGGAATTCGCGAAGTAGCACACAGAACAACGGAAGTTGGTCATCGCCTAATATCTTGGCGATACGATGGCTTGCCACGCGCATTTATCTCAAGAGACCAATATCTCGGTGAAGCGGCATCGTATGGAAATGGTTTCTACACCATGACCGGCGATTCTAGTAATTGGCAGTTGGCTCCGGATGTTGTGGCTAACCTGACTTTCGATGTCGATCCCAATGCCGTCGAAGGTCGGGACTTTACTCGCTTTCGTGATGACCTCGGAGTACGTTGGTTAAATGGATCGAAATTGAAAGTGCGTCAGGAGATACGCGAGTATTCGCCCGCCGTCTGTATTAAAAATCGTTTAAAGGCGGCGGTGATTCAAGGTTCGCTACCTCTATCGCGACGCGAATTAGGTATTGCGGCCGGGGCACTGCTTGGGACCGCTCTATTCGATGACAATATCGGCCGTTTTTTTGGCTGGACTACAGCTCCTAAGACCGAGGCAACAGCCGAAAATCCGTGTTTGAAATCGTTTCAGACTCGCGGCTTTAAAAATGGCGAACTTTTTTGTCAATCGCACCCTACTCAAAATCAGTTGGATGCTCTGAAAAGCACACATCAAGCCGAGTGCATTGAAAACGAGTTGGCTCGAGGAGCTCGCTTGACCGATCAATTGATTCGCAAGTGCGAATAAATCTGGTGAGGCAATCAAGCTCGCCTAGCGATTAAAATAGTGTTCAAAAAATAGACAGATTTTAGATGTGTCTGTTTTGACCTCCTTTTTGGCTAACCTATCGAAAAGCGTGCTCTATCTTCGGTGGCACATACGTTGCTTTATTCTAAAGCATAAGATCGATGTAACGAAGGAGAGGCTTTATGAAAAAGTTCGTTTCTACCACGTTGGTAAGTGCCATGTTTTTATCGCAACTCACGTGGGCGCAGCAATCCGTGTATCATGATGAAGGTCCGCCCAAGAGAAGTGCCGGAGAAAATACGGCTACAGCAGTGGTTTTCCTCGCTATTGGAAAAAAACTAGGCTGGCAAAGAGGGGCGTTCGGATATTGCCTCGGTGGGGCGACAATGTTTACTGCGCTTTCGAAGGCGATGAACGCAAATGCGGCACCCTTATCCGAAGACAGTGTAAAAGAGATCCAGAAATCGCGAGAATACGCTGAACTTGAGCAGTCTATCGGGAAAGCAAAGGCTCGTGAATTCGTTTTGGACCTAAAGGCAGGCTGGTCCTTAGAAGCCATGGAGAAAAAATACGGATTTAAAATTGCGGATGAAGCTATCGCAAACGATAAGGATAAAGCGAAGGCTGCAGGCATAGTTGCGGGCGTCGATTCGAGCGCTGCACCTGCCGCATCAAGCGCCGTAGCAAAATGAGTTAACTGATTATTGAATCTTGCCCGTCTTCGGATCAACCGTCAGTTTGAACTGATCCGAGACGGGGGTTACGGCTAGCATTTCCGGGCCATAACGCATAAACATCAGGCCATCGAGCGTGTTTACGGCGGCATCCGCTGCTTTGCCGGCGAGTGGACTGCCTTGCGATGCGAATCGAATATCACCCGTTTTATCGCTGCCCAAAAACTTACGAAGTTTCCAATAAGCAATCGTGAGAGATTGGGAACGATTTGCGATTGGTGGCACCGCGATGCCGGTAGCATATTTTACCGCATTGTTTGTCTGGCTCACGCAATCGACAAACGGCGGGAACAGCGGATAAATCTTCCCGACGTCCTCCTCTAAATAATCCCGAAGCTTTTCTTTTTCCTCAGGCGTTAACTTGAGCTCGATTCGTGTGTGATTTCCTGAGGCAGCTTGTCCGAAACCTACGGTCTTTCCAAACTCCTCTAAATTCCAGCGTTCGATGTTCATGACACCGTAGTTGTAAACGATGCCACCAATTCGTATCGAGGCATGAGACATGGGCGAAAGAAAAATCAATTCCACTTTGTCATCATACTTAGACATTCCGTCTGGATCATTTTCATTCATGCTTTGCTTGCTTGAGATGTACTTATTTCCCACTAAACCCATTGCGACGCCTGGAATCGTCACTGACCAGACCAAAGTATCTCCGACTCTTCGGAGCTGATTGATTCGAACAAATTTTTCTCTCAGACCATTCTCAGCGTCAGCGCGAAATCGTTCCATGTCTTTAAATCGTTTTGTCTTCACTAAGTATGCACTCTCTTTTTCGGATAAGGCATAGAAAGGATCAGCTAGAATTTTCTTAGCAATCGCGCGGCTTCGAAAATCGAATTGAAACAGACGATAAAATGGGAAGGCTGCTTTTCCGACCCATTTTGTGGATTTGAGAATAAACTTGTCATTGGCTTTATTGATCCGAGATCGATGAAGGTCTGCAATTTCCTTATTGAGTTTCTTAATCAAATAACCTGTTTGTCTCCACTGAGTGAAAACGCCTTCCAGGCCTTTATCCCTAAGTGTCGTCAGTTCCATATCACTGAGATGTTTTTCAGGATTAAGCCGGACTTGCTCAAAAATCGCATAAGATGCCGGATCTATATCCTTGAGGAGCGAGCCTTTATGGAGCTTTATCGTGTTCGCAACGCGCTGAAATGGACTCGCTTCAAAACTAGCTTCTAATTTTTGTTTCACGCAGTTGTCCGCCGCTACAGCAGTCACAGCGCCGGCGAAAACAAAAATAGAAGTAATGAAGCGACACACAGTCATCCAATGCTTCTTATCGGAGCTTCAGAGGATTGCATTAAGTGCCGAGTCAAATGGCTTAAACCCACGAATTGCCATTCTGCCCAGGTATCATCAGGCAGACAAATAAGTGAAGAGTCGGATTCTTGACGAAGCGTCACTCGTGACACAGCTTTCCCGCAAACAACTCATCCGACTCCTCAACTCCACCCACGAAGAGCTAATGTCTTTCACACGCGATTTTATTAAATCGACGACCATCGGTTCGACTTCTCGCAGGATTGCGAGCTTTGAAGAGCGATGAAGTCGGTTTTAGTGTTTTTTAGTGTTTTATGAATGAGCTGTGATTTTCTTCAGTCTCAGACTGAGAAGGCTCTTCCGAAGTTTTCGTCACCAGAACCTCCACCTCTTGATCATCTTGAGTGATTGAATCATGGACACTCATCTTGATCCCATATAAGACCAGTGCCGGTACACCTAAGTAACCAGCGGCCGCTGCCCAATCCCCACCTCCTAGAAGCGGTCCCAGCATAATCTGCGCCCACTTTTTGGCTCCCGGTTCGCCCACTACTTGGATACTTTTCACGACCGAACCCGGAAAGAGTCGCAGCGCCGTGAGATATGCTGCGGCCAGGACTGGCACACCTGCTACGGGTAGCGGAAGCCCCTTGAGTCCTCCGGTGCCCGCGCGGACTGCCTTACAAGCACCGGCCGAGCAATCTTGTAAAAGCAGGGCAAACGCGCCTTTTTTTGCCTCGCGCTCCATGAAGGATTTCATCTTGAGAATCTGCTTTTCATCAGCTTTGATTTCAAAAAGCACCACTGCCCCAACGGAGTCTCCCAACCGTTGACCCTTCCTTGCTATACGAACCAGCGTCTGAGCGCCTCTCGATCCTCCAACCCGCTTATATTTCCACGCAGTCTCCACAACCTTGCCTTCAACGAAGAGCTTCATGTGTGTATTGATCGGATACCATGCAACATAAACGCCCTTCTCAATGCCAGGAACTGGCTCGACAACAGAACGCGAGCCAGTCTTCAAGGCATTCAGGGCGGATAAAATGCATTGAGTCACCGTGCTTTTTCCCGAAGATTCTTTCTCCGCTGAATCATTCGCAAACGATGGAGCCACGAGAGAGTAAACCAGTAAAATTGCAAAAAAGGCCCGAAGACGGGATAACATACCCAAATTATCGAATGACTACTGAATAAAGTCTAATTTAGACTGCGGTGTCCAAATATAGGGGCCTCGCGTACCCTCTGGCGAATAGTTTGATTAAGTAAGCTCATTCTAAACAGAGAGTAGTGTATATATTTGACATGTTAATTACAATTATATACATTACTTAATGTGCCACACCTTCGAAATCGCCATATCCTTCCCGAGCTGGAAAAAATGAGCCGTTTTTGGCCGGCAGTCGGCGTGCTGGGCTTGCGCCAATCCGGCAAAAGCACCCTTCTTAAAGATATCTTCGAGGTCAAAAATTTCTATACATTGGATGATGAGGATACGCTTGAGGACATCAACTTATCCGCTAAGAACTTCCTGGCCAAGGTGGGTTCGCCTGAGACGCCGGTGCTGATCGATGAGGCCCAAAAGTCACCGAAGCTCTTTGATGCGGTTAAACTTTTGATCGACAAGAAGAGACGGCCCGGGCGATTTTATCTCACCGGATCCAGCCAATTCAGCGCGCGCCTTGGGATACGCGAATCGCTCACCGGTCGCATCGGACTGATTCATCTCTACCCATTTACGCTGGCAGAAGCATATCAAAAAGATTTCGAGCCAGAGCGCGCCCAGCCTCTGCATGCGCTCAAACCGCGCTTTGCGGTCTCTGAGGCCATGCAACGACTCACGAGCGGAGGCCTTCCCGTTCCGTTATTTATTCGCGACAAAGAAACGCGACGAAAATATTTTCGCAATTGGCTAGATACAGCCGTCCTACGCGATGCCGCAAAAACTTATGGCCGAGGTTACGACCCCGATGTCGGTTGGTCGATCCTCAGGCAACTCGGCTCCTGCCTGCGCGAAGGGGAAATGCCGAGTCTTGCCTTCTTCAAGCAGAACTCCCGCGTATTAAGAAAATATTTGAGCGCGTTCGAAGACATTTTTCTGCTGAGAAAGATGCCGTGTCACGAAGCTGGAGTCGGAAAAGAAATCTGGCTTCCAACGGACGGTGGTCTCGCCTGCGAGATCATGGAAAGCGAGATCGGCGAAGGCACTTCTCTTTCGCTTGGACGGATATTCGTTCTGGATGAGATCCTAGCGCGAGCTGAATATTCGGGAACTCCGATTCGCCCCCTCTACTATAAAACTGCTCGCGGAGGACCGGTCGACCTCATCTGGAATCACGCCCTCATCAAGATATCCAATCGCCCCGCTTCTCAGCTCGCATACGACGAAAGACCGCTTG
>CAZCBS010000107.1:0-7332 GCA_964496965.1 uncultured Bacteriovoracaceae bacterium
TGATAAGTGTCTCCAGATTCAAGCGGAACTAGAATTGCGCTCATCATCTGATTTCCCGATGCGGCGTGATGCTTTGCTTGGGAGGGATGATCGAGGGGGCGAAAGATCGGAAAGGGGACGCAGCCGGTATCCCAAGTTTCAAGTCTGATTCCTCGAGAAAGAAGGTCTTTCGCGATTTGCAGACCGCGTTCGGATTGGACTTCCTGCCGAGAAGTCGCGACGCATGCAATGGGTAAAATTCGTGAAAGACGATTCAGTCCGCCACGGTGATCTTCATCGAGATGAGTCAGTCCGACCCAATCGAGACGAGAAACGCCTTCGTGCGCTAGGACTTGGATCCACTGGGCATCGCTCAGTGCGCGCTCAGAACCTGCATCGATGAGTCCGGATCGCGGATCGCGCGCGGATCCTAAAACAAGCGCACTGTCTCCTTGGCCAACATCGAGTTGGATGACGTCTCGAGCGAGATGCGAACCCGAGTTGAGAATTTGAGGCGATGGAGAATAAGAGCGGCAGACTAAGGTCGCCAGCAGCGCTCCCAAAGCAAGAAGAAATCTTGTTTTCAATAAGACGAAATAAGACAGGACAATCCACGCGAGTCCTAGGGCAAGAGAAATCAAAAGCGCTTTCTTAGACACGATCCAAAGAGACGGAAGCTTCAGCGAAAGCTCGACAAGTCGATGCAAGAGCTCGAGTGAGCAACGGATCAGAATATTTCCAACGCTTGGAGAAATTTGAAATGCGGTCTCGAGCAAGATCCACGGATAAGTCAGACTACAGAAGATCGGGAAGGTGAGATAGCCCAGAAGAGGCGCAGCGAGCGAGAGCGTCTGAGTTTGAAATGCTTGAGCCATGGCGACAAAGATCCAGCCTCCTAAAATGCCTAGAAAAGGATGATCTTTTTCTTGGACGGCCATGAGAAAGCCTCCCACGGAAAGAGCGACTTCAAGCCGGGTTTCGCTGAAGAACGCGTTTCCATTGAGCGAGGTCGAGATCCATTCGATTCCAAACGAAAGAACGAAGGGCGTCCAATAGCGCCATCGAAAGCCTGACGAGCGTGCCGCAAGCTTTGCGCAGACTATGAATCCAGGGCGAAGCATTCCGGGCCGACAGCCGCAAAGAATCCATGCCCAGCCCCAGGTGAAGACTGTGAGCAGGCGCGAGAGCGCAAGCGCAACGGGTGCCGAGAATTGCGCGGAAAGAAGGAGGTGTCGCAAGATCCAGCCTAGAAAAAGAGCGAGCGCATAAAGATGCACTCCGCTTGCATTGAAGAGGTGAAAAAATCCGAGAAGCCGCAAGAACTCGAGCGGGCTATTCGCATCATGCTCGCCCAAGATCATTGAGCGATAAACTCCCCACTCGTCGAGAGGCTTCAGTCTTTCCGAGAGGTTTTCTCTGATGATTTGAAGCCTCTGCCAAAAGCTTTGAACGGAGGGGGAGTGAAGGTCCGGCAAGGCGCTGAGGCGGAAAACGCGGCGAATGATTTTAGGCTCTGGCGGGCCTTCTTGTGGTTCTTTCAAAAGATGCGAGGTCAGCTTCCAGCGGCCTTCGAGGTTTCCGCAGAGCTGCGGCGCTTGTGGCAGGGTGAGCCACTTTTGCCAAAGCTCTTTGGACAGGCAGATTTTCGCGTCTTGAAGAAGGAGAGACGCACGACAGGAGTCGCTTCCGTTGAGAGTCAAACTTGGAAAGCTCGATCCCAGTGGGCAGGGAAAGGACTCAGCGTCCGCCGAAACAGGAGCCAAAAAGAGCAGCGAAAATAAGAGAAGCCATTGAAATCGTGTTCGCATGAACCGCAAGCCTAAGGCAGGAATCATGCCGCTCAATTCCCCACTGGATCCCCACTTGATCCAAAGTCAGACAAAAGAGATACTGAGCAAGCATGCTCTCGCAACTCCTAATGAAATGGCTCCAGCTTACGCTGAGGGACGCGGATCCTGAGAAACTGCGTTCGTGGGTCTATCTGATTCAGGCTGGATTTGGAGGCGCGATCATTCTGGCTTTAATCTGGCTCCGGCAGCGCGAGGCGCCTTCTGGATTCAAAGTCCGGGAAGCGGATTCGAAGGCGGATCATAAAAGAAGCGCTTCGATCCCAGCGGAGGTTTTGCGTCTTGAAGGAATTTCCATTCAGGGACAGCCGCATGAAATTCTTGGAGTGAAAATCGGCGCAAGCGAAGCTGATATTCGGGCAGCTTATCGGGAGAAAATGAAACAGTATCACCCGGATGTCATCGCTCGGCCGGGAACGCGTGAATGGAAAGATGCTCAAGTGATTGCCGAGGCGATTAACTCCGCGAAAGAGAAAATGTTGGTCGCGCTTAAAAAGAAGTGAAAACCCGGGCCAAGCACACCATGCATGCTTCAGCCCGGGCACTCTCTGTCCTCAACTCGTGTTAACCAGCTCTATGTTGTGGCTGGCTCATCATGTCGGATCCTTGAAGCTTCACGAGCTTGTTATAGATCCCGATGAGCAGAAACGATGGAGCCCAAAGGCCGACGAAATTCGCATATTCTTTTCGTTCGGAGAAGAGTGCAAGTCCGGCCGAAAGCGCCATGCTTCCGATCGCGAGACCTAGGAAGCCGACGGACGGCATTTTGGCGGTTTGTTCTTCGATTCGCTTCGTGAGCTCGCCCTCTTCGAGGTTTTGGTTTCTCTGGATTCGATCCGAAACTCGATTGCGAACATTTTCCATAACTGATTGAGCCATAACAGGATTCTCCTTTTTGTTTTTGCGATCACAAAAGGCAAAAGGCATGCCCTGCGCTCAGCACCCCGTAAGTGAAGCGAGTGTCTAAGTTTTGACGGCGTTATAAAAAGTAAAATTCCTTAAATGGGAGGTCTGATAGACCGAAGAGAAAAAGAATACTTAGGGGGAAAGTCCGTCATGTTAAAAAACAAGCTCTGGTTGATGCAGTTGCCTTTGATTGCGCTGATGACGGTCGCTTTTCATGTCTCCGAACTCGGGGTCAACGGCCGGCTGGAGAACACTTTCTTAAGAAATACGGTTTTTCCGAAGCTTCGAAATCTTTCATCGACTTTCACGGATATGAAATTCCGGGTTCGTGGCCCTCAGTCTCCCAAAAACAATATCGTAGTGGTCGATATCGATAACGAATCGATCGATGCGGTGGGACGCTGGCCGTGGCATCGCAACCAAACGGCTTATCTGATCCAGCGCACTTTTGAGCTTGGCGCGAAGGCCGTGGCGCTCGATATCGTTTTCTCTGAAGCGGACCGCAGAGTCCCCGAGGAGCTTCAGACAGAACTGAATGATTCCGTGCTTTTTGGAAAGCTGAAAGAAAAACTTGAGACGGACCCGGTTCTTACAAACCAAATCGGATTTTTTAACGATCGACTGGTCCTGGGATGGTCGCCTTTGTACATCTGCCAGCCTAAATATCTCGGTGCGCGCGACTGTCCGGTGAATGACCCGGACGCGATAAAAGCCCTGCCAGAGAATTATGAAAAATTCGCGGCAACGCAACAAAGCATTTTAGGTTTCGACACGACGAAAACGAGTGTTCCGTCAGCTTTTAGCGTGATCGCGAACTTGCCGGAGTATAATGCCGCGGGAAAACACGCCGGCTTCTTTTACGTCGAGCCTGATCCCGATGGAGTTGTCCGCCGTGTTCCAATGACGGTTTTTCTCAATGGCCGCGCTTATCCGTCCTTGGCGCTTGAGCTTGCGCGTACCGGGGGCGACGACGAGCTCAAGGTTGACTTGGACAATGAGTATCGAATACAGAAAATCGCGCTGGCGCGCTCCGATAATCAGATTCCCGTGTCTCCGCTCGGCGCGGCTGAAGTCAATTTCAGAGGCCCGGATCACAGCTTTAAATACGTCAGCGCTCAAGAGCTGATGTCCGTCGATCAAAGCGGCAGAACGATCGCCAGCGAGAGCTCGAAGAGCTTGATCAAAGACGCCTATGTTTTTATCGGGATCTCCGCTTTGGGCGTTTACGATATGCGGGCGACCTCTTTCTCGTCCAATATCCCGGGGGTCGAAGTCCATGCTAATATTTTGGACAATATCCTTTCACACGATCTCTTGACGCGAGGGAGCGGTTGGGCCGATCCGAAGTGGATCTATGTTTTCATGATCGTGGGCGGAATGCTTTTCGCGTTCTTCACTGAAAAGCTCGAAGCCGTTCCCGCGTTGCTTCTGGCTCTCGTGGCTTTTGGCGGAATGGGCTTTTTCGACGTGAAAATTCTTTTCAGCAAGAACGGGGTCAATTGGAACACGAGTCTTCTTGCGGTGGAGTTGTTCAGTATTTTCGTTTTCACGCTTGCGATGAAGTACGTGCTCGAAGAGCGAAACAAGAAGTTCGTGCGCGGAGCTTTCGCGAAATACGTCGCTCCCGCCGTTGTCGATTCGATCCTGAAAGACCCAACCAAGCTGACCGTGGGGGGCGAAAAGAAAGATCTGACGATCCTTTTCTCCGATATTCGCGGGTTCACGACTTTCTCTGAGAAAATGGACGCAAAAGCGCTTTCATCGTTCTTGAATGATTATCTTGGAATCATGACCGAGATCGTTTTCGCGAACCATGGCACATTGGATAAGTACATCGGTGACGCGATCATGGCGTTTTGGGGGGCTCCGCTGGATCAGCCTCATCACGCTGAAAATGCGTGTCGCGCGGCCATTCAAATGATGCAAGCTCTGGCAAAGAACAAAGAGCGATTCCGCAAACAATACGGAGTCGAAGTGGATATCGGGATTGGCCTGAATACCGGAACCGTTAGCGTCGGAAACATGGGCTCGAGCAATAACTTTGCTTATACGGTCATCGGCGATCACGTGAACTTGGCTTCGCGTTTGGAAGGGCTGACCAAATACTACGGGACCAGCATTGTGACGAGTCGCTTTACTTTTGAATCGATCCAAAAAGCAACGGACACTCAGCCTCCTCATCGGATCTTGGATTTCGTCAAAGTCAAAGGCAAGCGAAACGCGGTCGAGCTGATTCAAGTTCTTGATAGAAAGTTGCCCGATGAAGGATTGCGCGCGTTCGAAGAAGCGCGTTTGTTCTATCGACATCAAAAGTGGGAACAGGCGATCGAAGTCTTTAAGAAAGCCAACGAGCTCATCATGGGCGAAGCGGCCAAGCTGGGTGAAATGGATGGTGCTTGCGCGATGTACATCGAGCGCTGCGAAAAGCTGAAAGATGCCCCTCCTGGGCAAGACTGGGACGGCACTTGGGAAATGGATACCAAGTAAGCCGCTTCTTTATCCTTTTCGGGCTCTTCGCTTGCATAGCCAAAGGCTATGCAAACGCCGCTGAAAGTACTGGTGCTGGGTGCAACGGGAAATGTCGGTTCTCCGTTGGTTGAGGAGCTTCAAAGGCGCGGTGTGCAGACCCGGGCAGCCGTTCGCAACATTCCGGAAGCCGTTCGGTTCGGCCAGCGATCCTCGGTCGAATACGTTGATTTTGATTATTTCGATGAAGAGACCTATTCAAAAGCTTTTGACGGAATGACCTGCCTCTACTTGTTAACGCCCGTCGTTCCTGAGCCGGTCGGCTTGGTTCGTGCTTTGTTGGATGCCGCGAAAAAGGCGGGCGTACGCAAAGTCGTTCGGCAGTCCGCTTATGGCGCCAATCGATCTGTTTCTCATGTCAGATTGTTGAAATGGCATTCAGAATGCGAAAGGGCTCTCGACGAGTCGGGGATGCCTACTGTCATTCTTAGGCCTACCGGATTCTTTCAAAACTACTTGAGCTATGCGGAAGATATTTCAACAGCGGGAGTTTTTCATATGGCGTTGGGAAGCGATCGTTCTTCGTATCTCGATGCGCGCGATGTCGCGGCAGTGGCCGCCGTTGCGCTTTGTGAGGACGGTCATGAGGGGAAACAGTATGATCTCACCGGGCCTAAAGCGCTCTCTAACGAAGATATCGCTGACATTCTGTCGCGTGCGACGGACGATCAGATCAAGTTCGTGCCGATCTCAGACGAGGTCGAACGACGTAATTTGATTGAAGATGGAATTCCGGAGTGGCTAGCAGGAGGAATCGTCGAGCTGCATCGGCTCTGGCGTGCCGAGAGCGCGGCGGAAATCTTGACTACCGTGAGAGATCTGACCGGACGAGATGCCATTCCCTTTGAGCGGTTTGCACAGGAAAACGCCGAGCTGTTTCGACGGCGCGAGGCGGCTTAAGCTCGATTCTTCGTCCGGTGTCAGAGAGCGACTGCCAAGCAATGAATCTGGACGCCGGGCCGAACTTCAACAGACTCAAGCGACTGAAATCCTAGGCGTTCGTAAAAACGAACTGGGCCATTGCCACAGATCACGTGAACGCCGCATACGCGGGCTTCTCGCAAAGCCTCAAAGTAAGTCTCGACGAGCTTTCTGCCTGTTCCGTTGCCACGAGCTTTCTCAGTCAGATTGATGTGCAAATGCGCAGGATAGAGCGTTCTCAGCATGGAGTGGACGCTTTCTGAAAAATGGCTTTCCGGACTTTTTTGAAAGCCGAAGCGTCTTTTGAGATAGCGTTTCACATCAGCGTTCATCAAATATCTTTTATGAAGAATCGCGAGGACCAAAGGCATGTCAAATCGCAGAATTCTCCGGCGATTGAGCTGCTCCGTATCGGGACAGCCCGTCAGATAGCCGATGACTTCCGCGTTTTCCGCGGCAATCCAAGTCCAATCGGGAAGAAGCTTTTCGTAGGGGCCCACCCAATGCACACCGAAAAAATTCCATCGGTTATTTTCGTTAGTAGCCCCTGGGTTGCCGGTTTTGCAGCAAATTCGGCGAATATTCGACCAATGCTTCTTGGTTTTTGGCTTTTCGATCATTTTCGTATGATTTACCAAAAAACTTCTGTTGGCAATCGTCGCTATCATTGAGAAAAGAGAAGAGTGCAACCTGCCCCACAGTCAGTAGACCAAAACCGAAAGCGCATCTTGGTAGTCGAAGACGACGACTTGCTTCGCGATTTGGTTTGTCGCAGTCTGACGCGGTATGGATTTGAGACGATTCAAGCTCCAAATGGCGATGAGGCGTTTCAAATGTTTTCGGGTTCTTTTCGGATTGATGCGGCCGTAACCGATTATCTGATGCCGCGAACGGATGGCGCGGATCTGATCCGAAAAATCAAAGCGGTTCGCCCTGAGTTCCCCGTGGTCTTAGTTACGGGTGAGGCTCCGGATGCCGTGATTTTGCAGCTCTCGGCATTGCCTGAAGTGATTACGTTGCTCAAGCCTTTTCGTCCGGAGGCATTGATGCAAGGCCTTCGAAGCGTGCTGCATGAGCCGTTGCCCGATGGCCGAGCGGAGCTTCGCAGGTCAATCCGCGTCGAATGTGCGGTCAGCTGCACCTTATATGATCC
>CAZCBS010000107.1:7342-11634 GCA_964496965.1 uncultured Bacteriovoracaceae bacterium
CTAACTTCAAACGGATAAAATCATGCCTTTAGGAAGCAAGATTCGATTCTTTTTTCACGGCCTCGATCGTTACGTGCTCGTCGGGCGAATCACTTGGGTGAGCAATGCCGGTATGGGTGTTTCCTTGATTCCGGAGAGTCAAGAAACAGCCGCGTTTTTCAAGAGATTCGTCTTGAACAAGCTCAAGCAAAAGGGAGTTGGGATTATGGGCGTTGACTCTGTCTCGGGGGGAGTTGAGCTCGCCTAGCTTGAACCAGCTGAAAAATCCGATCGAGCACTTTTCGCATCTGCTCGACAGAAAACCGTGCATCGTCTATACGTTGAAGATCTTTCATTGCTTCGGTCAAATGGTCGAGTTCAAGTCCGATCGTGGAGAGCGGAGTCGATAGGGAGTGTAAAAACGAGCGTTCATCTGGCCACTCGGGAGTTGAAGTTGTCATTTCCATTGGCAATACACCAAATCTGAAAAATGAGAAAGTTCCAGTCGAATCGAGTTCCACCGCCCAGAGGTGTCCCGCCTTTTGAGATCCGTTCCGTTCCCAATGGAATGCCTCTTGATATCGAGGTGGGGTGCGGCGTCGGCCTCCATCCGATCCGTTACGCGCAAGAGAACTCCGGTCGTTACTTGATCGCCATTGAGCACACGCGAATGAAGTTTGAAAAATTCGCGGGGCGTCTTGCGCATCATTCGGCCTTTCCTAATCTTCTCGCGGTGCATGCGGATGCTGTGGAATGGATCACTCATTTCATTCCTCCGGAGTCCGTGGATCGTTATTTTTTTCTCTATCCCAATCCTTGGCCCAGGCCTCGTGACGAAGGGCGGCGATGGTACGCGATGCCCTTTATGGAAAAAGTAATCGAGACGATGAAGCACGGCGCGATTCTTGAGATGGCGACGAACGAGCCTGCTTACGCGGAGGGCGCTCGGAAATGGATGACGAAAGAATGGGGCCTCAGCCTAGTTCAGGACGAAGAGTTTCGCGAGGATGGCGGCCATTCCCTCAAGCCCAGAACGCATTTTGAACGAAAATACTTGGCACGCGGGCAGGTCTGCTTTAACTTAGTTTTTCAAAAATGCTGAATAGAACATATGGAGCTGTTCTTTATCTTTTAAGTTTTCTGGCTTTCGTTTTTTCACCGAGCGACGCGGCGGCAGCGGATCAGCATCTTCTTCTCATCGGAGGCGGAAATCATCCGCCGGCCGCGATTTCTCGCTATGTGGCATGGGCGGGGGGCGTAAACTCTAAGATTCTCTTGGTCACCTGGGCAACAGAAGATCCAGTGGGTACATATCAAGATCTCATCACTGACTTTACTCCCGCGCATCCTGGCTCTTTTCTTTGGGCAAAGGAACCTCCCAAGGACGATTCTGCAAAGGCTGAGTTTCTCTCCCTGTTGAGTCAGGCAACCGCTGTGTATTTTAGCGGCGGAGATCAGAATCGCATCTTCGATGTTTTGCAAGATCAGGAAATTCTGCGAGCGCTTCAGGAGCGTTATCTAGCGGGAGTCGCGTTTGCCGGAACCAGCGCTGGAACGGCGATCATGTCCTCGATCGCGATTGCGGGGGGGAGTCCAGAAGTCATCGACGGAAAGCAGGTTCCCACGCGCCCAGGGCTTGGATTGGTTCCAGGAGTCATCGTGGATCAGCATTTTATTCGAAGATCCCGCGAAAATCGCCTCTTTGGACTGATCTTGGAATATCCTGATCTTTTAGGCCTGGGAGTGGACGAAGATACATCGATCGCCATCGAGAATGGCCGCTGCGGTGAAGTCATCGGCCCTGGAGACGTCATGCTCGTGGACGCGCTTCATGTGCCGGGCTCGTTGACAGTGACTTTAGCAAAGCCTTCGGAGCACGTGGATCTTTTGACTCGATCGAAGTCGAGTCCTTATTGCAGATAGAAAAAATGGCGAAGGTTCATGTCTTCTGGCGACTGCTCGCCCAGCAGCTCTCCATGATTGCCTCGCCCTGTTTTTGGATCGATGTGCGCGCCATGATCCGGCGTGAACGCGACCAGAAAATCATTCTTCCAGATCTCGCGGCTTGAGCGAACGAAAAATTCCCAGCTTTCGACATGGCGCTCGAGCGCTTTGAGTGCAAGCTCGGAAAACGGCGTCGTGTCGTGCAAAAGATCGTCGTATTCTTGATGATAAGCCACGATGACATCATGCTCTTGGGCTTTCATCAGCTCATGAGTCTTCATCGTGACCAGAGGATCGTAGGGCATGGAGAAATAGTCGAGCGATCGTCCTCGAAAGATCTGGTCCACGCTTGAGCCGGCAACAGCAACGATCGCGATCTTTTTCCCTGCACGGATCAGCGAATCAAAAAGGGTATCGCATGCGAGAACGGGCTTTTCATATTTTCGAATGCCGTGTTCGGTTGGCGAAGCTCCCGTAAAAAGAGTGGCAAAACAAACTGGAGTCACCGGAGGAAAAACTGATTGAAGCTCGACCGTGTGAGTGGACGAGTTTTCCAGTCTTTTTTCAAGAGAAGGGAGATGCTTGAGGGCGTGAAGACCAAAGGCATCTGGGCAATAGATCAAGGCTCTCTGGATCGGTTTGCGATGCGCTCCGACGAGTTCCTCGAAAGGATCAGAGCTTGCCAGAGCCGGGGCCGGCGTATGAAGAAGTTTTGAAAGAGTCGGAACAAAGGATCGTAAGTCTTTTTGTGGGACTGGGCTCTTTGATTTCATGGGTGATTCTTAATTAAAAGCAGGCTCGGTCAAAGCGCAAATCTTTATAACTGATTGACTAAGTCGGGTATTGTGTGGTATTTTTCGCCCGCTTATGAATAAGACCAAATTAGCTAGTATTTTCAGCATGATAGCTCTTCTTTGTTTGGCGTGTGGCACAGATCAAGGGCAACGTGGTCCGATTCAATCGACAACATCTTTGATTCGGGAAGGGCGTTCTCCCCGATCACAAGCGCCCATTCATCACTCTGCCATTCGAATCGATGGTTACTTCACTAATCGGAAGTCCTTTATTTGCTCGGGGACGGTATTGAGTAAAAATGTCGTTCTGACCGCCGCGCATTGCGTGACGGAATATCAGACGGAGGAAGTGCGAAGACTTTTGCCTGTGAGCCTGTTGAGCGTGAACAACGCATTTGCGTTTTGGGGCGGCAGTATCGATGTTGAGAAAGTCTTAGTGCCGAATGAGTATCTTCATGCATCGTCCCTTCGTGATTTGGGTTATGATATCGCATTGATCAAGCTCAAGTCGGATTTGCCTTCCGAGTATGTGCCTGCGATGGTGGCGACAGACTTCGCGAGCGCCATGAGGAAAGATCTGTTTTCCGCAGGTTTTGGAGTGACGGATCCAGAGACTTCGAGTGATCAACAGGATTTCGTGGGAAATCTGGCTGTTGGGCGGATTTCGATCGACCTGAACGATCGAATCGAGGAGACGACCACAGTATCTCCGGCGAATCGGGACTTCAGCAATCTTCTTAAACTTGATGTATTGAAGTCAGAGGTCCTTCTTTGCAAGGGAGACTCGGGAGGACCGGTTTACTTCGAGGAAAATGGCAAAGTCGTGGTTCTTGGCGTTCATTCCGCGATGGGCTTCAAGAAAAAAGTCGATGCGAGAAAAGTCCTATGCTCGGATCGAAATTCATCCGAGGAGTATGTCGCATCGGTGTTTTCTGAAAATCGTTACTTCATCGAGCAAGGTTTTGAAAGTTTGACGGGAATGCCACTGCCTGGAGCCAAAAAGCATGGCTCGAAAACCCAAGATCCTTCTACCATTGACTATTACTTGGAGTCTCGTGGATCAGTTCCGATCAAAAACGAATGGATTGATCTCAGTGGGCTCAATGCGTCAGTGCTGAACGGAAAACTTGTGATCTTTCCTGATATCAGCAGCCAGCGGGGATGTCTTATTCTGTCAGACAGTTTGTCTCGCTATTTTTCGTCGGTCGACTTTCTCGAGCTCGATGGAGTGGATGTCGCGACGGTCGCTCTTGGAAAACTCGCTCCGACAAACCTGCAGATCGACCTTAGAGCGATGTTCTCTTCGCGCGAGCTCGATTTTGATAAGCTTTACCGAGGCAAGATCAAGTTGTTCGCGAATTCAATCATGCTGGTCGTGCAGACTCCTTCCGGCTTCGTTCGAGCGAATTTGCCGCTGTCCGAGTGCCTGACAGACGGTTTTAGGACGATTCGATCGCGGTAGTGAGTGGTGCTGCGCATAAAGCTCGACGTGCCTAGACTCGTAATCGAGACCGAAGTACGAACTGAAAATGACTACGGCCGTCCCCGTTTCCTAATACTTACAAACTCAATTCA
>CAZCBS010000108.1:0-11585 GCA_964496965.1 uncultured Bacteriovoracaceae bacterium
CGATCCCGGTCGATGAGGCGATCGGACGCTTTGCGAAGCAGGACTTCAGCAAGTCCTTGAATGCGCGCGACCGGAGTTTTGAGGTCATGGGTCACGAGATTCAGGAAGTTGGTCTTCAGTTCTTCTACTTGAAGAAGAAGCTCGTTCTTTCTCTGATAGTCCCAGCGCTTTTTGTATTCGCGAATCAAGCGATAAGGGACCGCGAGGTAGTAACCGATGAGAATGGCGACCAAAGGCTGGCTTTCGCGAATCCAGAGCCCGTTCGTCTGAAACAAGACCTGGCAGACGATCAAGAAAGCGATCGAAAGCGAGATCGTCGAGAAAACCCCGTAAAGCGGAGTGAGATTGAGTACCCACCAGAAAACCAGCGAGCTCATGACGAAAGTGATGAGAGAGTTGATCCAGGACGGAAGAAGAGTGACACCGTCGTTATGAATCACGGAGTCTAGGATGTGCGCATGCACCAGGATCTTCGGATTGACGAAATCGGTTCGCGAGTAAGGCGTGTACGTGAAGTCGATCGGGCTCTCGCGAAGATAGGATCCGATCAAGAGAATCTTGCCTCGCAACGCATTGGCTTCATATTTTCCGTCGAGGATTTCGTGAAAGGAAATTCGCTCGTAAGGCGGAGTCGGCCGTTGCCGTGGGTGAACGACCGTGTCGCCGCGATAACGGAAAAAGAAGAACTGCGTTCCGATATCGGGAATCGAGAACGTTCCTTGAGGCACGCTGTCAGAGGGAATGAGTCCGAGCCGTTCCGCGAAATCCACATGAAAAGTAGGTTTGTCGTTGAGCGAAACCAGCGCACGGCGAGTGACTTTGTCTTCGGCGAAGACGGTTCCGTCTTTGTGAATGAACGCCAGGGCGTGTGGCAATATGCTTAAAGGATAAGGCGCGACGACTTCGCCAACGACGTCATACGAAGTTCCAAACAGGACCGTGGTACCGCTTTGCTCGAGACGTTTCGTCGCATCGATAAAGCGTTGAGTCCATTGGCCTTGAAAAAGATCCGTATTGGTTTGGCGAACCTGGTTGAAATCGATTAGGTAACCTACGCCGCGCGGATGCAGACGCTCGAGCGCCTCCATGAATCGAACATGGGAATCGATCGAAAGAGGGGCTGGCTGATCGAGGGTTTTGATCGTTTGGTCATCCAGAGTGACCAGGATGATGTCTTTGCTGGATCGTGCTGGAAATGAAGCCTTGACCCTGAGGTCGTAAAGATTGGCTTCGAGAAGATTAAATTCGACATGTTGAAGAACCGCGGTCAGTCCCGCCGAGGCCAGAAGGACCATGACGAGCTTCTCGTAATGCAGGAGAACGGACATCAGGCCCGCTTTCCAAGAATTGAGATTTAAAAACCGCTTACCGCTCATAGTGTCTTGTAAAAGCAAGGCTTATACCAAGTGGTGGCGTTTTGTCACTTTTCTAATGGCTTGAAAAGACGGGTTTTTGAGCGAATTCGGGGTACTGGGACTAGGTTAGGGTGTGTCTACAAAGTAGGCATGTGTAGAGCGCGACACGGCAGGCCCTTACTGCGCCACCGTCCGCGGCACCGAATCCGGCCAAACAGGAGAGCATCCCGACGAATGAGGCTCGTTCTCCTTTTCGTACTTTTCGGTGATGACTTGCGTGGGATGGCAAGATCCATCTGACAAAAGCCCGCTGCGAGAATCGATCGAGACGTTCGACAGATACTGGCTCAACGGAAAAGGAGTCGGAGGCTCGCCTTCGAGCGCTTTCTTCATATAGTCGGCCCAGATCGGAAGCGCGGAGTTTGCCCCGGTCAGCTTCACTTTTGAATCAGCGCGAGGTTGATCCATTCCCACCCAGACCACGGTTGTCAGCTGCGGCGTGTAGCCCGCGAACCAGGCGTCGCGGTGATGGCTCGTCGTGCCTGTCTTGCCCGCGGCAGGGCGATCAAAGCCCATATGCACGGCTTCGCGCGCAGTGCCTTCGGTGAAAACCGATTGCAGCATGTCGGTCAAAAGATCGGTCGGGCCGGGATTGAAGACTTGCTTCGGATGATACACAAAACGTGCATAATCGCTTCCATCTTCGTGCGTGATGGCGCGAATCACCGTCAGCTCGTCCTGAACTCCGTGATTGGCGAAGATCGCGTAGGCTTGCAGAAGCTCGATCGGAGTCAGCTCGGCGACTCCCAGAGCGATGGACGGAACCGACGGAAGCTCGGTTTCAATTCCCAATGCGCGCGCCGTGCTGATGATGTTTTCCATTCCGACTTCGTAGCCGAGGCGTGCGGTCGCGGTGTTGATCGAATGAGAAAGCGCCGTTCGGAAGGAGATCCATCCGAGAAACTCTTTTTCATAATTCTTCGGAGACCATTCTTGGCGGCCGTGATCGTAAACCAAGGTCCAAGGCGAGTCCTCGACCGGATGCCCGGGGCCGTAAGGAACGCCTTTCGGATCGCGTCCTTTTTGAAGAGCGGTGAGAAAAACGATGGGCTTGAAAGTCGAGCCCACCTGGCGGCGCATGTTCAAAATTCGATTGAACGTGGATTCAGCGTAGTTTCTTCCGCCTACGAGTGCGCGGATGTAGCCATTGGTGTGATCGACCGAGGCGAGCGCGCCTTCGAGGCGATCCGTCGCACCGAGCTTCATTTTCTTCTCAAGACCCGTGATTCCGCGCAAAACAGCATTTTGCGCGGACGAGTTGAGAGCGAGATCCAACGTGGTGTAAACTCTGAAGCCTGCTTCGGTGACTTCCTCTTCGGTCATTCGTCCTTTGAGCTGACTGATCAGCTGAGCTTTCACGAAGTCCGTAAAATAGGGCGCCTTATTGGCGACTGACGAAGGCGGCGCAAGGCGAATGGGTTGCTTGAGCGCGGCGTCGGCTTCGGACTTGGCGATCTGACCGGTTTCGACCATTCGCTTCAGAACGAAACGCTGGCGCTCCAAGGCGCGTTCACGGTAGCGATAAGGTGAGTAATAGCCTGGACCGCGAATCAAGCCAGCCATCATCGCCATTTCCGCGAGATTGAGGTCTTTCACGTCTTTCGCGAAGAAATGCTCGGCGCCTTCGGCGACGCCGTGAATCTCGAAGCTTCCGACTTGGCCGAGATAAACCTCGTTGAGGTAGCGCTCGAAAATGGCTTCTTTGTCGAAGGTCGCCTCAAGAAGGAGCGATAGAAAAAGCTCGTTGAACTTGCGAACGATGTTTCGCGTGTGACGAGCCATGAGATTTTTGACGAGTTGCTGGGTGATCGTGCTTCCGCCTTGGCTCAGCGAGCGAGTTCTTAAGTTGACCAAA
This sequence comes from uncultured Bacteriovoracaceae bacterium, assembly GCA_964496965.1. Taxonomy (GTDB): domain Bacteria; phylum Bdellovibrionota; class UBA1018; order UBA1018; family UBA1018; genus CAZCBS01. The sequence continues at coordinate 3,271 of CAZCBS010000108.1, forward strand.
ATCGCGCGCGCCAGCCCGCGCGGGTCGAGTCCGCTATGCTCGAGAAAGTGATTGTCTTCGGTGGCGATGATGGCTTTCCACATCGGCGCCGGCACTTCGTTGAATTTCAGAAGCGTGCGAATCTCTCTTTTTCCGTCTTGCAGCTTCCCGCTTCGAGTCAGCGTCGTGACGAGCTCAGGCTCAAGGTAGAGATCTTGAACTTCTTTGTCACCCAAGTGGATGGATTGAAGGAGATCGTCCCCGCCGTTTCCACTAAAGGAAAGGGTGACCTCGCTGGGCTCGCTGCCAGAGGTTGCCGAAAGCTGAGGATGATTCTCGGGAATCAAATAAGTAGGATAATCCGCCGAATGAAGGCGAAAGCGGATCGCGTTTTCATCCGAAGAGGTCACATAGGCCAAGTTTTTGAGCTTTTCTTCGACATAGGCTCGAGTCTCAGGCGAAGCAATTCGCGTGACATCTGAGTAAATTCGAGTCGGAACAAACTGAACCTGACGATTGAACGCAGTCTTGAGCTGACTATACAAGGATCCCAGGTAAATACAGAAAGCGATGAGAAGAAGGGCGACGCCTCCGATTACGACGCGGTGCAGGCGCATTTTATCTCCTTGACTGAGCTGGGATGGGTCAATACAACCGGCTTAATTCTGGGCATAGTTTGCTTTTGAAGTAGCCTACCTCACTGGCTACTGACAATACAACATGCCCGACACAGCAAAACGATCGGTACTATTCGATGAACCTAAAAGTTTCTCTTGTTCTTGTCAGCGCGATTTCGTTAGCCGCTTCCTCCGCTCATGCTCTTGAGCTGGATTGGTCCGGAAGGTTTCGAAGCGAATTTCACTTCATCAAGAACTATACGATGGATGGTTCCGCTGCGGGTTCGACCGTGGATTCGAATCGCATCACCTCAACCACTGTGAATGGTACGACTTACAGCCAACCGAGCGGTTATTACATTCCAGGCGGTGGAAACACGAACTCAACGTTCGAAACCTTGTTCTTGCAGCTTCGCCCGAAAGCGATCGTCAACGACAACATCGTGATTAAATCGGAATTCTGGGCGGGGAGCCCGACCTACGGAGTTTTTGGCGATGCTTATCCGTACACTGTGGATCAACGCCAATTTTATTCGACGCAATCCCGCGGCTCTTACTTCTCCGTTCAGCGCCTTTGGGGTGAGTTCACGACCGATTTCGGTGTGGTGACCTTGGGCCGCGCTCCTCTGAACTGGGGCTTGGGCGTTTTCTGGAATGCAGGCGACGGTCTTTGGGATCGTTATGAGTCTACGGGCGATCAGATCCGCCTGACCTCGAAGTTTGGATCTTTCACGTTCAGTCCCGGTGTCGCGATCTATTCCACCGGCAACTCGCTCGGTGGCGCATGTACTTTCACGGGCGGCGCTGGAACCAATCTTTGCACTCCAGGCCTCGGCACTGGCGCGGTTTCGGATTATTTCATTCAGCTCAAGTACGAAAACATGGAAGAAGATTTCGAAGGCGGCGTGAACTTTGTTCGCCGTCTTGCGGGAGGATCGCAAGACAACGGAGCGAATCCACCGACTGCTGCTAATCCTGGAACGGGTCCTCAGAATCCAACCAGCAATACAACGGTTAGTCCTTATTTGAGCACGGCGGGGCTTTCGTACAATACTTGGGACCTTTACGCTCAGAAGAAGATCGGCAAGTGGCGTCTCGCCGCTGAAGTGCCAATCACCAGCGGTAAGGTCGCGGGTGTGGACTATTCGTCGGTTTCTGTGGCAGGCGAGGCGGATTGGCGCATTAACGATCCTTGGGAAATGCAGCTTCGTGGCGGTCGCGTCCCTGGTCAGCCTGGCTCGCCAAGCGCGACGGTCGATAAGTTCAAGACCTATTTCTTTAACCCGAACTATCATATCGGGACGATTCTCTTTATCTACCAGCTCCTCAACTTGAGTGGCTATCTCGGTCCGAACACTTTGAACAATGCATCGGCTAATCAGTCCAATTTGCGTTCGCCATTCGACGATCCGATCACGAATGCGACTTACTTGAGCTTAGCCGGTCTTTTGCACGCGGATAAGTGGACATTCAACACTGGGCTACTTTGGGCGAAGGCCAATCAAACGGCCAAGACCACGGACTCTTACTTCTTCAATACCTATAAGCGTGAATACGAGACTCGGGTCTCTCCAAAGGATCAAGGCTCATCGCTTGGCGTAGAGTGGGATACGGGCGCTGCGTTCCAGTGGGATGAATACTTCTTGTTCCGCTTGGATTTGGCTCTGCTCTTTCCTGGCGACTACTTCAAGTATTCGAACACCGCGAGTGGCATCGACAATGCGACGGACACTGTTTTCGCTAGTGTCTTTCGCGTAGGTGTGAACTTCTAAGGCCACTGACACTTCTAAAATCAAAAAGGCCGGGAACTTCATGAGAGGTTTTCGGCCTTTTTGATTTGCAGCGTCATTTAGGAACCGTTCCTGTCTGCCGATAAAGAGGTAATGCGCGTCCCGGTTTGTTTCAGAATATTGGGTGTTTTTGTAGCCACCATGGCACTTGCGGCGGACTCAATGGATGACCCTTGTTCGCTCGAGATGGGCTCAAATCCTTTTGATCAGAAGACTTTACGCCATTTTGATTCGATTCAAGGGGCACTCGAGGCTTCAGGGCTTCAGGCGGACTTGAGCGATCTGATGTCGGAAGCTCAAGATCGCGTCAAAGTTCCAGTTATCATTCATGAAAGAGCCATGGAGGCCTCTGATTTTAATCGGATCATGCATCCTGACTACGAAGCACCGAACGATGCAGGATTGATCATGGCCTTTCGTGCTCCCTCTAGTTTTTCGATGAAAGACTGCGGGAAAAGCCAAATGTCGCTGAACGAGTCCTCTGGCAACTCAATGGTGCATGGTCAGACGATTTATAAGAATTCGGGCGAAAGCCGATATCAACGCGTTGATGCGATCGGACAGGTGACAGAGTTAAAGGCAGAAAAGAAATTAGGACCGGGAGATTGTGTTGGATCGATCTCCGTTTCTGCTCGTGTGTTCGGCGCTACCGGCGGTGGGCGCTCGTTCTCTCCGCTGGATCAATTCACGGGAGACCGGTTTATCGAGATGTTCCACAGTGCAATCGGTTACAATGATCCGTTTTTGAGGAAAAAACTCGGACTCGATCAGCTCAACGTTCTTCTTCGTGATCCTCAAGGGCGTACGTTTTCCATGGATTCGCGCGATGAAAGCTCGCTTTATTTGATGCCGATTCGAGTGAGCGCGGATCAATACAAACGACTGATCGATGACGAGAACTCGAAAACGACTTTGAACTACGGAGCGCAGGCGCAGATTCCGCTGCAAAAACCCTTTGGGCAAGCAGGCGGTGGCGTGCATGCGAACGTCGTGAACACGAGTCGCATTGCCCAGAACTGGCTTGTCTCTTATGGCGCGGGAATCGCGCTCAATGTGCAAAGGAGCGTGTTGGGCGGATATGATCCTTCGGATCGCAAGTTGGCAAAAACTTATAACGGAACGCTCGCAGCGGGATTGACTCGCGTGGATGACGACGGCAAGGGCAGGACTTCTTTTATTTTAACTGTTGAAAAAAGCAGTGCCTTGTTGAAGAGGCGGGATTATCAGCAGACGATTTTGCCGGAGTCGACTTCGTTCTTATCCTCGCAAAGCATGTCAGCCGCTGTTGATCCCGAAGTCGCCGTCGGTTTGGTGATTCGGCGACAGTCTGGAAACAGCACGTATCAGCTGATGTGCAAAGAAGACAGAAATCCCAAGCTTCCGGGTTTTATAGGAAATAATAACCAGGATTGGTTCTGCGCAGTCTCAAAAAGCGTGCAATTCTAGCGGAAGCGGTTCGCAAATCGAATCAGATACGGCGTGGTGAATGTCGTGACCACCGACGTCGCGACTGCCACCGGGTACAGAAATCGGCTCATGATTCCGAGATCCAGGCCCAGTCCCGCGATGATGAAGCTGAACTCGCCGATCTGAGCCAGGCTGAGTCCTGACTTCAGTGAATTCGCTCGCGACTGGCCGGTGATTCGGGCTCCAAAATAAGTGCTGACAAATTTTCCACCAATGGTTAGCGCAGTGACGAGCAAGATCATTTTCCAATAGATCAAAAGATCGGCCGGGTTCAGCAGCATTCCGATGGAGACAAAGAAGATCGCTCCGAAAACATAGCGAATGGGTTGAAGCAGTTTTTCGATTTGATGCACGGCTGGGCTTTCTCCCAAAATCGCTCCCATCACGAACGCTCCGAGAGCGACCGAATAATGAAAGTGCGCCGAGAGCGAAACTAAAAAGAGGCAGAGTGAGAGGGAGAGCAGAATCAACGGCTCGCTTCCGAATCGTCTCGAAACCCAAGCCGAAAGTCTCGGCAAGATCCAAGATCCGAGTGCCACCCAGCTGATGACGATGCCGATGAGTTGCGCGGCTTCGACAAGAAGATGAATGACAGAGACGCCTTGTCCGTCCGAAGCGGCAAGGGACGATAGCGCGACCAAAATCAAAATTCCCACGAGATCTTCAACCACTAAAATTCCAAAGATGAGCTGAGAGCTTCGTTCCTGTTTGAGTCCAAGCTCTTCCAGCGCTCGGATGATGATGGTTGTCGACGAGATGGAAAGGATTCCACCGAGAAAAATGCTATCCGTCGACGAAAGCCCGATGAGTTTTCCTGCGCTAAAGCCCAAGGCGAGCATGAAAATCGCTTCAAATGGGCCAGTAAAAGCCGCGGTCTTTCCGACGGAGAAAAGTTTTTTGAAGCTAAATTCAAGTCCCAGGCTGAACATCAGAAAGATAACGCCGAGCTCTGACCAGACTCGAATTCCAGGCTCATCGATGACGAGAGAGAAGGGGGGAGTATGAGGCCCGATGACCAGTCCGGCTAAAAGATAACCCAAGACAATCGGCTGCCTGATCTTTTGAAAAAGAATGGTCGCAATCGCAGCTGCGCCCAAAATAACTGCCAGATCTTGAATGATGCTCGGAAAATGCAAAAGGTGTCCGGCTCCTTTTGGTAGCGCACCTGCGTCAAAGGTCCGATTTCAAAGTAAAACCGAACTGCAAAATTTGGCGCGGTGACAAGTTATGACGCAGATCTTAACCAAAAGTAGGTGACCACCTTTTGGTTATTGAACCATGAACTGATTGAAAAAGACGTTCGTTACGAGGTCTTTGATGGGGGGCTTTGGCTCGTGAGATTCGGCTGCAGCTGATGCGCCATGCCCGCCTTCGTGGCCACCGCCGTGTTCACCGCCCCCTCCATGCTCACCACCGCCCCCGTGTTCACCACCACCGCCGTGCTCGCCTTCGCCCCCATGTTCTCCGCCCGGGGAAGCGGCTTTGGGGACTGAAGCAGGAGCAAGTCGGCCGGCGTTTTCAAAGATGACTTTGTTGGCGGCGTCGGTGAGTTCATTTCTGAGAACAAAGCGGCCCTGAACGTTGTTGAGCTCATGGGCTTGCTTGCGGCCCACCAGGCCTAAGAACTTATCCATAATGAGGGCGCGAACGGTTTCGACATCTCCTTGGCGGGTTTGATCCCGGATCTCGAGAGCAAAACCGATCGTGGCGTAACGAGGCTTTCCATCGGAAGGGGCGATGTTGACTGTTACGGCATCAAAGTTCACCAGCCCTGACTCGAGCGGCGCCTTTGGCGATGCGGCGGCAAGGGCTGCCAAGCGTTTGCGTTCGGATTCTTCCGTAATAGCCGGGCGCTTGAACATGAACTTCACGTAAACCAGCATGCCCATCGCTCCGGCGATCGCTAGAAAGTTCACAAGCAAGAGAATCATGGGAAGCTTCGAGCCTTTGGGGGCGGCAGGCTTCGCGGCTTCGGCTGGTTTTTCTTCACTCATAGGTCTTAGCTTTAATTCTGAAGCGATTTCGCCGGATTGGAAAGCTTAAATTGCTCCGTGATCCGCACTGAACAAGTTCAAAGCCGTGCGTCATCCTTGACTAGGGACCCTCAAGACGCGCCTTCCTGGCGCTTCCCTTGAGGTGTTCCCTGAAACTCAGTCCGTGCTTACTTAAAAGCAAAGGGCCTCTCGTGCTCGCGCACTTGAGGCCCTTCGAGAATTCTTTTTTTAAGAATTAGAGGCGAACTGGCTCGAATGGCAAGCCGAGATCGTCTGCGACTTGCTTATAAGCCACTTTGCCGTTGAGGATGTTAACGCCCTTGAGGAGCGCTTGGTCCTTAGCGACGGCGTCTTTCCAGCCCATGTTGGCGATCTGGAGAGCGTACTTCAGCGTGACGTTGGTCAACGCGTAGGTCGAAGTGCGTGGCACAGCGCCTGGCATGTTCGGAACGGCGTAGTGAATGATGCCGTCCACGGTGTAGGTTGGGTGCTCGTGGCTGGTTGGACGGCAGGTTTCAACCGATCCGCCTTGGTCAACAGCGACGTCAACGACCACGCCGCCGGGTTGCATGCGGGAGATCATTTCGCGGTTCACAAGCTTAGGAGCTTTAGCGCCTGGAACAAGAACAGCGCCGATCACGAGGTCCGCATTGGTTACAGAGCGTTCGATCGTTTCGTTGTTCGAGTAGAGAGTGGTGATTTCGTTTCCGAAAATGTCCGAGAGGTAGTCGAGGCGATGAACGTTGGTGTCGAGAATCGTCACCTTAGCGCCCAAGCCGACTGCCATCTTAGCGGAATTGATTCCGACGACGCCGCCGCCGAGAACCACAACGCTTGCGCGTTCCACGCCGGTGACGCCGCCGAGGAGCATGCCTTTTCCGCCGTGATCATGTTGAAGATACGTTGCGCCGATTTGGGTTGCCATGCGTCCAGCGACTGCGCTCATTGGAGCGAGGAGCGGGAGGGATCCGTCGGCAGGCTGAATGGTTTCGTAAGCGATACCGACAATCTTGCGCTCCATGAGGGCCTTGGTGAGGCGCTCATCGGCTGCGAGATGCAGGTAGGTGTAAAGGATTTGGCCTTCGCGAAGAAGCGCGTATTCTTCGGGCAGAGGCTCTTTCACTTTCACGATCATGTCGGCCTTGTCGTAAACTTCTTTTGCCGTCTCAAGGATCGTGGCTCCGGCTTTGCGGTAATCGTCATTGGAGATTCCCGCGCCAACGCCAGCGTTGTGCTGAATGAGCACTTTGTGACCGGCAGCGGTGAGGGCGCGAACGCCAGCGATCACCATACCAACGCGGTTTTCCTTGTTCTTGATCTCCTTTGGTACACCTACGATCATGTTGAATGTCCTTTCGTCTGAATGACGTCTAAAAACGGATCTTAAGTCCGTCGTAAGCTAGATAAACTCCTCGAGGAAGTTTCTTTTCCCATTTCTTATAATCGAACTCATGGCTCAGGTGGGTCAGATAAGCCTTTTTCGGCTTGAGCTCAGCCACCAATTCCAGCGCCCGATCTAAGTTGAGATGCGTTCGGTGTGGTTCAAGCCTGAGACAGTCCAGAACCAGTACCGACAGCCCTCGTAGTCGATCTAACGATGTGGGAGGTATATAACTGCAATCCGCGATATAGGCAACGGACTCAATACGGTATCCTAGCGACTCTTTGGAGCCATGCTGGTGAGGAATCAGAACCACTGGAATATTTGAGACTTTTACTTCTTTTTGGCGAGTGTCGAGCCGATTGAGGGTCAGCATGGGAATTCCGCCGCCTTCAACGTACCCCGGCTTAAAGATGTAGCTGAATTTGATGGGCAATTCGTCGCAGATCCAGTCGTTTCCGTAAACTGGGATGGTCGCTTTCTGGATAAAATTAAAGCTCCTCAGCTCGTCGATGCCGTGAATATGGTCGGCATGGGGATGCGTATAGAGGACGGCGTCAATATGCGGAATTTTTTCCCGAAGAACCTGTTGGCGAAAATCTGGGCCGGTATCAATCACAAAGCTTTTGCCGTTCACTTGGATCCAAGCCGACGAGCGAGTGCGATTGTTTTTAGGATCTTTCGAGCGGCAAACCGGGCAATGGCAACTGATGAAGGGAACTCCCGTCGAAGTCCCGCAGCCGAGAATCGTCAGCACATTGGGTTTTTTAGGCGATTTTTTAGGGGCTGTTTTTTTCGAAGCTGCCCGGCGTTTGGTGGCCATGTCACTTGGAGATACCAAACATTTTTACTGAGGGGTAGGCGATACCTTCGGAAAGCCTTTAGAAAGAAGGCAGGTTTTTGATGTCCCGTCGGGCCCATTCAGGCGAACGGACTTCGGATGTTCTTGGTCGTCGCAAATAAGCGCAATCTTCGCGTTAAGATCCGATAAAAGCAGTGGCGCCAAGCAAAGCGTTTTGGCAGGGGTTCTTGTTTGAATCACGCCTTCGCCCAAGGTCCAGGAGTTGCCGGCTTTTTTTCGCGCGAT
>CAZCBS010000109.1:0-11526 GCA_964496965.1 uncultured Bacteriovoracaceae bacterium
TAGGAAATGTCTCCACCTTCTCGAAGCACAAACCGCTTTGCCTCGCACCCGCTACGGCGCTCCATTTGGGGCGGATTGGAAAGACGAAAAAGGACAAGACCAAGGGCTGGCCGTGGTCGCCATCCGAAACGTCCAGTGGCAAAATGATCGAATCCTTCTTTGCGCCGGCTGCGGCGTGATCGCCGAAAGCGAATTTGAACGCGAGTGGCAAGAAGTCACCGGAAAGATCCGCGCCGTTAAAGGAATCCTCGCCCTATGAACCAAGCACTCGGGCTCGAGGTTTTACGAAAACTCATCGAGGCCGGCGTCACCGAGTTTTGCGTTTGCCCCGGTGCGCGCAACAGTCCATTGATCGATCTTCTTTTGCGCCTTCCCGCGATCAAAAGGCTTCATTTCTTCGAAGAGCGCTCGGCAGCATTCTTTGCATTGGGGCGAATCAAATCCACGGACCGTCCAGTCGCGGTCGTGACGACTTCAGGGACCGCCGCGGGCGAACTTCTTCCCGCGACGATGGAAGCTTATTATTCCGCACTGCCTTTGGTTTTGCTGACTGCGGATCGTCCGCGCCGTTTTCGCGGAAGTGGCGCGCCTCAAACTGCGGAACAAGTGGGAATTTTCGGAATCTATACCGAGAAATGCCTCGATCTTGCTGCCGGAGAAAACTTTTCGCTCAGCGACTGGTCGCATACCCGCCCTCTTCATTTGAATGTTTGTTTTGAAGAGCCGCTGATCGATACCTCCGCTGAGAGCTTGGTTCGGGATTTTTCTGCGACTTTTTCGCAGCCTTCGGCTGCTGAGGATATCCGAAGCTCTGAGCTTGAGCAGTTTCTTGAAAAAACACGCCGGCCTCTTGTTTTGGTTGGCGCTCTTCATCGCTCGGATCGCTCTGAAGTTCGGCGATTTCTTGCGGCTTATGGAGCTCCTGCTTATTTTGAGGCGCATTCGGGACTTCGCGAGGATCCTTCCCTCGCTTCCGTTCGGGTCCATGCCTGCGACGGAATTTTGGACCGAGCTCGCAAGAATGGCTACGAGATCGACGGAGTCCTTAGAATCGGCGGCGTCCCGACGCTCCGCCTCTGGCGCGATCTCGAAATCCTCAACGGCAAAATCCCCGTTTGCTCGGTCAGCCGCGAGCCATTCTCCGGACTGAGCTGGGCGTCGATCACAGCCGCCTCTCCATCTCGAGTTCTTCGCGGAGTCACGCCGTCTCGCCCAATGGGGGCAAACGATTTCCTCGCCGCCGATCACGCGTTTCAAGAAAAGCTTCGCGCGCTTTTTCATCAAGAGCCTCGCTCCGAGCCCGGGCTTTTTCACTCTCTTTCTCGCGCCATTCCGTCCGGCGCGCGCATTTTCATCGGCAACAGCCTTCCGATTCGCGAATGGGATCTTGCCGCCACCTACGCTTCGCGCGAGTACGAAGTCTCAGCAAGCCGCGGCCTGAACGGCATCGACGGGCAAGTCTCCACTTTCTACGGCTTCAGCGAGCCGGAAAAAGAAAACTGGGCGATCATCGGCGATCTCACGGCGCTTTACGACCTTCCGGGGCCTTGGGCGCTTTCGCAAATCTCGGACGAGATCCGAACCACGCTCGTAGTCGTCAACAATCGCGGTGGAAAAATATTTTCCCGCATGTTCGGCCCGAAAGAGTTCCAAAATCCGCACAATCTCGACTTCTCCGCCTGGGCGAAACTTTGGAAGCTCCCTTACGAGCAATGGCAAGCCATTCCGGATACGGGAATCGAAACCCGTTCGCACCGAATCATCGAGCTTGTCCCGGACGACGATGCGACTCAGCGCTTCTGGAAAGCTTATTCGTCCTTATGAGAAAAAATAAGGTCTACTGCCTTCATGGCTTTTTAGGCCTACCCTCGGATTGGGATTTCCTCGTCGATCCAGAAAACGTCGAACTTGAAAAAGTCGATGTCTTCAAAGTGCTTTCGCCAACCCCCAACTCTTCCCAGTCTAATTCAATGATAGACTGGGCACAGGCCTTCAACGAAACGGTTTCTCGCGACAATGCCCAAAGCCGCATTCTCCTCGGATATTCGATGGGAGGAAGGCTCGCGCTTCATAGCCTGGTTCGAAACCCGTCGCTTTGGGATGGAGCTGTGATCGTTTCAGCCAACCCCGCCCCGTTGCCCGAAGAGCGCGCCCCGCGACAAGTAGCGGATGAAACATGGGCTCGCCGCTTTGAAACGGAGCCCTGGGAAAATCTCGTCTCCGCTTGGGAAGGGCATTCCGTTTTTGGCGGAAAACAGATCCCTTTCAAGCGACGCGAAAGCGATTTTCGTCGAACCGATCTGACTGGAGCATTTCGAGCCTGGTCGTTAAGTCGGCAGGAAAAATGGACTCGCCTACCGGGACACATCACTCTGCCGGGTGTGTGGATCACCGGAGAGCAGGATTCCCGATATCGTGAAATCGCCCAGCGAGTTTGCGCCCAGACTTCCGACGCGCCCATCGACTTCGTTTCGATCGCCGACGGCTCCCACCGAGTCCCCTGGGAACAAACAGAGACCTTCCAGACTCATTTTAGAGGTTTTTTGCAGCGTATTTTTTGCTAAGACTGTCCCATTCAAATGAGCACGACATCGCATTTCGAACCGAAAGTATGGATCATGGCCGCCCGTCCCAAGACGCTGACGGCAGCAATCGCTCCCATTTTAGTCGGAACAGCGCTTTCCAAGGCCGCATTTTACATGCCTTGCTGGGATCTCGCGCTCTTTGCTCTTTTGAGCTCGATCTTTATTCAAATCGGCACGAACCTGATCAACGACTCGGTCGATTTCAAAAAAGGAACCGACACCGAAGAACGAATCGGCCCGAAGCGCGTCACTCAGAGCGGCCTCCTCAGTCCTCGAACGGTCATGCTCGGCGGACTGGCGTGTTTTGCGATTTCCGCGCTTCTTGCGGTCCCGCTTCTGCTGCAAGGTGGATGGGTCATCGTCGCGATCGGCGTGCTCTCGCTTCTTTGCGGTTATGCTTACACCGGAGGACCTTTTCCTCTGGCATATGTCGGCCTGGGCGATCTCTTTGTTCTGCTCTTCTTTGGACTCGCCGCCGTGGGCGGGGTCTACTACCTCAACACCAGCACTTTTGATCTCAACCCGATCGTCGCGGGTGTTCAGATCGGACTTTTGGCCACCGTCATGATCGCGATCAACAACCTTCGTGACGCCGAAGGCGATATCAAAACCGGCAAGAAGACTCTTGCGGTTCGCTTTGGAAAAGCCTTTAGCCGCGCAGAGATCACGCTTCTCTGTCTCGCTCCTTTTGCGATGGGCTATTACTGGTTTCAGATCGGGCTCATCTATGCGGCCGTCGCTCCGCTTCTAGTTTTGCCACTCGCGCTTCGAGTGATCTACAAGATCCAAACGACGGAGCCATCGCCCGCGTATAATGGATATCTTGGAATGAGCGCTCTGCTTCATCTACTTTTTGGAATTCTGCTGAGCGCGGGGTTTAGTTTTCAGTGAGAATCTTTTACTCGCCCTACGAGCTCAAGCCGCGTGCGAGCCTGAGCAGTCGGGCAAGTACGGGAGCTCGCATAGGCGCACTTCTGAAAATCGAGCATGAGGACCTAGGATTTGGCTACGCCGATCTTTTTCCTTGGCCTGAGTTAGGTGATCCGCCTCTGGCGGATCAGCTTGCGCTGCTCCAAAATGGAATCTTCACGGCCCAAACGAGAAATTCATTCGTTAACACTCGCACGGACGCGCGAGCAAGAAACCAAAAGAAAAGCCTGTGGGAAGGCCTAAAAATCCCAAAAAGCCATTTCCTAGCCACGGAGCCGGAAAACCTATTACAGAAAGAAGTGTTGGATTCAATCTTTTCCAAAGGCTTCACCCGAATCAAAATCAAACTCGGACATCGCCCCGTATCCGACGCGAACCTGGTCAACAATCTCAGTGAAAAGCTTTCAGCAAAGTCACTGCTCCGACTCGACTTCAACTCTTCTCTCACCGCCGAAACTTGGAAAGAGTTTTGCGCGAATCTCTCGCCTCAAGCCGCAAGTACAATCGACTTCATCGAAGATCCAATCCCATGGGATTCTAAAACCGGATTTAACCAAGCGCCTCGAGGACTCGCGCTTGCCGTGGATCGCGAGAGCGACTCAGTGGCCGACGCTTTGACTTGTCCAAACGTCATCGTTGTAAAACCTGCCATCTCTCAAGTTTCAAAGATTTTAGAAAACGCCGAAAAATGGCGAAAAAGAGTCGTTTTCACCAGCTATTTGGACCATCCAGTGGGACAGCTTTGGGCGGCGTGGGTGGCCGCGCAAGCGGCATCGGAAATGCCCACCCCTCTCTACGACATCTGCGGGCTTCTCTCACAAGACGCATACGAACCCCATCCATTTCAAGCACTGTTAAAAACCAATGGACCCGAACTGATTGCGCCGTCGGGAGCGGGACTGGGATGGGAAGACGAGCTTGAGTCTCTTTGCGAATGGAAGGAGCTTCCATGAATATCCGCGAGATGGATTGGAAGAGCTCCTCGACTCACGTGCTTTTCAATCCGCGCATGCCGGCATCCGAAGTTCGTGATATCGAACTTCGCCTCAACCGCTTGCAGCCTTTGGAATCGCATCTCTGGATTGCAACCTCCGGCTCCACGGCTCAAGTCGCGGGCCAGCTCAAATGGATCGCACTTTCCAAAGAGGCGATTCTTGCGTCCGCTCGAGCCGTCAATCGGCACTTAGAAGCTTCTTCGTCCGACGTCTGGGTCAATGTCCTTCCGGGGTTTCATGTGGGAGGGATCGGGATTTTCGCTCGTGCTTATTTAAGCCGGGCGCAAGTCGTCGATGGCCTGCTCTCGGACACGTCTGAAAACAAAAAGTGGGACGCCGGCCATTTCTATTCAACCTGTTTAGAAAAAAACGGCACGCTCAGCGCCCTTGTCCCGACTCAGATCTACGACTTGGTTCAAGCAGGCCTTCAAGCGCCTTCATCGCTGCGAGCTATCGTCGTCGGGGGTGGGGCGCTTTCCGAGTCGCTTTATCTCGAAGCTCGTCGCTTGGGCTGGCCTTTGCTTCCCAGTTACGGAATGACCGAATGCTGTTCGCAAATCGCGACGGCTTCGCTTCAGTCATTAGCGCTTTCACCGCCGAGCTTTCCTGATCTTGAGCTTCTTCACCATGTCGAAGCCAAACCTAGCTCTGATGGGCGATTGAAAATCCAGTCTTCTTCGCTTTTGACGGGGCTTGCGGTTTTGTCTTCTGATGGAGATCGCTGGCTTGATCCGAAGATTGATGGATGGTTTCAATCCGAGGACATGGGGGAAATCTTCGGTAGGATTTTAAAAATCCGCGGACGTGGCTCTGACTTCGTCAAAATCGGTGGTGAGAGCGTGGACATCAGTCGACTTTCAACACTTTTAACAGAGATTCGCGTGCAAGCCAGATCTTCACTCGACTTAGTGATCATCCCGATTGAAGACGAAAGACTGGAGTATGTGATTCACGGCGTAGCTGCTTGCTCCGCCGACGGAGCCGCGGCTCACGAAGCTCAAAAACTCTTCGAGCAATTCAATTCCCGCGTACTGCCTTTTGAGCGAGCAAGGAAGCTGCATTTCGTGGCACGCATTCCCCGCTCGCCGCTTCAAAAGCTTCTCAAATCCGAGCTGCTCTCACTGATTCGATGAAGGGTTCGTTGAAGTATCCAGGGCCGGAGAATACGAAGCCGACCAGACGTGATCGTCATCAAGCCGGCATTGCGCATTTTCCCGCACGAGCTGAAAAGGCCCCCAAAACACAGGACATGAGCATTCAGCGAACTTCCCTTTGACTTGACAAGGAGCGGTCATGCATCCCACATACGGCCCCTTGGGGCAGAGAGTGATTTTAGATTTTGCCGGTTCCGCCGAGAGTGCGTCAGAATGGGAATTCTTCAGCTGCGGGCTGAAAGTAGAGAAAATCTCGGCACCGGGAATCAGCTTTCCATGCCTGAGGTAATGACAAACAGGCGCTTTGTCGATCTCGGTTGCGCACTTGCTTCCATCCTTTCCACAAACCGCGATCGTCTTGAGATAAACCTCGTAATTCAAGATCGACGAGATGGTTACGAAATTCAGGCCCTTCTCGATTGTGCACTTGCAGTTCGCGAATCGTCCGCTTTGATCCATCGTGCAAGGAAGCGGTTCCGGCCCGGAACTAAAACACAGCGCGTATCGTCCTGTGCAGGGCAAGAAGTTCGAGACCCCCTCAACCGTGTCACGGTACGCTGGTCCATAGTTCGTAGTCCAGTGTTTCGAAAAGTCCCAAAATCGCTGCGAATCCGGGACAAAGTGATCGAATTCAGAGGATGACTCCGATTCTGACTCGGAAACAGAAGTCGAATAATCTCCGGCGAAACTCCTTGTCGCTGCGAGAGATAGAAAAAGAGCAAAATACGCAACGGTTTGCGTCCATTTTATTATAACCGGCCTCACGGAAATCACCTTTATTCCTCAAGTTCGCGTCCGGAGTCTTGCCACTCGCTCTCTCTCGAAGTCAAGGCACGTTGCCTCTAAAAGAAATTCCGTGTCCTGGCGCCGAAACCTTTTCTCCACTCTCTCGTATTGGCATGCATGACGAACCTGAAAAAATCTGTATTGAGTGTATTAGCTTTATTGCCGCTCGCCATGTCTTGCGGAAACAGTAGCGATGTAACGGACGGAACCGGTTCCGAGGTCGCCGTTGCCGCGATGAGCGGCTCTTCCAGCGCAAGCGAAGGAACCGTCGCCCATCATCTCGATCCACGCATCAATCCTTCCTATCTCGAACGCGTTCAAAGCACGCTCAGTCCGGTATCCACCGCGATGGCCGTACCCCTCTGCGATTGGTCCTCAGTCATTACAAGCTGCACCGCAGGAGTCGAGACATTGAGTTTCGACAGCTGTTCAACGCCACTCGACCATGCCATTCGCATTCAAGGATCCGAATCGCTGACCTGGACTGGCGCGACCTGTTGCACCGCAAATCCTCTCTCCGCCTCGTCGACCACGCCGTGTAGCTTTACTCGTCGAACGATCGACTCAGCCGGAAACTCAGACCCGCTCAAACGATCGATCGGGTCAAACTCCATCACTCTCGACACTGAAAGCCCAAGCGGCTACGACAAAAGCCTTCAAGGCGGATTTAACGTGACTTGCAAAGGAACCGCGCAGAACGCCACTTGTGATGGCCAGAGAGAAATCGCGATTATGGGCGCGCACTACACAGGCAAAACGGATCGCTCTCAATGGGATCACACCGTCTCCACTGATGAGCCCATCGTCGAGCAAGGACATGGCAGCAGTCGCAGAATTTTAAGCGGCACGATTCGTGTCCAACACAATCTCGCTCAAGTGACTTCGATCACCACCATCAAAGACCCTCTGACTCACACAGCGGGCTGCTGCTATCCCACCGGGGGATCGATTTCAACAACCTATATTGGCGGAAAGTTGGACGGAAAAACCGAGTCCATGAGCTTTGGATCGACTTGCGGCGAAGCGAATTTCACGAACTTCAGCCAGAAGCAAACCGGGCTGACGCTCCATCATTGTCTTTAAGGCATTTCGCCTAAGCGAAGCCGCTATTTTTATCGGAGAGCGCCGAGATCAAGAGCTTTACGACTTTTTGAGTGGTCTCGCTTGAAACATCTGCCAAAGCAGTGATCCCAAGCAAGGCCGAGAAAGCCGCGATCCGGCCCTCTTCGGAGGCATTTGGAAACTTAGCGGCAAGCTTTTCAAGATAACGCTTTTCGAGCTTTTCGAGCTCAGCGCGAAGCGGCCCCCCGCTCTGGCGCTGTTGAAGATAGAAAATGATGACATAGGGAGCGCGCAAGATGAGCTCGCGAGTTTTCAAAATCGACTCGCTGATCCGGTCTTCACGCCAGAGCTGCAGCCGTTCCTCGCTCAAACCGAAAAACTCTTCTCCAATAATCCGAACCGCCTCGGTCACGATATTGGCCTTGGAGTTTCCAAAATAGTAGTAAATCAACGATCGGGTCACGCCGCTGGAGCGCGACAGATCCGTCATCTTCCATCGAAGATGACCCTTCACGCATTCAAGCCGCAGGGCGGAGTCAAGAATCTGCCAGAAGACATCATCCTTGGAGTGACTATTGCTCATTACGGCATTTAAATATTTTTAAATTTCGATTTCTAGTTAAAAGTCGGTACAATTGAATATATGACGAATATTCTCGAAAAAAGAATTTTTCTCATCGCAACCGCTCATCCCGAGAAGGCCCGGGTCTTTGAAGCTTGGATTTTGGCGCATGTCCGTCAACCGACGATTTATACGGCGACCGATGGAGTCGAAGCCATCGCAAAACTTGAAAACGTACCACCGCACATCGTGATCGTCGACCTCGATCTCCCAAAACTCAATGGAGAGAGAGTCATTCAGACCGTCCTCAATCACAAATCACTGACCTCCACGGTCGTCATCATCCCCGAGCTGCCTTCCGAGCGCGAGATGTTCATCGATGAACTGGTCCAAGGAAGAGTGCTTTTCGTCGCAAAGCAGAACGACGAGTCCGAGTTTACCCATGCTCTCTTTAGAGCGCTTAATTTCATCTCCCATAACAAGAAATTCGAGTTTTTCCTCCGCTTTCTAGCGAAGGGCGAGCGCTTGATTCAAGAGGGAGACAAAGGGGGCGTTGTCTACATCCTCCGACAAGGTCGTTTGAGCGCGTTTCGCGAAGTCGAAGGCAAACGCGTCGAATTAGGTTTCATCGAACCTGGAGAGTTCGTCGGCGAGATGGCCTATATCCAAGACCAACCCCGCGTCGCCAGCGTCGAAGCATTGTCCGACTCCGAGCTCATCGAGATTCCCGTCGGAACGCTTGAAAGAATCCTGTTTAAACGCCCTTCCTGGTCGAAAGCCCTGCTGCTCAGCCTATCAAAAAGATTGGGACAGGCGAATCAGTCGATTTCGTCGGGCACTCGATAATATCTTTGATATGCTCCGCTTCCGAGTTTCCTTGGTCGCTTTGACACTGATCTGCTCCACGAACCTCAAGGCTCAAGATATCGAAGAATCCATCTCCCGTGCAAGCACGCTCGATCGAGAAATTCGCGAACTCTTCGAACAACCCGTTCCGGAAAACTCCCCTGTCCTCATTCAATCCCGCAAGCAGATCGTCGATCAAAAGATTGCCGAGCTAAAAGAGATCCAAGACCGGCTTGCGGATGACGTGGAATCTGAATACAAGCGACTTGTTCAGCGTAAACAAGAACTGAATACGGAGTTGCTCGTGCTCTCGAAACAACGAACGTCAGCGATGAACGCTGACGAGCTTGCATCAGAAAAGGCCCATTTCGAGAAAAAACTCGCCGAATTCAACTCCGTTGAATCTCGCCTCGAGCATATCAGTCCAGCGTTAAAGCCCATGAATACCAAGCCCAAACCGCCTGTGCAGACATCCACGTATCCAATACATGATGATGTACATGATGACGCGCTCAAAATCGCGGCCAAAGCCATTGGTCCCGATGTAGATGTCGACTATCGAGAGCTCCTGTTATTTAAAAACTCCCACGCAGTCGAAGCTCTTCGAGTTGCGGCTAACGTCTTCGGATCCAACGTGCGCTTCCACTACAGTGACCTTTTGAAATTCGACAACGCTGAAAAGACTCAGGCATTGAAAGAAGCGCTTCACCAAACCGAGCATATGGAGATTCATCAGTCCGGTCCGCAGTTACTGAAAATGCTGGATGAGCTTCAGGTTTCCGATAATTTCCGCCTTAAAGTCGCTGCAAAATTTGTGGAACACGTAAGCTCACTCAACGAGTACTTGGCCATGGCTCGCCTTGAAAACTCGGAAACGCAGAAACCTTGGCGCGAATTGATCGAAGCTTCAACGGATGATTTTCTGCGACTTCAGCCAGGACTTCCTGAGATTCAGCGCACGCTCAATGCGACTCCTTTCGCCAAGTCCCAGAAAAGAATTGGCACTGCCCAGAAAAAACTAGCTTTGGCCGCCATCGATCGAGCGTCGTCCAACAAAGAGCTCAAGTCGATTCAGTTCCCAGATGGTTACTTTAAAGAGCCCTCCTTGAGGAAGAAGCTTCAGGCCAAAGAAAGTGATTTGCTTTATCAGTCAGAGGGCGCGCAGAGCTGCAGCAGAGGAATCGGCACTCTGATCCGAGAAAAGCTCGTTCAAATGTTCGGCAAATAAGCCTCATGTGTCAGCCCTAACCCATCACAAACAATCCCTCCCTCGTGGATAAGCCTCTGATTTTTCAAGCCCTCGGCTCGGCTAGCCCTTTGCATTCATCGCTCGGCAGGAGGAAGCCTTCGATGAAACGCTTCAAGACACTGTTTTTAGTCATCATGCTCGCGCTCGGACTCTCAAATTGCGCAAAAAAGGACGAAAAGACTGCGGCCGTCCAACTCAATTTTCAGAACGTCAGTCGTTGAGATGAAACCCGAATGCACAAGACAATTTCTCTGACATGCGCAGGTTGGTTTATCGTATTCAGCGTATCTGGCATCGCTCAAGCGGACGTAGGCCAGTCCAGCTTCACCCCCGCTGCTTTCTTAATTCCAATCCGAAGAATCCTCATCGCCGATCAACTCGGTAAACCGAGCCTTCTCAACTCGACCTTATACGAATGCAAAGCCTCTCAACTCGACGACTGCCTGGTCGATGTCATCGACAATAACGCTCTGGCCCGACTCGCATCAGGCACAGTCAAAATGAGTCCGGGTCAATACAACGGGGTCTCGATTTCAAACTGCAACGACAACGAGGGAGGCTATACGGCTTATGTCAAAGGAAGCGTCGTTTTAAGCGGAACCACTTATTTCACAACCGCGAACGGCCAAGTCCTTTCAACGCAAGCCTCGGATCTCGGCTTTGTCCCCTTGAGGTTCACAGGCTGCCAATACGATATTCTCTTTCCTTCGCCCCTGGTTCTTGCCGAAAAACAGGTCGCGAAACTGAATCTCTTTCTATCCGCCAAAGACTTAAGCTGGGCATCACTTGGCCCCGCGGCGATCCCCGAAGGTTGCACCGGCAATCTCGGAGGAACCGCAAGTGTTTGCGCCGCTTTAGCGCTTGTCACCGCTCCTCTTGGAGAGGTCTCACCACAGCTCAGGACCTTCCATATTTACCAAGTGGCAGGCCATCCTGAAACTGCCGGAGGCCAGATCTTGGTGCTCATGGACTCGCAAGGAAATGTCTTGGGTGGATACACACGCAGACTTTTTTCAGAAACCTCCCTCGGGATGAGCGGAAACTTCGATACCGCATGCAAGACCTGGAACAACAATGGCGATGGCTCCTACTCCTTCGAGAATATCGGAAGCACCTTCGACGACTACTACATGCGATACGACGCATTTCGATTGGAAGATCATACCGCCACATATCTTACGCGAAACGGCACGACCGTCACTTACTGGGCCGTCAAGCAATGAGCTTAAGGCGAGTTCCCGATGGTGAAGCCAAAAATGTACTGATTGCCTTTCATCGGCCCTGTAGTAAGAATTATCCAGCCTATGCGCGTGCTACGATAAACTACGAGTAAGAGGTTGCACTCTCCACCCAACCC
>CAZCBS010000110.1:0-6577 GCA_964496965.1 uncultured Bacteriovoracaceae bacterium
AAATCTTAAAATAAGCTTTGTTATTTTTCCTCTTTGTTTTCCTTCCCCATGTCCCAATTATCCATTCTCATTAACCTCCTGTCAAATACGTTATAATTAGTTATAATATATTTGACATTTTAAGTCAAGTTATATATTTTAGATTTTATGCTTACAGTGGGAACCACTATTGCCTGGCAAGATCTTTGTAAAAAAAATTTCGGAACCACTTATCGAAAGTCCGTGTCCAAAGATCAGGGGGCTTTAAGTCGCTAATAGGGATAAACCCCGATAAGAGGTTCCGCTGACTAACTTTATGAAGCCGATATGCGTTTGCCTTTACGTCCGTTGCTCCACCGCCGAACAGAGTACGGCGATGCAGATCCATGAGTTGCAGGAGTTCGCGGCAAGTCGAGGGTGGACGATTTTCGCCGTCTACGAAGACACAGCCACAGGGACCAACACCAATCGTCCCATGTTTCAGAAGATGATGGCCGACGCACGAGCCAAACGATTTGATGTCCTGGCGGTTTGGAAACTCGACCGCTTTGCTCGTAGCCTACGAGATCTAGTCAACCACCTGCAAGAACTAACCGACCTTGGAATTGGCTTCGTTTCGGTCAAGGACGCGGGCATCGATCTCACCACGCCGACAGGGCGGCTTCTCACACATCTCTTGTCCGCGTTCTCGGAGTTCGAAGCTAGTTTGATTCGGATGCGGGTGAAGAGCGGATTGGAACAGGCTCGACGACGAGGTAAGCGCATAGGTAGACCCAAGCGGCGTGACGACGCAACGATCCGAAAGCTGCGAAGTGAAGGCAAATCCATTCGTCAGATCGCCAAGAGTACTGGTGTCTCGACCACTGCGGTTCAACGGGCTTTGAAGATGTGACCAAAGCCCTGTCTAACTCGATAAAAAATATCAATGAATTCAGGTCTGGCGGCGAGGCGTTTGGGGGGACGCAGCCCGTGACCCAACCTGATGATTTCGTCACGCCTAGCTGCGTTCGCCACATTCGACCTGGTAGCGGTGAGGATCGCCTTTGGCACCCGAACCATACTTTTTGACCAAACCAGAATCCAGCATGTCCCTGAGCAAAATTAGAAAAGTCTTTCTTCTGATTTTGCAAAGTTTCTGGAGGTTCCGCGCAGTTGGCCTCTGAGGAGAAACAGCGCGAAGCGTTTCGATAACAATATTTCGTAAGAGACGCCTGCGCTCTGGCCCTTTCTTCAATAGAAGAACTGGCGATACGTCGGGACCGTCATCCCACATTCCTGGCAACCTGAGTGTAATTTCATCCATACCTATAAGGTTAGGCCTGGTTCCCAGCATTTATTTTCAGAGACTTTGATCGTGTGAACGTGTGCGCGACAGCGGGTTTGGTGGTTCCCAGGCGGTTCCGTTGATTCTGGTTCCGACCGTCGTAAAAATAAAAAGGGTTTAGAAAGGTGTCGAGCTATTAAGTGAGCATCAGACAGTGACGCGATTTATTGTTCATGATAGCCATTTATTACTATTAGACTTAACATGGATAAACATCAGGGAATGCGCATACCTGAATGCTTTGGAACGTATTGCTTGTGCGTGCTAGATCGAACGGTGTTTGAAGGTAATGATTGCCAAAGATCAACTCCAGCCTATTCTGCAGCCCACTTCTCCTGTTCATTTCAACAATGATCAGATTTTATTAGGCAAGCCGGTACCCGCAATCGATCGCGTCAAGATAATGTCTCCCGAAGAATATGAGGACTATATCTGCGAGTGGATTCATGGGCACCTCGCAGGAAAATATAGCAAGATTGGAAGATTTTCAGGACCAGGTGATCTTGGGCGGGATGTCGTTGGATACGCGGACGATCTCGGAACCATCTGGGACAACTTTCAGTGTAAGCACTATGATTCTCCTCTTGCGCCATCTGACATTTGGATTGAGCTAGGGAAACTAACCTACTACACGTTCGATAGTCGATATTCTGTTCCCAGAAAATATCTTTTCGTCGCTCCGAAAGGTGTTGGTCCGAAATTGGGCGGCTTGTTAGAAAAACCGGACGAACTTAGGGACGAATTAATTTCAAACTGGGACGGGTACTGCGCCAAGGGCATCACTGAAGGAAAAAAAATTAACCTTGAGGGCAAGCTTAAAGCGCATGTGGAGAGCTTCAACCTTAGCATTGTGGAAGCCCTCTCTCCTCAAACCGTACTAGAGGAGCACAAACATACGCGTTGGCACGCGCTTCGCTTCGGAGGCGGCCTGAATAAGCCAAGACCAACGGCACCCAAGCCACCTGCCAATATTAATTCGTCGGAATTGCGATATATAGGGCAATTGATCGAAGCTTATAATGAGCATACCGGTGGCAAGATCAGTGATCTGGAAAGCCTTGCGAAACATGTTGAACTTTCCACTCACTTCGTTCGTCAGAGAGAAAGTTTTTATGAAGCTGAATCACTTCGTCAATTCAGCAGAGATTCACTTCCTGACAATGGGAAATACGAAGAGTTACTGGGGCAATTTCTAGCCGGAATTGCTGACGTGATTGAACAAGACCACTCAGATGGATTGAAAAGACTTAGAGAGGCCGTCAGGGCTGCACAAGAGCTTCAGATCAGCGGGCATATGCTTGCTACTTTTCTGAAAGTTCAGGATCGCTGTGGTATTTGCCATCAACTTGCAAACGAGGATCGGGTGAGATGGATACGGAAAAAGTAGTCCCTCGGATTAATAACTCACTCTTCAATACGCCTTTAGAAATCGGATTGCGCGCCCTCATTATTCTCTCTGAGTGTGAATCTTCTGAATTCGACATCCAAAGATTGGTTTACTACGACTATCTGTTACTGCACTCTTCTGATTTCAAAGATGGCCCACCAAGTATCCATCCAGGTACGCCACACCGATCTGGCGAACTTTTGATTCGACGTGAAATATTGCAACAAGGCGTCGCACTAATGCAAAGCCGAGGGCTACTAAAGAAAGTCTTTCACCCGACGGGTATTCGATATTCACCCACAGCAATAGCTAAGCCATTTTTAACTTATTTCGAGAGTGACTATTTTCAAGACCTTTGCTCACGAGCTGAGTGGGTCCACAGGCAGTTTGAAAAATGGACAGATGAAGAGCTTTCAAAGTTCATGAATACGAATTTGGATAAGTGGGGCGCAGAGTTTTCAAGAGAGGCGCTTTTCCATGAAAACAGAGAGTTCAAATGATAGCTGGCTTCAAGCTCAGGAAATTAGCAGTTGTCGGCGCAGACAGGAAAACAGCGTTAGTTAATTTTAGGGACGGTCTGAATGTAATCTCTGGAGCGTCAGATACCGGTAAGTCCTATATTTTTGAATGCATCCGATTCATGCTCGGCGGATCTGAGGTTCCAAAAGATATCGAAGAATCTAAAGGTTATTCTTCCGTACTGCTGGAAATTGAGTCTATTAAAGGAAACTTCCACTCAATAAGACGTAGCCTGCTCGGCGGCGATTTTACCGTATTTCCATCTAAGATCGATGAGATCAAGGAGACTCAAGGTAAGTCATACCGAGCAAACAAAAAAATCGGCTCTGGCGAAACTATTTCCACCTTCTTTCTTTCCCTCTGTAGCCTCGACGGAAAACAAGTTCGAACCAATGGCGACAACAAAAAAAGCGACTTAACTTTTACGGACGTTAGGCGGCTTATCGCCATCGACGAAGAAGAAATCATAAAAAAGGAATCCCCTGTTCTTACAGGCCAATTCACTTTGGTGACAAGAGAGATTTCTGTATTCAATTTAATAACAACGGGCGTCGACGCAAGTAGCTTGATAACCGTACCCAGTAAATTGCAAGAAGCTCAAGTCTTAGCAAGACAAGAGACAATTGACGAATTTATTAAAAAGCTTGAATCGCGTCTTGGCCCAAACTCACTAGCAAATGATGCCTCTGAAGATCGGCTGGACGATGCAATTCAGGAAGCCAGTTCGAGGGTCACAAGTGCCGGCCAACTTATAAATGAACAAACCGAGATTCGGCAATCCACTTGGGACCAAGATCAAGAGTGCAAGTCGCGCGTAATAGCAATTGACGAGTTGCTTATTCGGTTTCAGCTTCTTTCTCAATACTATCAAGCTGACCTGAAGAGACTCCGTTTTTTGGCGGAAGGTCAGCAGCTTTTCACGCAGTTGAATGCAATCAGCTGTCCTCAATGTGGCCGAACCATGCCCGACTCTCACGACGGCTGCGAAGAGCAACTGGCGCAATCGAACATTTTGATGTCATGTGAGGCAGAGTTAGCGAAAATTGAAGCCCAGCTGAACGACCTTTCGAGATCGATCGCCGATCTTAAATCTGAACGAAATAAATTAATTTTAAAAATTAAACAGATTGGCGAGCAATACGCCTCAGCTGACCAGCTTATTAAAAATTCACTTAGTCAACGCCTCATCTCAGAGCAAAAAGTCCTCGGAGAACTCTTGAGGGAAAGAGATGGCATTCTGGAGCGTGATGTACTTCGCCGGCAGCTGGAAGAGCTACTGATCGCTAGAAACGCACTTGGAAAGACCGCAGACGCTCGTAAGGGAAAGGAAGAATCTAAAGGAAAAAAATCTCCCGTCAGTGTCCCTGCGGTCAACGAATTTTGTACCCATGTTTCCAATCGTCTCAAAAAATGGGAATTTCCAGAGTCGAGTACAGTAACTTTTGATTCTTCAACTTTAGATCTTATTATTGGAAATAAACCTAGAAGCAATTTTGGGAAAGGAAATCGGGCGGTCGTTTATTCGGCTTTTGTAATTGGACTGCTCGATTACTGTTTCACTTCAAATAGACCACATCCCTCCTTCGTAATTTTAGATTCACCACTTACCACGCACAGGGATATCGATTCCGGCGATAGCGAGGAAATCTCGGAGAGCGTCGAAGCTGCTTTTTTTTCAAATTTGGGAAAAGACTCAAAGAGTGCTCAAATTATCATCTTGGAAAATAAGGAGCCGCACACTGACATAAAAAGCGTGATTAATTATGTTTATTTCTCCGGCTCAGAAAAACATGGTCGCAAGGGATTTTTTCAGTAAACCTCAAAACCCCTCGTGCCGCACAGGCACTTAAGCAGCAATTGGTCGAATATATTGAATGCCTCTTACGTCCGTTGACGCCGATCACTCTGATACTGACTCAAACCCACGAGCATGCTGACCCGTCGTATCAGTGCCGAGTGAGCGAGCCTCGTTTCTTCCGAACTCCCTATCTCGTTTTAGTAGGTAGCGCGCGTAGAGCATTGAGAACGCAGTTAAACGTGGATTGAGTCACATTTTTTACGGCTCCAATGGTTCTCTCTGTCTGCGCTCGAATGATCTCGTTGCGTAAAAGGTTATTCATTTCCCTTTGCTCGACTAGCCCAGACTGGCTGATTACCACCAGACCCTTAAGTTCTCCGAATGAAACTTTTCGTTTGAGCTTGATGCCGCTTTGATCAAACGCCGTAACCAATTGAAGAAGGGTATCTTCATTTGAAAGCTTTCGTGCAAAGACAGCTTTTACTTTTTTCTGAAGCAAGCTGACTTGTTGAGGAGATGGATGTGCATTTTCACTCAAAAGAATTCCATTTTTTACTACTCCATCAGTGCGTTTGATTCCCGCGTTAAAGAGGAATCCAGCTAAGTCGTGGACTTCGTTCTGACTGCCTGAGCCTGTTCCTCGAAGGAAACTCTCTGCTTGACCGAAGTCAATCGCCCAAATTTCGTGACTCTTTCCATCAACGATCCAGTTTCCTAGATGACGGTCGGCATCAAACCATCCCAAGCGAAATAGACCGAAAACAGAGCCAGTCCCTGCCAGTTTCGAGGCAATTTTCTTAATCGGGCCCGCAGCCATCCGATTCAACGTTTCACCGTTTGCCTTGTCCACAAAAAGTAGATCATCGCGAACTTTGAAGCCTTTAGATAGTTGCGGAACCCGAAACCGCCAATTTCCAAGCTTGCCTTCCATCATCTTATTTAAATTTCCGAAGGCTTCGGTCGCTTGTGAGATTTTGGCAGCCTCTTTGCTGAAAAGAATTTCGTCGCCGAGCTGAGACTCAACTGAAGAGAGCATCGATCTCGTCGCGTCGTACTCCATAGGGACACCAGATTTTTCAAGCTCATTTAGAAATCTACGTGCTCGTTCGATATTACTTTTTATTTGGGCGATGACATTCGGTCGTCTCACCATCATGACCACTTCGCGCCCATCTTTCAGCTCTAAGAGAACGGCCACTTTAACGCTCGCACTTCCTAAAATCGCTTTGGGGCCTTTAATTTGAGCCATTTCCTCTGGGGTCAAAGTTTGATCCATGATTTGACGGATTTCCGCCATATCAATGGGCTTGGCGTTATCCATCAATTGCTTGATGTCACCCGATGCGTCGCCGAACAGCTTCCACATCCCTCCCAGTTGGCCGGTTTTGATTCCTACGGTTCGAAAAACCTCGAAGATC
This sequence comes from uncultured Bacteriovoracaceae bacterium, assembly GCA_964496965.1. Lineage (GTDB taxonomy): Bacteria > Bdellovibrionota > UBA1018 > UBA1018 > UBA1018 > CAZCBS01. The sequence continues at coordinate 6,426 of CAZCBS010000110.1, forward strand.
GGTTTCCATCCCGCATCTGGCTCACCCTTTCGACTCATGAGATATGCGAGCGTTACTGGTTTTTCCTCTTCAGGGAGGCTGGAGAGAAACGCGACCATCCCTTTTTCTTTTTCAAAACCAGGAACGTATCCGAAACTATTTCTCAGTAGAAT
>CAZCBS010000110.1:6587-11525 GCA_964496965.1 uncultured Bacteriovoracaceae bacterium
TTGTTGGGGTTCAGTTTTTCTCCGGCCTGTGAGTCATGAGCAAACTGTGTGATTGTTCGACGTGTCCTCTTGACTTGAACTTCCTTTACTTTCTTTTGGTTATTTTCTCCTAACTCGTAAGACAGCTGAGTTAGGTCAGTGTCAAAGTAGGCTTCGAGGGAAGTCTGTACTTGATGTGGAAAGTCTTTTCCCTTCGGATCGGCGATGTAATCGGCAAGGGCCATGCGGTCATCGGGGGTCAGCCCTGGCATAAAGCTCTCCTGCATCGAAAGCCAATTCACCGCATTCGGATTAGCCTTTCTCCAATTCGTCGATTTAAACTCCTGTGCGAGGGCGAGTGTAGGCGGATCGAAAACTCTCAGATCACGCACAAGCGATTCTATCCAGTCGTCTCTACGCGCCGATTGCTTTGGCACCAATTCATCGATATGGGCTAGTACCGTTTTAAACTCGTCGTGTGTTACCGCATGACTCTTTGAGGCAATATGAAGCTCTTGCAGCGTTGGTTCGATCACGCGTTTCGCTGCATCGATTCGGAACGATTCTCCCTCAATCGCGCCGTTCTTGAGTAATTCTTCGATTTTTTTTAGTCCATCGGAAGAATGACTGAGGACAGGCAGTATCGCAGAACGGAAAAGCTCGTCGGTCTTCTGGGTGCCACCTGTGGCCACAATTCGATTAAAAATACCGACCTTATTTTCTGCTGGTACTCTTATAGCCGCGAGCGCATTTGCGAAATCATTTTTGAGGCCGTACCAATCAGCCGTTTTCAATATTCCGGCTTTTTTATCGATAGAGTTTCCGTGATCCAATGTGAGTTGAAGCAATCGATCGATTTCGGTCAATGCGGCATTTGGATGGAGTCGAGACGTTCTTTTCAGGACCTCTTGCAAGGCGGGCCGAAACTGCATCATCGCCTCGACGCGATCCTTGATGAAATTTTCGTTTTTTGGTTGTGTGGCGAAAATGACCCTCGAAATGAAATCAGCCTCATCTTTTACGGCTCCAACCTCGATCAGATTTTTGGATAAAGCTTTCAAATCTTGATCCATAAGAAAATTATGCTGCCTAGAAAAGTCTTTCTGTCCTTCCACAAGGATCTGACTCAGCCATTGCCGCTTCTGTTCTGGATTCGCATTTGAACTTCGAATGGAGCGAATCAACGAGATATCCCACTTCTGGTCCCTATTGAGTTCATTGGCCATGTAACTGCCGACCATTTTAGAAAATTCATGCTGTCGAATTTCCAGAATCTCCGCACCACTCAATGGAGAGTTTTGAACTAAACGCGCATTGATTTCGTGCGCAAGAGCATTTTCGATCGCTGGTCGAAAAGTTTCGGGTGATCGTCTCAAATAGCTTTGGGAGAAGAAGTGCAAAGCCATTTGCTTGGCATCGCTGTCAGGAGAAATGATGGGATTCCTATCTCCAGAGAGATAAGGGAGAAGATCTGAGGTCATCCAATCCAGCTTGGATCGACCGGATTCAAGTTCCACCATATTTGCTTCGTAGCATTGATTAAGAACAGTGGGATATTCTGGAGATATCGTTAATTGTTTCAGTGATTGGACGATCGCTCGGTGGCCTTCTTCTCGATTGATTCCCAGGAGTTTAAAAACGACATCCCATTCGGTTGGCCTTCTTCCTATCAGGTCGACCAAGGCTTGTTTTGATCGATCCTCCCAAACTCTTTTCGCGCCCTCTCTAAGCACGCTTTTTTCGGATTCAGGCATCGCACTAAAGCGTTTCATGAAGTCGTCCAATGGCAGCGGACTGTCTGGGCCGATCGCTTCTGGATTTTTCCTGAAAGTTATAGGAGATACCAACTCGTCGGTTTCGTGTGGAGAGTAGAATGTTGCGAATTCAAGCTTGGCTGTAGGCGACAATTTTGGAAGCACCCGTTGATGAAGCAACTCTACAAAGGATTGCTCGTTGCCCTCGTAGATCTCATGTAGCTCCCTAAGCTTAGATGTGCCTTTGTCCGACTGTCGATGGATGAGCACATCCTCGTCGTTTCCGTGTGACTCATGCTTCGCTTTTGGGTTCAACCAGTTAGTCGCCATTTGAGCGATTGCGTTTCTCAGTTTAGGCTCAAATTGTTTGAATCCAACGAGGCTCTTCAATCTACGAAGTAGAAACAGCTGGTCATCAGGGGAAAGTTTTTGAAGTCGATCAGCGGCTACAGATAAAACGCGTTTCTGATATTCTGTTGATTTATAGAGTGGAATGCGATCGGCAATACTGCTTTCCGAAATGTTTGCGCTCGGATAGTGATCATCTAATCCTATAAGCTCCGAGTGTAGATTGAGTACAGTTTGTTTTTCACTTGGGGTTAGCTTTTGACCTTTTTCCAATAAGACGCGATCGATTTCGTCCAAATCATTTCGAAGAACAGCTTGATCAAGGAAGGTATGCGTTCCTTCGGAGCTTGCGTTTCCTCTGCGCACCAGTCTGCGCATTTCGGGATCGGTTGGAGGCGCCTTTTTGAGTTGTCGAACTTCTTCAGAAATCTTTTGAATGGGACGAGGCTTTGGAATTTCTTGAGACTTTGGAGGCGCTACGGGAATTGGTAAGTGCGCTACCTCTGAAGCAATTGAAGCTCCCGAAGGAAATGTTTTTAAATCGACGGTTCCGTACTCGTATCGAGTGGCAGTAATGCCTAATCTTTGTCCCGATTGGCGAATTTGGTTGGATGGATGGGTGCTTGAAAATGAATTGTAAACGCCTAATGACTTCCACTTGCTTTGTCGGGCTGCTGGGGCACCCAACATTTGTAGCCCTACTAGAAGCGAGTTGGGCTCCATTCCAGACTCACGGAGAAGCATGAGTGCTTCAAGATCTGTTCTCAGCTCGATCGCTTGGCTGGACATCTTCCTGCCGTGAGTAGACATCAGGCCTTGAGGATCGAGCCAGTCCAGACAGTGCGCAAATTCATGCGATAAAATGCCTGTCAGTCCTTTCAGTGCTTTTTCACTTTCAATACCGTTGGTAGATCCAAAATATTTTCGTAGTAACCCTTCGGTCACAGTAAGCATGATTTTGGGTTCGCCGTGAGCGTCACGCACAAGTTGAAAGTACGCGTTGACGTTTTCTGAGCGCGAAAGCACCAGCTGATAATTCGATGGCGCATTCATTCCCAATTTTTCTCGGAACCGTTTTTGAAGTGCCTTGTAGAGAGCGTCTAAACGTGGCGTAAGAGCGTTGCGAAGCGTGGGTAGTTCTTCGTTACTCAGTAAAGGCCCAGCGTTCGCAAAAAATTCGGCTTCGCTCACAGGACGGTAATGTTCTGTGTCGCTCGTCCAAGACGAGTTGCAGAACATCAGCGCGGCCAAAAGGCCGATCCAGATGTTTCGAAAAAAGCCCCATTGCATCAACTTCTTATCGGCAAATATTCGGTAACCAATGAATCGAATTCCAAAAATTAGCGTCAAAAAATAGACAGGCCAGTCAGAATAACTTTTCCTTTGAATTACCGCTATTTACGCAAAGCAGCCTCAGTCCTCCTCAATTCGCTCCTATTTTGAGGAAGCCTTCCGCAAAATCGCGTTTACGGTCTTGCGGTGCCACTTCCCTTTATGGGTCTTCGTCGGTATTCCCAGAGAGTTCAGAGCTTGGGCAATCTGCTCATAAGTAAATCCCTCAGCACGAAGGTTTTTCATTTTCACGAGATATGCCTGTTCCCGCTTATGGGAGGCCAGTTGTCGCTCTTGCATCTTTTCTCCGTATCCCAGGCAGCGACGCCTCCGAATGCCTGGGTTAATTTCCCTGATTGGAATGCAGTACATTTTGAGATGCTTCAAAACCGTGCTCTTGGCGGAAAAAATAAGGTCAGCAATTTCCTGCGCTGAGAGGCGTTCTACGACGTATTTTTGATGGAGGAAAAACTTGTCCTTGAAAAGTGGAATGTAGTTAAATTCAATGCTATCAATAACTTCAGCTGGCGGAAACAGCTGTACGGACAGTGGCGGCGCTGGCCGACCATTTTCAAATCGCTTCCGCGACGCAAATCGAAGAAATCTCAAATAACGTAAGTAGTTAAAATCACAGAAAAGGATTCGGCGTCCTTCAGCCTGATCTTTCGTGAAAATTCACGAAATTTCGTCGGCTTGCTTCTTTTTAAACTCCTTTAATAGACGAATTTTTTTGTTTTAAATTACTGCTGGAAGCAGTAAAATAGAATAATGACCAAGGTCACATGGGGTAAATCCGTCGAGAAAGCGCTTGATAGAAATCCCCGAGGTGATCGCCCGCAAGTTTCGGCTATGGGTAGCCTTGGCTGAGGAGAGTGGAATTCGGGAAGTCAGAAAGCTGAAGGGCTTTCATGATGAACCACTCAAGGGCAAGCGACAGGGTCAGCGCTCTGTGCGTCTTAATAAGGCATACCGCGCCATTTACGTTGAGCATGAGACGGGCGAAATTGAGTTGATCGAAGTTTTGGAGGTAAACAAGCATGAGTACTGACAAAAGGAAGTTTGGATCGAAAGATTTGGAAAACCGCTTGGGACCTCTCACCGTCGGCGAGTTTCTTCATACTTGGCGTGTATCTGAAGAGATGAGCCTCAAAGACTTTGGAAAGCTTATCAAAATGTCGGTGGCAAATCTTTGCGATATCGAAAAAGGCCGCAAAGGAGTGAGTCCCGAAAAGGCAGAAAAAATTGCCAAGGCAATTGGAGTCCCGCCTGCACTATTGGTGCGTCTCGCGATTGAAGAGAGTCTCCAGGCTGCAGGTCTCAAATACAAAGTCGAGCTCAAGCCCGCAGCCTAAATTTTTTATTCAGCTACGCGGACATTAACTTTCGTGATTATTTCCAATCTTGACGTGCTTTTATGCAGCTCTTTGCCTTCTTGAGCATTTGTAGGCTGGAAAGTAAGTGTTTGTCGGCCATCCTGCGGTATATCGAGTCGAAATTTTAGGAATCGATATAACCACTTACCACA
>CAZCBS010000111.1:0-11027 GCA_964496965.1 uncultured Bacteriovoracaceae bacterium
AATTCGGCCTCGTCATTGACTTTGAGGACGGAGCCTTGAAAAGCGCGATTGCCCATTTCCGGCAGAAATCCCGTCAACGCCATTCCAGGCTTAACTTTCGGAAGCAACGTCTCGGGAATGTAGATATAGGCCCAGATATCCTTGATATTCGCCAATGTCATGAGCTTGGTGCCGGGATTCACGAACTCGCCTGGCTCGTGATAGCGGTTCAGGACCTTGCCATCGATCGGTGACGCGATATCACACCAGGAGAGTCGCGCGTCGGCGTCCTGTTTGCGATTGAACATCTGATCAAGCGCATCCTTTGATCCGCTTCCTGCTTTATAAAGCCTGCGTGCACGCTCATAGAATTCGTTGGCAAATCTCGAGGCAATTCGAATATCCGTGCAATCCAGACGAATGAGAATCTCGCCTCGCTTGACCCGATCTCCTTCTCGGACGCGCACCTCGTCGATTCCCGCCGCAACGCGGGCAGATAAGTCCACCTTCGTGGCCTCGAGCGTTCCCGCGTAGAGGAATCTTCCTTTGAAAATAAAAATCTTTGCAGCTACTCCGACAATGAGCGTAAGAAAAAGAGCAGCAATCAGTCGACGCCGCAGCTTGATCTTTGGCGCGTTTTTCTGAGGTTCGGTCATCGGTAAAGCTCCTCGGCCGATAGGGTTTTCAAGGTAATGAGCTGCGTGAGAATTTGCGCATCCAGGCGTGCCGCGGTGACTTTCGCTAAGAGCGCTTGCGTATTGGCGTTTTGGACATCGAGCAGGCTACTGCTTCCGGACTGATACGATGCATAGTAAAGTCGCGCGGCCTCCTCCGATTGATGAATGTCAACCGTAGCAAGCTCGCGCTGTTTTCTGAGACTCGTCAGCAGCTCTTTCGCTACGGCGAAATCGCGCGCGATGTTGATCCTCTGCTGCTCTTCGCGATGCCGAACTGACTCGGACTGTTTGCGGGTCTGAGCGGCTTGATGCCAAGTTGGATCACCTAGCCACAGAGGCGCGCTCAGAATAAGAGTGGCGCTGTTTTGGTTGAATGGCGATGTCAGCGGACCCGCAGGAAGCGTGTAAACCGATGAGGCTTGAAGCGCGAGAGCCGGATACACGCGTGCTTTCTGGCTGGATGCGGAATATTCCAAGGAATCGGACTGATAAACCAAGCTTTGAACAACGGGTTGCCTCCTGAAATCTAGAACCACATCCTCTGCCGAGGTTTCGTCCTCAAGAAGCTTTTTTAAAGAATCAAACTTGACGATCAACGAGGTGTCTTTGATCCCAGGAGGGGCGGGGCGTGAAAGATCGCCTGGAGCCTTCGGATCTCCTATTTGAGCGAATAAGTCACGAAGACTCGTCGCCAGCGCGGACTGTCGCTGCTCGAACTGCTGTTCGTAATTGAGAATGCTCCGCTCCGAGGTCACGACATCTAAACGTGACGCCGCTCCAGCTCGAAACCTCGTGGCGACGTCGCGACCCTGGGCTCGCGTCAAATCGAGAAAGGCTTTCACGTCCTGAAGCTCCTCGATCGCAAGCCGCACCTGAACGTAAGCGCTGCGAACGGCCTGCAGTGTTTGAAGCCTTGAGTTTTTCAAATCTTCAGCACGGGATTGATCTGCCAAGGAAGCGCTTCGATAGTTCTTATAGGATGACAGTGTATCCCAAAGCGTATACGTCAGGGTCGGTCCGACAGAATAGTTCCAATGGTTTCCGAAATTGACGTTCTCAGAGATCGTCACTGGGCCAGCGAGAAACGAGATCGGAAACTTTGGAATCGTCGTATTGTAAGTGATCGATCCCCCCAGGGTGAGCCTCGGCAGCTGCCCCACGAATGCGGCGCCTTTTTGTTGTTCTGCCGCTTCTTTGTCGGCAACGGAAGCTTTGAGCTGCTCAGAAGTTTCAAGCGCGAGACTCTCTGCCTCAGGAAGCGTAAGCTCATAAATAGGAACTTCGGCGGGAGCTTCCGCATAGGAACCCTTGGAAATCAGCGCGACAACTAGAAGCAAGGTCGTGCGAACATCCATCGGCTCAATCTCCTGGGCTAGCGCCCTGTCGACTGATGGTGATTAACTTGATTTGTAAGATGTTGCGGAGAATAAAATTTTCGAAGCCTTTGCTGCAAGCTCTTATAGCGCCGCATAAACTAAAAACTTGGCAAACTGCGGCAATCCGGCTTGTCCGCATCGCTCATTTATGCGGGAATCGAGCACTCGTTCTTGCTCAGGCGCCCCTTAACATCGCACTTGCAAAAACCTTGCGCTCGTCTGGAGAAAGCTTTTTTGCGACTTGGAAATCCGTTAATACATCAATGAGGCTAGCCTTGAGTTTGAGGAGCTCGCTCATCTGCGCGCCGTACACCATTCGATGATCACGCAAAGTCTCAGCGTCCGGTAAGACAAGATATTGATCGCCTAACTGCACCGACCACCCTTTCGGAATGATCGGGGAGCTAGGTGTAGGTCCGCTGAGCTGATCACTTGCGGACCACTGAAACTTCCAACCCAACGGAACGACTTTCTCGAGCAGCCACGAGTTTCCCTCCTGGCCGAGAGCAAGATGATAGGAAATCAAATCCGCTCCAGACGTCTTGAGCGCCTGATCAATCGCGAAATGGATAAAGTTTTCTCGCAGAAGCTTGTTTTTGCGAAGAAGATCGAGCGAGGCTTGAATCGACGCCACTTCTCCGCATGCATCGGATGCGGCGTCAGGAGCCTGCGAAAGCTGTTCTTGCGATTTGCCTCTCAGATCTGAAAAAATTTGAGGCACAACCCCGTTGCCAGACAAGAGATCCTCTTGAGCGATCGCAAGATGAGTCCACTTCAATGCTTTGCTCAAAAGCACTTCGCCTTGATTGATCTGAAATCGGCCGTTCAAAACGCTGTCGATATCTTTGAGCTGACCACTACGAGCATCGACAAGCTCGAGATAAGGAAAGGTCTCAAGGAGATAATTCGAATAGGTCACGACAGCAGGGACCGAGATCGGGTCTCCCAAGAGAGGAACCATATTGGAATGATCTCGAATCTCAGGTGCATCGCCTCGGATTGCTTTCGCTCGGTCGTTTTTGATTTCAACGATGTCTCTGGATGCAGCAGGAACGATCAACGATTGATAAGCTCTCGCCATCGCCAAGTCTTGTTGGCCTGGATTGGAGCATACGGCTTGAGACTTCAGCCTCTCATATGCAGGTTTGTGGATGGTTTGTTGATACGAGGTTAAAGCGCTATCGTCGGATTTTACCCGGTTTTTCAAAAAGAGCGTCGCTTTCGAGAACTCACGAGTTCCGAGAGTCGCCTCAAGACCATCGATGCAAGAGTAGAATCGCCGACTATTGTTATAAAAATGCGACTGAAGCGCGTCGTAAGTCAAAAACCTCCCTGTTGCCACGTCATAACCATCTGTATAGCGTCGATCCTCTGGACTGATGAAGCCTTCACACATGGCTGTGTCGCGCGTTAGGCCGGCAAGGATCATTTCTCGATTAGTCAAGATTTCACGATGAACCAGATCCAAGCGCTCCATAGTCTCGCGATGAGCGACTTCAACAAACTCGGCTAGCTTCTGAACGCTCGCGAAGATGGCTTGCTGTCCCTTGAGAAGAGTGAGCTGCGTCTCAAACAGCTTCTTCTGATTCTCTAGGATTTGTCCTTGGGCTTGCGAGATCTGCTCGAGCTTGCTCATGATTTGCTCATGGCGGATCTGCGCCATATCAGGACCGCCCAACCCAAAAAGCTCGCTGACAGCTCCCGCGACTCCAAAAAAACCGGATCCGCTCGTGATCGCATCATAAACTCTAAAAGCCTGATTGCCTTTTTTTACGACATCCTGAACTGTCTTAACGAGGTTTGGATCGAGACCTAATTTCGGTGCCGCATTGAGCAAAAGCTGAGCCCCGTTGAATACATCCTGCGCCGTCTGGCGGATGTCCATGCGGATCTTGACGATCTCCAGTTTTTCCATCAGCTCTTTTCGGCGTGAGTCGTCCATATTTGGAAACATTCCGCGCTTCAATGCCGAAAGCTGCTCTTCAGGGCTCATCTTGCCAAACATGAACTCTTGCATGAAACCAAGATCAGACGTGATATCGTCCAAACGCTTTCCATGCTCATCCAGAGTGCCTTGCATCTTTTCCATTTTTCCGATCAGCGCCTGCTGCTGATCGCTCAGCTGTCGAAGCTTGCTGTTCGTCGCTTCTGAGTAATCGATCAGCGCCGTACTGATCGCCGCAAGATTCTTGGCGTGCGCATCCAAGCGCTCATCTTGATACTGATCCGCGAGCGCGCGAAGGCCGCCCTCCTTTGCAAGCTGACCCGCCAGCGCTTCAACCATGTAACCTTGAAAGACCGCTTGAGTATCGCGCCGCTCTTCGCCGTCTTCAATCGAGGAAAGCACCGACTTCGACCAGGTCCTCAGCAACTCTCCCCCGCGCTTTCGCGCTTCTTCGGGATTGAGCGTGGAAAGAGAATCCCAATCTGCCCATGCCTGGGCGGGGAGAGTGCTCAAATAATTTCCCAGCATTGCTTTTGACGATTCAAGCGCGCTTTGATTGAAGTGCTTCAACGCTTCCTCGCCTAGAGCGTTGACCTGAAAATGCGCGGCCTTCAGAGCGAGTTTTGGCACCACTCCCACGACAGGGATCGCGCCAGCGGCCTCTTCGGCAATCTCCAAGGTCACGTCGGCGCCACGATTGACTAAGTCTAAAACAAGGCGTCCCTTCGCAGCTTCATCGCGCTGTTTTTGATATTTTGCTGAAATCGCGGTCAATGAAGCGGTGATTTGGTCTTGCGAGATCTCTGCCGAGAATGCTGAAGCGCTCTTATCATAGTCCGCGCTCGATTCCTGCTCCAGGGCTCGCCCCTTGATTCCTTGAGCGACCATATACTGCGCCGCGGGCGAAAGAATTTTACCGGCTCCTTCGAAAGCTTTCATCTTAAGCTCTGTATCATCGGAGCCCGAAGCGCGACCATACCCTCCGAACGCTAGACACACACCGATACCGGCTACGACCGAATTTCTAATCCGCTTGAAGTCGCGCATCGTATCACTCGATTTCAGTTGGTACGAAGAAGCCCGTCGCGCTTCAACTCTTCCAGAATCTCGCGTTTGAGGTCTTCTTTCATTCGCTTCATGACTTCGTTATCAACGACTCGCTGAGAAATGCTGCTCACGCTCTTGATGATATTGTCTTCGGAAGCCTTCATTTTTGCTTCTTGCGCGTTGACTTTGCTTTCGAACTCTTTTGATTTCGCTTCGAGGGCGGTGATTCGACTGTCAGATGTCCGCTGGGAGCTTCGAACACCGGAGATCAAAGTATCGACTTGGCTCTTGTCATAGATGTGAGGCAAGCCTGATTCGTCTCCTCCTGATTTGCATGAGCCAGGAGGAAGCAAATTGCCCCCTTGGTCTGCTGTTGCGTAGCAGTAGACAAATTCAGCCGCAGAAGCGTGATTCAACTGAATCACTGAGAACAGAGTTAAAACCGCAAATCCAAACAATACGCGAGCCGACATAATAAACTCCTGCAGGGCATAAGCCCAAAAGCTCGCTATTTTTACAAAAATATACTATTTTTGTCAACTATATAAAATCTATTTAAATACAGACAGTTAAATTAAGGCAATCCATACTCTTTTCTCTTCCTCCAAAGCGTCACCGTCGTAATACCGAGAATTTCCGCCGCGCGCTCCTGATTAGGCTCTAAAGCAAGCACGCCTTCGACATGCTCGCGCACCAGCTCATCGATCGTCTTAAGATGAGTGGAATGCCCAGCAACACCCCGCTTTCCGCCCCCTTTTCTCACAGAATCAGGAAGATCCGTCGCGGAGATTTCTCGGCCTGCCGACAAGAGCACGATTCTCTCGATGGCGTTCCGAAGCTCTCGGATATTGCCAGGCCATGAATAGTCGAGAAGCGCTTTCATGATAGACTCTGGCAGGTTCTTTATTCCCGAGGCATTCGATCGCGCGGAGAACTCCTTCAAAAATTTCTGAATCAGAACCGGAAGGTCCTCTTTTCGATACCTCAGCGGAACGACAGCGCACTCGAAGACATTTAACCGATAATAGAGGTCCTCACGGAACTGTCCTGAAGAAACTACCTCCTCTAGATTCTTGTTCGTCGCGGCAATCACTCGCGCATCAATCGAGATCGCCCGAGTCCCACCGACCCGCTCAATGACTCTTTCCTGAAGAAAGCGGAGAAGCTTTGTCTGCGCAGCAGGAGAAAGCTCTCCAATCTCATCGATCAAAACAGTCCCGCCCTGCGCCAATTCCAATTTTCCGATATGCTCGTGAGTCGCGCCGGTAAAGGCTCCTTTGACATGTCCGAAAAGCTCTGACTCGAGAAGAGACTCTGTCAACGTCGCACAATTGATGACAATAAAAGGACGCTCCGCTCGCGTGGAACGAGAATGAATCAATCGAGCGAGCTCCGTCTTTCCAGTACCACTTTCGCCCGTCAGAAGAACCGTGGCATCCGTGGGCGCGACTCTTGCCACGAAATCCTCGAGTCTTCCCATCGCAGCCGATGTCATACCTTGAAAATAGTCAGCGCGATCGACGCCGGCCCTCAACCTCTCGTTCTCTTTTTTCAAATCGACCAAGGTTTGAACTTTAGAAAGAACATGTCTCAGCTGTGCCGAGCTGAATGGCTTAGGAAGATAGTCGAACGCACCGGCTTGAATCGCATTCACGGCATTTTCGAAAGAAGCGTAAGCGGTCATGATGACAATCACGGGTGGATACGCGAGCCCCTTGCAATCCTGAAGAAGCTCGATCCCTGACTTTCCGCCCATCTTCTGATCCGAAAGCATGAAGTCGAAACGTTGACCTCTCAAAACTTTAAGTGCTTCTTCCGCACTACCGGCCACTTCGACTTCGCATCCCATGGATGAGAGATTGACTCGCAAAGTCTGCCTGATATTTTTCTCATCATCGACGATCAAGACTTTTAGAGCGCTCATCGTGTCATTCCTTCATTATTATCTAATTAACTCTGAACCACCCTGCTGAAGCGGAGGAAACGGCAACAAAATCCGGAATTCGGAGCCATGGGGCTGCAGACGATGATATTCGATTCGTCCGTCATGGGCTTCAACGACTTCTTTCGCAATCGTCAAACCCACGCCAAACAAACCCCGTGCGCCGCTCGTAGATGTCATCCGGCTTTGGTAAAATGGCTCGAAAATCCGAATCTCGTCCGCTTCAGGGACTCCTGGCCCTTCGTCGCAGATCCGGACTTCCACCGATCCGTTTCGGTCCGTGGTCAATACAGTAACGGTCCCGCCGGACGGAGAAAAGCGGACAGCATTGGATACAATATTGGAAATGACCCACGGAAACTTCACGAGGTCCAAATTCGCCCAAAGAATCTCTGATCCTTCGTGCTTGACCTCAAGCTTCACCTCGCGATCCTTTGCTACTACCGAAAACGGCTTGAGCCACTCAGGAAGCACTTGATTGAGCGCAACGGGCTCAAGCTTGAGTTTCATGACTTTGGACTGACTCTGCGTAATTTGAACGAATTCCAGCGCGACGGCGCGAATTCGTTCGACATCTTCAGAGACCGTATCGACCATGAGCCCAAGATCGTCCGGAAAGCGCTTCTTTTGATGAATCAAAATCTCGACCGCGGTTCCCAACGATTGAAGCGGTGTCTTGAGTTCGTGAGAGAGAAGGTCGATAAAGTCAGACCTGAACTTCTCTCGTTGGCGTTTTTCGGTGATATCATGAAGCAGATAGAGCAGCCCGCTATGACGATGAGCCGCGCCTTCTATTTTCCTCGACCTGGCAGAGAACTGCGCACGATGCTGATTCCAGAGAAGCTCGATCTCCTGGCTTTCTGGCATTCCCTCTCGAAGAACATCTCGAAGCTTAAGATAATTTTCATTCATTGTCGGAAGATCTCTCCAGAGATTTCCTTGGATTTGATCGATCGAAAGCCCGATCAGCTTCAGCATCGAATCGCTGCAATGAATGATTTGTCCCTCCGAGTCCAAAACCAAGAGAGCGTCCTCGACGGAGCTCAGCAAGGTTTCCAGCTTGTTTCTTTCCTGAACGACTTCAGCAACGTTGATTCGATCGGCTTCGGCAAGACGCTCCCATAATTGACCGAGCTCTGTCGTTAAAATCAGCATTTCAAGGCTAGTAGGCACAGGAAGCTTGAGTCTGCGTCGGATCGACCTGCTATGAATCGCTTCTACAATACTTTTAATGGGTCGCGACAAACGTTGAGAGAGCTGGTCGGCAAACACAACTGAAAGAACTAGGCTTAGAAAAAAGAAAACCAACGAACCTATCAAAACTCGATCACTCAACTGCTCATTGTATTGAGCAAGCCCGAACATCCCGTGCTCGTTCACGGCCGTAAGATCCGCTATATGCTTGCGCATCGTCATGAAGTCGTCCGGGCTCACTTTTCCGAGAACTGTCTTTAATCGATTCCAATCTGCGCGAATCGAGTCGGCAATCTTCTTCTCTCCGGGCTCAGTGATATTGCTTTCCGCGAACACTAATGAGTCCTCAAAAAGCTTGTTCCAATAAGGAACAGGATGATCTCGGTAAAAATCCGGAAACTGCAGCGCGCTCCAGGACTGCTCCATCTTCGTCGCAGCCGCGATTGAATCGTAATTCAAATGAATGAGTCGTGGAGTCGTTTTACTGGCGATCAACACGCTCGCGACAAGCAACGCGCCTAAAATCGCGTAGATCATCACGAGAACAGAAAAGCTTCTCAGAATTTTTCGTCTAAGCGTAGGGAGCGCGGTCATAAGTCTCCTCTCCCGTAACGGTGACTACGTGCACGTCGATTCCGACTGAATCATGAATAAAGTCCAAAATAAAGGACCCTTTGATGCGATCCATGAGCGGCGACCTTCGCGTTTTTCCAAACACTGCATGACGGACGTGATGGGTCGTCGCGAACGTCACAAGCGCTTCAACGACATTATCTGATTGAATCGTCACGATCTCAGCGCCAAGAGTCTTTGCGAGCTTCAGATTTTGCTGCAACCTTCGCTGAAGAGTTGAATCGATCTGCGTCGGAGATTCACTCCGCTTCTGAACATACACCGCGTAACAACGAGTCGCGAGCTGAGTGGCAAGCCGAGTTGCTTTTCGTAAAAGCACTTCTGCATGCGATGGATCAGAGCTCAAAGCCACCATCACCGCTTCTTGCGCAAGATCCGACGCCGCGGCCTTGAGCAGGCCTTGCTCCTCGATTTTCCTGACCTGATCACCCGCGACCTCGCGCAAACACATTTCTCTTAAAAAAGAGAGGTTCTCGTACGTGAAAAACTTCTGCAACGCGAGCTCCGCTTTGGCTGTTGCATAAATCTTTCCCTTTCGAAGACGCTCTCGAAGCTCTTCCATCGATACGTCGACCAGCACGATCTGATCCGCTCTTCTTAGGATATGATCCGGAATCCGTTCCTGAACCGGGGCCTGAGTTGCCTGCATCACTTTTTCGGCAACCGATTCCAGATGCTGCACGTTAAGAGTTGTGATCACGTTGATGCCGTGATCCAAAATCTCCAAGACATCTTGATAACGCTTCTCGTGCTTTGAGCCCGAAATGTTTGTGTGCGCCAACTCATCGATCAGAACGATCTCTGGCTGTCTTTTGAGAATGGCAGAGACATCCATCTCGGGAAACTCGCGTCCAGCGATCGGAAAATACTTGCGAGGAATCTCTTCAAGCTCTTGAGTCAATGCGAGCGTTTCAGGCCGCGCATGAGGCTCGACATAACCGACGACGACTTGCAGGCCCGCTTTACGGAGTCGATGCCCTTCTTGAAGCATCTCATAGGTCTTTCCGACGCCCGCTGCATATCCGAGATAGACTTTTAGGGAGCCCTTCGTCTTTCGCTGGATGAGTTCTTGAAAACCGCCTGCCTGTTTCATAAACGGAGTCTAATTCAAACTACTTGCTACCGCTAGTCTTCGTAAATGGAACATCGATATCAAGCTGCATGGTCCACAGATAATTGCTACCTCCGGGCTGCAGCAGCCTATCGAGAAATAAAACAGGGACCGTAAGAAGGGAAACATTATCAGCAAAATAAATATAAGAGCCGACGCCCCAGGCTCCCAACACTTTTTTTCCAGTCTGAACGTCCACGGCAAAAATGACCTTTTTGAGGCCCGTCAAACCAATCTCAATGTCTGGCGAAGTCGCTGCAGCAATGGCACCGTTCTGGCTAACGTTGCCATCACTGTTGACAAAGAGCGTCTTATTGAACCCATGATAGTAACCTGCAGCAACATATCCACCCCATGGCAATGACTTCTGCAACATCACGTAACCCACATTATAGTTCGTCACGTCGGATTGAGTGCCGATATCGTATATACCGACACTCAATGCGGGCGAATTACTGAAAAGAGTCGATTCAGGCGTGCAAAGCTTGCCATTCAAATACAGCGGATTTTGACTAGGATAGAGAGCATCAAAACCCGCTTCGCCCTGAATTTTCTCCCAAGGCAAAAAACCGACAGTAAGACCTACGTCGTTCGGGTACGCCGCGCTTTTTCCGAAATAATTGTCATAGGTGATATGTGGAACCGCCCAGGCCTGACAGTTTGCCGTTGAGGGAGCCCAATAGGTCGAGCTCGGCGTAGCAACGGCTAATGACGACAGGAGCAAGCAGCCCGCTGCTAAAGACCGAAAAATCGTGCTATCAATAGATTTCATATATTTCATTTCGCGATCGGAAATTTGGAATCCAAATCAAGGTTCAGCAAAAGCACATTGACAGCGGGTTCACCAAAAACTCCAAGCTGCGGTCCTTCGACATGCTCTACAATCAGCTCTCGGATTTGGTCCGTTTTCGCCTTACGAGCCTGAGCAATGCGATCCACCTGTACCATTGCTCCTTCCGGGGAAATATGAGGATCAAGACCGCTTCCAGACGCTGTCACGAGCTCAGGAGGAATCGCCCCTTTCTTCAGAGTCGGGTTATCTTTCAAAACCGTATCAACGCTTCCCTTTACGGCATCCGCGAACTTGGTGTCGCGGTGCACGCTGGTTTGGGTATCTTTGACA
>CAZCBS010000111.1:11037-11476 GCA_964496965.1 uncultured Bacteriovoracaceae bacterium
GCCGAAGGCCTTCCGTGAAAATACTCGGGCTTTGAGAAAGCTTGTCCGATGAGTTTTGCGCCAATGATCTTTCCATCGCGTTCAACCATGCCTCCCGTGGCACTATCGTGAAAAAGCACGTTTCCGACGGCATAAACGATCAATGGATAAGCGCCACAGCAGATAAAGAGCAAAACAACAGTCGCCATGATCGATCTATAAATAGTATTCATACATTGCCTCTTTTGCGAAAGTTCTTTAAGCCAAGCCAAGAGCCGCAACAGCCATATCGATGAGCTTGATTCCAATAAATGGGATGATGACTCCCCCCACGCCGTAAATCAGAACATTTCTCTGAAGGATTCGCGACGCCGATTGCGGCCGATACTGCACGCCCCGCAAAGCGAGAGGAATCAGCCCGATGATGACGTTTGCGTGAAAAATCACCCCTGACAATTCC
>CAZCBS010000112.1:0-11387 GCA_964496965.1 uncultured Bacteriovoracaceae bacterium
CGGTAAGCTTAATGATGTGATAACCGGCTTGCGAGCGAACGATATTGCTGACTCGACCCGGGGAGCGGAGAGCGACGGCGGCGTCATAGTAAGCCGGATCGATCATCCCGCGCATTTTGTAGTCGACGTCGCCGCCCATCGGGGCCGCGGCGCCTTCAGAAAAGCGCTGAGCCACCTCAGAGAAGTTTTCTTTGCCGTTGCGGATATGCTCGTCGTAGATTTTTTGGATTCGTGCGTGTGCTTTTTTGTCTTCGTCGGCGCTCGCGTTGGTTGGAGCCGCGATGAAAATGTGGCTGGTCCGCACTTCGGGATTTTTTGAGTAGAAATCCTTAGCGTCGGAATCGGAGACATGGATGCCCTCGAACTCCTTGGAGAGCTTCTTGCTGACAAGTGCGTTGAAGAGAACGGTGTTCATCGCTTCGACCACTTCTGGGTCTTTGTCCAGGCCAAGCTTTTTGGCTTCTTGAATCCCAAGCTCGCGCTTGATCAAATCATCCAAGAGACCTTTCTTGGTTGGCGTCTTGGCTTGGTAGAATTGAAGGCTCTGCTGATACTTCTTGTTGAGATCCTCGAGTGTAATGGCCGTGCCGTTGACTTTGGCGACTTCGGTAGCCGCAACAGCGGTGCCCGCGGCAATCAAGCTCCCCAACAAGCCGAAAACAGTCACATAGCATTGTGCGCGTTTCATAAACTTTTCCTCACGTTATTTATAAAGCGTAGCAGCTTTTTTAAACTTCGCAAATGCAACCGAGAGTCAAAAGGTCGCCGCCGCGACCGATTTGCATATTTAGGCGCGATCAATCAAGCGGCTATCCCGGTGAGCTTCTTAAGAAGGGACTCGATCGCGAAAAAGAGATCTCGCAAAGTGTCTGTTGGCATCTTAGCGACGAGTTTTGTATGGCCGGGGCCCGACGGGTCAGGAGTTAGCTGGTAACGAGATCGATCTCCGGCCACGACCGAAATTGCGCGAACTGGATCGATCGCGCTTCCCGACCCGATGACCATGGAGACTTTCTCCTGGCCTACGGTCAGGCTGTCAATGCCGCCGCGAACGAGAAGCTGTTTGAGGCGAATCATCCAAAGCAGGTTTTGAGCCTCTGCTGGAAGCGGGCCGAACCGATCCCTCAGCTCCTCTTCTAGAGCATCGAGCTCGGCTTCTTGGGTCGTCGCGGAAAAGCGTCTGTATAAGGAGAGGCGTTGATGGATGTCAGGGACATACTCTTCTCCCAAGAACGCGGGGAACGGAAGCTTGATCTCAGGTTCCCTTCTCGCCTGAGTTTGCGCGGTCTCGGGAGTGCCTTCAAGCTCTCGAATCGCTTCTTCAAGAAGCTCTGTATAAAGGTCAAACCCGACGGCCGCGATGTGGCCGGATTGTTGAGGACCCAAAAGATCTCCCCCGCCGCGGATATCAAGATCATGTGAAGCGATGCTGAAGCCGCTTCCCAGCTCAACGAATCGTTGGATAACCTCTAGGCGACGCTTGGCGTCTTCGGTCACCGCGCCTTCGGCCGGAATCAAAAGATAGGCATAGGCGCGCTGTTGACCGCGGCCTACCCGGCCTCGAATCTGATAAAGCTGCGCTAGTCCTAAGGAGTCCGCGCGATGGATGATGATCGTGTTGGCCGAAGGCACGTCGAGACCGGATTCGATGATCGTGGTGCAGACTAGGACGTTGGTGCGCTTTTGATAAAACGCGAGCATCGCTTTTTCGAGCTCGCCCTCGCTCATTTGACCGTGTCCGATGCCGATTAGCGCGGCAGGCACAAGCTCTTGAATCCTTTTTGCGAGCTCGTGAATCGATTGAACTCGATTATGAAGAACGAAAACCTGCCCTCCGCGATTCAGCTCAAACTGAATCGCCTTTTGAATCAACGCGTCGTCTATCTTTGAGACATAGGTCCTGATCGGCAAGCGATCCACAGGGGGCGTATTGATCAAGCTGATGTCTCGCAGGCCTGAAAGCGCCATGTGAAGCGTTCTTGGGATCGGAGTCGCCGTCAGAGTCATGACGTGGATATTAGTGCGCAAAGTTTTGAGGCGTTCTTTGTGCTCGACCCCAAAGCGATGTTCTTCATCGACAATGACAAGACCGAGATCATGAAAGGAGACGTCTTTCGATAGAAGCCTGTGGGTCCCGATGACGATATCGATTTTTCCTTTCGACACGCCTTCCAAGATCGCTTTTTGCTCTTTCGCTGACTTGAAGCGCGAAACGGATTCGATATTGATCGGATAGTCCTTCATGCGCGAACGAAAGTTCTGCTCGTGTTGAAACGCGAGAACAGTTGTCGGAACCAGCACGGCGACTTGCTTACCGTCCGAGACCGCGCGAAATGCCGCGCGCATGGCGACTTCCGTTTTGCCGTAACCCACATCGCCGCAGATCAACCGATCCATGACGCGACCGGATTGCATATCGTCCAGCGTTTGATCGATCGCTTTGAGTTGATCGGGAGTTTCATCGAACGGGAATCGGGCTTCGAATTCTTGAAAAAGCGAGTCTCTTCCGGAAAAGACCTGGCCAGGCCGGACCTTTCGTTCGGCGTAAAGCTTGACGAGATCGATGGCGATCTTTCGAACAGCGTCGCGAACTTTCTCTTTGGTTCGCGCGAAGGTCTGGCTGCCCAGTCGATCGAGCGTGATGGCGTCCGATCCCCCGGAATATTTTTGAATGACGTTGAGGCGATAGACCGGAAGATAGAGCTTATCCTTGTTGGCGTACTCGAGCTGAAGAAAGTCGCTTGGCGCGCCCGAAAGATCCAGTCGCATCAGACCCTGGTATCGACCGATCCCATGATCCAAATGGACAACTGCATCGCCCACGGCAAGATCAGACAGAGCTTGAAGTCCCGCCCAGTCTTTCGCGGCGGAGCCGCTTTGGGCAGAGCTTGCACGGCGCTGTTTCTTTTTATGCTTGGCGCCGAGAATCTCGTCTTCAACCAAGATGACAAGGCCTTCCGCGGGCCATCGAAATCCTGATGAAAGGGATCCGATCTTCAGGGAGACTTTCGTGATCTGATGTTCTTCCAAGAGATAGCGAATGCGCTCGAGCTGGCTTTGGGTTGAAGCAAGAGCGATGATCTTGAATCCTTGCTTGACCCAAAGCTTGAACTTCGCTTCAAGCTCTCCCAGGGATTGGCGAGAGTCTTTGACAAGATCCTGGTTGCCGCGAACGAAAACCGAATGCCGCGCTGAGATCTCCGGTTCTTTTGCTCCTCGAGGCGCATCGTGGGGCTCTTCTTGAGGACGCGACTCTAAGTCAGCGAGTTGGACGCGGTCTAAGTAGAGAATGCTGTTTGCGCGAACCTTGCGCTCGATCTCCGCCTTCCAGAGGTAAAGCTCGTCAACGGACGGAAGAATCAGCTCGGGGTGATCTGCCTCGGAGGAAAGCCGCTTTTGCTCATCGAGGTGCTCATCCCAGCGTTGAAGAATGCTCAACTCATCGATCCAAACCGCGCTGCCGCTTGGGCCGAGGTAATCGAGGAGGGTTTCGGTTTTTTCGTAAGCAAACGGTGCCCATGCATCGCTGTGATCCGGATAGTTTCCGCTGTGGATGGAAGCCATCACGGGATCACGAGCCGCTCGCGGAACGCCGCGATCGTCGGCCCGCTCCTTTACTTTTTCTCGGACCCGCGAAGTAGTCGCCGAGTTGATCAATACTTCGCGTGCGGGCGGCACGCAGACGTGAGAAAGATCGGAGGTCTCGGCAGAGACCGTTCGCTGAGTCGCCGGATCGAATTCGCGAATCCTTTCGAGCTCATCTCCGAAGAGCTCGATTCGCAAAGGCTTTTCACGATCAGGGGGAAAAACATCGATAATGTCTCCTCGGACCGCAAAAGTTCCAGGGTCCTCGACTGGATCAACGCGCAAGTAACCCGCCTCAAGGAGGCGCTGAATGAGTTTTTCTCGGGATTCGACGCTTTCTCCGGGCTTGAGCGAAATCGAATAACGCCTAAACTCGGCTTGTGGAATCGTGGCTTGGCTCAGAGCGGCGATGGTCGTGAAAAGAACCGGAGCTCGGCCGCCCACATCCCCCATTAGCGTGCTCAGAGTGGCGATCCGTGCAAGACGAGTTCGAATCGATGGCGCCACAGGACTATAGGGAGACTGCTCCCAAGTCGGAAACTGTAAGATACACGGCAAAGGAAGATCGAGCGCGGAAGCCAAAGCCTCGACATCGCCGGCCAGTTCGCTTGCGACATCATCGTCTGCGCAGAGCAACACGATTGGATCGACTCGACTCTGAGCAGCACGCGATTCGAGAACACGCAGAATCAGCAAAGCTTGCGCAGAAGGCGTTGCGCCATGCACACGCACCGGTTCGTTGCGAGATTGAAGCTCTTGGAGCGAACGGCAGATGATGGATGTCCCGCTAGAAATCATCAAGTTGGTCCCGTCTTACAGAATAAACAGCATGCACGAAACTTGACACCCCTATTCTACTTCAGTAACCTTTTCGCGAGGCTTCAAAACCTTAAAAATTCAGTAAAAAGCAGATTATAAGAAGAGTTTCAGGAGGAACGCCGCGGCGCTCATTGACTGATTGCGTGATTCATCCGTGATCGGCTGATGTGAAATGGTCGCGCTTTATTTTGTTCATGCCAAGCAGCTGGGATGTTTACTATGTTGTTTTTCTTTCCGCGCTGCTTGCACTCGGCGTTCCTGCCATGCTCGGCCTTTTTTCTTACCTGGTTTCGGCAGAGCGAGGAAAATCGTCCGAGAGCAAAAGAGCGATAAATTCCGCTGCAACCGCGGAGCTCCTCAGAAGAAAAATCAACGCCCGCTTTTTTCTCGGGGTAAACGCGGCGCTGATCCTGATGGCGATCGCGCTCATTCTCATTCCTTGCACGGGCATGCTGCAACAAGCAACGGATCGAGGAATGTTCCTGAAATGCTTGGTAGCGATTGTTTCGCTCGCGACATTCTGCGGTCTTGGACTTTTGTACTCGTCTCGAAAAGGCGACTTGAGTTGGGTGCAGTCTTTTCAACGACCCAAGGGCCCAACCTCGACGGAGAACGGGTGAGCGATGGCGGGATCATTTTATACATCTACTCTAGGAAAAGCGCTTAAATGGGCTCGCTCCCAATCTCTTTGGTACATTTCGACGGGAAGTGGATGCTGCGCGGATGAAGTTTTGAACACGCTGGGCGCGCGCTACGACATGGAGCGTTTTGGCTGCCTTCCGCAAGTCGACGCAAGACAAGCGGATCTTCTCATCATCAATGGAATGGTTTCCAAAAAAGCGGCTCCGCATTTGCGCGAGCTTTACGACTCGATGCTTTCACCCAAGTATGTTCTTGCGGTCGGGTCTTGCGCGAACTGCGGCGGGCTTTTTGGACCCGAATACTCATACTCAACCGTTTCAGGAGCAAGCGAGGCCGTTCCCGTCGACGTTTACGTCCCGGGTTGCCCTCCTCGCCCTGAAGCCATCATGAACGGCCTGATTGCCTTGCAGGAGAAGATCCGTGGATATGAACGCGATTCTCTCAAAACTTGAAAAAGCGGCTCCAGGCAAGATTTTGGAATCTGGGCGATTTGGTCGGTCAGAGCTTTTGTCGGTTTGGATCGAATCAGTGGCGATTCACGCGGTCGCGAAAGCCGTAAGCGAGGATTCGACCTTGAAGCTGAACTGGCTCGAGAACCTATCCGTTGCGGAAGTGGGTGATTCGCTCGTGATCTCTTGGTTTTTGCGTTCACGCGAAACACATGCGCAGCTTGCGATTCGCAGCTCCGTCGTCGTCGAGTCCGAGCCAGGTCCCGTGGAGCTTCCGTCCGTTCGGGAAGTCTGGTCGATGGCGGCGCCGCTCGAAAATGAGGCCTCCGAGCTTTTTGGAATCCGCTTCAAGAAAACTTCCGGCGAATGCTTTGAGATTCCACAGACGCTTCTTGGCCCGCATTTCGGAAATGAAGCAGGCTTCCCGATGCGTAAATCCTTTAAGTCGGGAGAGCGCGCAAAATGATGGACAACCCGATGGAATGCCTGCGCACCGATTTGATTGATTGGGAAATTGGCCCGTATCATTCCGCGCTTCCCGGACCGATGAAGCTGAGATTGGTTTTGGACGGAGAGATCGTCGTTTCAGGTCGAGTCGAGACGGGCTTTCTGCACCGGGGCCTTGAAAAAGCCATCGAAGCGCATGATTGGAATGCCGCGATTGCATATGCGGATCATCTGGACCCAGAGGCTGCAGTCTATGGAGAGCTTGCGCTCTGCCAGGCGGTAGAGGAGATTGCGGGCATCGATGTTCCCGCGCGAGCTGTCAGCATCCGCGTGATTTTGTCCGAGCTGACTCGGCTTTCCACGCACATGCTTTATCTCGTGAATGTATCAAGAGCCGTCGGCGCCGAGACGCTCGTTCATTACGTTTTACGCGACCGAGAGCGAATTTTGGATCTGTTCGAGCTTTTGACGGGCGCGCGCTTTTCGATTAACTTTCTGCGTTTTGGCGGAGTGAGCGCTGACGTTACGGAAGGCTTTATCGAGAGAGTTCTTGAAGTCTGTGATCTGATTCGAATTCGGATCAAAGAATATAATGACCTGCTCACCTTTAATAATACGTTTCTGAAGCGCACGGCGAAGATGGGAGTTCTTTCCTCGGCGCTGGTTACACGTCATGGGATTACTGGACCCAATGCTCGCGCCGCGGGCGTGGTCTTTGATGTCCGCAAGGCACATCCGTACTTGAGCTATCAAAGCCTGGATTTTAGAGTTCCAACGGGTCGTGGAACGAATGGCGTTTCGGGCGATTCACATGACCGATTCCTGCTCAGGCTTCTTGAGATGACGGAAAGTCTCGAGATTCTGAAACACGTCGCTGAGACGATTCCTTCGGGCTCATTCATCAATCGGCAGATTCTTCCCGAGGCAGGCGCGGAAGATTACCGAATCAAGGTGCCGTCGGGAGAGGCCTATTCTCGCGTGGAAAGCTCGCGCGGAATGGTTTCTTGTCACGTGATTTCGGATGGAGGGCCGCGCCCTGCTCGCGTGCAGTTTCACGCGTCAACAACAGCAAGCCTCATGGCCCTGCCGGAAGTTTTGGTCGGAGTCAGGATCGAAGATCTTCCAGTTCTGCTTGCAAGCCTGGATTTGAGCATCGCGGAGGCTGATCGATGATGACGCTCGCGCAGACCTTGGAAATCTGGAAATCTACGATCGGCTTGCCCTCGGGCACGCCTCTTTGGATTGTCGCCACGATCGGGATCTTTTTGATCTACACGCTCGTGATTTTTCCAAGCGGCGCGATCGTTTCGTTCGTTGATCGTAAACTGAGCGCCGATTTTCAAGCGCGCGTAGGTCCCAATCGCGCGGGCCCCTGGGGAATGTTCCAGCCCATCGCGGATCTGATGAAGTTTTTGCAGAAGGCGCCTTCAAGCGAATGGAATTGGAACGAAACTCTTTGGCTTGGCGTTCATACCATGGCGCTCTACTCGACGGTCGCCGTCATGCCTTTGGGTTCCGCGGCGATTCTCGTCAATACGGATATGAGCGCGTTTCTTCCGTTTTGGTCCGCGCTTGTCTTGGCATTGGGAACCATGCTGATGGGCTTTAGCCAAGGAACGGTGAGCGGTTGGTTTGGCGGCGTCAGGCTTGCGGCGCAAGCTTTGGCGGGAGCCTTTCCGGCGCTGATCTGCGTTCTTTGCGCGGGTATTCGCGCGGGAAGCTTCAGGTGGGCCTCGTTCGCGGCGGTTCAGGGGGCATCTCCCCTTCATTGGACGGCGACGACGAATCCTTTTCAATTCATCGCGATGATCGTCTTTATCGCGAGCGGGCTGGTCGTGATGAATGTGTCTCCCATGGACGGAGGCCTTTCCGTGATGGATCTTCGCGGCGGCGTTTCGTCAGACCTTTCCGGCAGAAGGCTGAGCTTGTTTAGGCTGGGTCGATTTTACGGATTCTTTCTTTGGTCTCAAATCACGGTCGTCTTGTTCTTGGGTGCTTGGACCTTGCCCTCGTGGTTGCTGGACCGGATTTCTGATGGCAGCGAACATCTGCTCAGGGAAGTGATCGAGCTGGTGTGGTTGCTCGCGAAAACCTATGGCCTCATGATGCTTTTGATCTGGATCGCTCGCGTTAATCCTCGCGCCCGAGTGGATCAGACGACGGATTTCTCTTGGAAGGTTTTGAGCCCATTCTCGCTCGGCGCATTGATCGGCGCGGCGCTTTGGGCTGGGTGGAGGGCGATTTTGTGAATCAGTCCGTTTTTTCGACGATTCGAGCCTATTTCAGACAGATCCTGCTGGGAGTTCGCTCCGTGTCGGGATCTTTCATGACCGCTCTTCCTTATTTGTTGAGCGCGGGCGACCTTAGAAAAGAAGTGACCGAACAGTATCCGGATCCCATTTCGTCTAAAACCCCGGATGATCTTCCTCCGCGCTCCAGAGGACTGCTCTTTAATGATATCGATAAGTGCACGGGTTGTGGCGCGTGCGAGCGCGTTTGTCCTACTCGTTGCATCAAGATCGAAGTTCAGCCCGGAACCGACGTCGGCAAAGACTGGGTCTCGATTTTTGATATCGATTATTCGAATTGTGTTTTTTGCGGACTCTGCGTTGAGGCCTGTCAACCGGTGTCGCTGACTCATACACGACGTTATGAGAACGCGGCGTATGAGCTTCCTGAAATGATCGCGAGCTTCGGTCGTGGTCGAGTCACGCCAGAGCAGCAAGCAAAATGGGCGGAAATGCGCCGCTTGGCCGAAATGGGAGAAGACGAATGATCAGCTGGATCTTCTCGGCAATCGCGTTGGGTGCGGCATTGACCGCAACCGTCGTTCAGGGAATGCGAAGGGCGATTCTCTCGCTTTGGATCACCGGTCTTGCAATGGGTTGCCTTTTCCTCACGGTCGGAGCGGAAACTCTTGCGATCATTCAATGGATCATCTCGACGCTCGTCGCGATCGCGCTCTTTTTTTTCGCGGTCATGTTCGGCGAATACGAATCCGAAGACAAGCAGCCTGACTCGCTTCCCTTTTATAAAAAGCTGGATCGAAGAACGCTGGTCTCCGCGATCATCGCAACCGTGATCGGCGCGGCCTTTGCCGTCATCATTTACTTGGGGGCAAATGACTTTCCTTCCAACCTCGGCGAAGGTTCAGCCCAAGGCGGCGATCTCGCGTCTTTAGGCAAGGTCATGGTCGAAAATCATATTCTTTCGCTCGAAGTCTTGGCGTTAACGTTGTTTTTGGTGCTGGTTGGAGGCGGAGTCGTCGCTCGGCCAGAGTCGGGCCCCGGATTAAATAAAGAACCGTCGTCATCGAATTCTCGAGGTGAGCCATGCTAATGACCGTCGCCGGATTGATTGGAGCGATGGGACTCGTTTGCGTTGTCTCGAGGCGAACTCTGTTGGGCCTGCTCATCGGCATTCAGCTCATGATTATCGGCGCGACGATGATGTTCGTCGTTGCCGGAATCCATGCGGGGACTGGGCCGGATGGTGTTGCGAGAGCAAGCGGACACGTCGGCGGAATCTTGATTGCTGTCGGCGGAATCGCCCAGCTCGTCGCGGGCTTCGCACTGGCGATCCGGTTGTTTTATCTTAAAAATAAAATCGAAATGAGCGACCTGAAGTCGCTGAAAAACTGAGCCGAACCGATGATTCAATCTCAAAGCGCACCTTTTATCCTGATTATAAGCATCGCGCTGCTTGCATTGAGCGGAGTCGTTACGCTTGCTTGGGGTCGAAAAATGCCTCGCAACGGTGACTGGTTCGTCGCGATTTTTCTCACGGTGCTCGCAGCGGCCCTTATTTTTGCGGGCAATGGCCTAGTTGAAGAAGCCACGCGCACTCACGTCTGGCTGCGAGGCTGGATTTGGCCTGTCGAAAGAGAGGGCGCGATTCCCGCAGGCGTACTGCAAGACGCTCAAGGCTTGATCCTTGCCGGTCTGGGCGTGATCTTCGCAGCCCTTCTACTGGGGGGCAGTCGCGTACTTCCCGGTCAACCTCGACCTGAAAGAACACACAGCGCGATTGCACTTTCCGCGGCAGGATGCGCATTGAGCTGGATCGCCCTGACGCCATGGCTCGCGCTGACGGGATTATCGTTGGTGATCTTTGGAGGGTTTCTCTCGCTGGGATCTCGCTGGGATTCGGACGAGGAGTCGGAGCTTGCGATTCGATTTGGTCGCGAGCGCGCATTTGGAATTATTTTGTCCGTGCTGGGCGCCTGCGCTCTTGCAGGGGGACACGCTCCTTTAATTTGGTCTAAAACGCAGCATTGGATTCTTGATTCGCAAAACGCATCCGGCTCAGAAGTCATTGGCTCTGTTCTTCTGCTTGCGGGCTTGCTTGTTCAGCTCCAACCCTTTCCTCTCCTTTCGTGGACAGTATCGCCCGGTAAAACGGCACCTTGGATTCGGATCACGATGGCGCAAGTTTTTCCCGCGTGGGCCGCGTTTGGAATTCTTTTGCGGCTTCAAATGAGCTTGGGCAATCCGGCCGTATTTTCCGTCATGGGTTGGATGCTTCTTGCTTCAACGCTTTTGGCAGTCGTTTCCGGAATGCTTCAAACGAGCTGGGAAGCGGCGCTTGGAGCGTGGTTTTCCGCTGGAGCATGCTTAGCGGCCGCGATTCTTTGCCTGGCTTCTCCCGAGCCCGCACTCGCTCTGATGGTCGGACTCGGGCTGGGGGTCTCCGCGTTCACTTGCTGTCAATCTCTGCTTCAATCTTCCGAAGCGCCCGTGAGCGAAGAGACCGTCGCGGGCGGAACGGTGATCTGGGCAAAAACGGCGGGCTTTATGGGAATTTCCGCCGCCATCGGCGTGGCGGGCTTTGTTTCCGCGCAAGGAATGACCGATTGGCTGTCACAGTCTTGGCATGATCCAGTCCAGGCCGCAGCGGCACTTTCCAGCCTCGCATTGTTTTCGATTTTAGGATGGAAGCTGGGATGGCTGATGAGTCGCCAAAAAGTCGCGAGCATGCCGCATTGGTCGTCGCTCATGATTCCAACGATCTTAATTCTTCTCGCCTTGGGAATTGCGTGGAACGGTGAAGTGTTGGGCGGCGCCCTGCCGGGCGGCGCAGATCGTGTCGCTCCATCATTAATGGAGCTATTGTTTGGTGCGCGCACCGCTGGAACTGAAGAGACGCCCACCGTTTTTGGCGCCTATCTAGGCGCGATCATTTTATCTTTAGGCGCGGCATACTGGGCATCGCTTCAGGCGCTCAAGCCTCAAGTGGAAGGTTTTGCCAGCAAGATTCATCACGTGATCGTTTCTGGCTACGGGATAGATCGCCTGGCAAGGCGCGCGGTTGACGGAATGACCTGGGCTACCAACCGGGTGGATCTGTTGATCGAAAGAAGAATTTGGGATGCGTCGATTCCGAGGGCACTGCCACTGAGGGTTCGCTTGGAGGCAAGCGGAAGACTCTTCAGTAACCTAAGGCCCG
>CAZCBS010000113.1:0-11379 GCA_964496965.1 uncultured Bacteriovoracaceae bacterium
TGAGCCCGGCATCGATCGGCCGCGGCGCGATAAACGCGCCGCCTCTCACCGCCGGATAGAGTGAAAGCCTTCTGCTTAGCGATGTGATTGATATTGAACTCATCGAGCAGCTTTCGAAGCTGGTTGTTTCTTTCTTTTTCAGTCAGAGGAAGCGTTTCAAGAACGGCTAAGATATTCTCTTCGGCCGTCATTCGGCGGAAAACCGAGGCTTCCTGCGGTAGATAAGCGATTCCGTTTTGAGCGCGCACATGCATCGGAAGCTGCGAAAGGTCGTTGTTATCGAGCATCACCTGGCCGCCATCCGGGCGGACCAAGCCGACCACCATATAAAAGGAGGTGGTTTTGCCGGCGCCGTTTGGCCCTAAAAGGCCGACGACCTGTCCAGTGCGCACCTCGAAGCTTGCGCCATTGACGACGGTGCGTCCTTTATATCCTTTTACTAGATCAACGGCTCGAAGCACGTGTTCAGTCATAATTGATTAGCTCTTCGCATTACTCGATTTACTTCATTTGTTGGCCCGCACTGTACGAGTTGCTGTGCTCGACTTCTACAACATCGCTATCTCGGTGCAGGATGATTCGGTCTCCAGTGACCGTATCTTCATTCTCATAGACCTGGGGAAACTTTGTCAAAACGACGATGTCACTTGAGCCATCAAAATTAGCCTGTCCGGAGGTCGCATAGCGAAGCGGCCCATCTTTGGAGGTTTCTTTGACTAAAACATCGTCGTAGAGCACGACCTTATGGAGCATTTTGCTGCTTGGCTCGGAATTATCGCCATAATTGAGCTCGCCCCAACGACCTTTTGAAAAGAGCGTGGGTTGGGTGACTCGGACAAAGCGCTCTTTGAGTGGGCGGCTGGAAAACATGGTGAAAGAGGCGATCTTTTGGTTGCGATTGATCACGCAGTGATCGGATTCGATGACAGTCGTTTCTGGATCGGACTTGATCGCTGTCGGTGAAGGAGGCTTTTCAACCGTGACTTTCACGTTTTTAGGAAGCGTGATTTCTTCTGACTTTCTGGAATAAAACATTCCCTGGCTTTTAAAGCTCAAGATCTGTCCGTTTTCGTCTTTTCCCCAGCCAGTCGCTTGATAAGTAAGCGGAATTTCGACAGTGCGCTGGTCCGGGCGATAACGCATGTATTCGCTATGCACTTCAAATCCGTCTGGAAAAGTCGTGACGACATCCCCAAAAACTTCGAGATCGCGGTCAGGAGCCTTTTGCGGAGCTGAGTTTGTCGATGTAGGGGATGCTGACGCAGTGGGCGACGTCATTAAATACTTGGCTTCTTTGCCTGTGACGACGGTGATTTTTCCATCGGGATCAAAAAGATAGGCTTTTACCGTCCGGCCGTGGACCGTTCGAGCGGAATTATAGAAATAGGCGGTGGCGGCTAAAAGATTCCATTCCCGGATACTTTCATGGGTCGAAACATAGTTGAATTGATCCACGGTGTATTCAGGAACGCGCTCTTTGGGAATTCCAGGAGCCAAAGTGACTTTTTCCTTAGGAAGCAAAGTGTCGGGGTCGACCGGCACTGAGCTATCTCTTGATTCTTCCACGGAATTTGGCGAAAGAGCCACAATCTGCATAATAATCGCTGAAACGACGCCTGCCAGAATCAGAGGGCGTAACTTGGCCAGAATGCTTTTTCGGCCAGTGGCGGGGATTGTTAGGGAGTCGGTTTCAGGAGTCATGACTTTGTTAAGATATAGGCTACACTGATCGATCTAAAAATTCCTCAAAGACTTGCTCGACTCACTAGAATCGGGGGCCAGCTCGTTGTAAGTTGCCCCGTTATGGACATAGCGCAGTTTGAGGGTCGAAAAAGAGAGCATATCCAGCTCGCTCTAGACCCGGCTAACCAAGCATCTCAATTGAACTACCCGATGACCCAAGCGAGAGCCTTGGATCAGTATCGATTGATTCATGAAGCCTTGCCTGATTTTAACTTCGATGAGGTCCGATTGGACGCTCGCTGTTTGGGCTGGCCGGCGGCAACGCCGTTCTATGTCGCAGGAATGACGGCGGGCCATGCCGATGCATTTCGGCTCAATCGAGCGCTTGCCGTAGCATGCGAGCGCAGAGGATGGGCAATGGGCGTGGGTTCGCAGCGTCGCGAGCTCGAAGCGCGAGGATCGGCAAGTTCGAGCGAAGGATTGGATCAGTGGAAAAAACTTCGTGAGGAAGTTCCTGAGCTGACTCTTTTCGCCAATTTGGGAATCGCGCAGGTCATCGACGCTCAGGTTGCGGATATTCTCCATGTCGTGCAGTCATTGGGCGCTCAAGCATTGGCGATTCATTTGAATGCTCTTCAAGAAGTCATGCAGCCCGAAGGAACGCCTCAGTTCCGTGGGGCTTTCTCGGCGATCGAAAGAGTGGTGGATGAGCTTGGAAATGCCGGCATTCGCGTGATTCTCAAAGAGACAGGCTGCGGCTTCTCGAGATCTACCTTGGAGCGCGTCTCGCGCCTTCCGCTTGCCGCTGTCGACGTGAGCGGATTGGGTGGCACTCACTGGGGGCGAATCGAAGGAGCTCGCGCGCCAGCCGGGAGCTTGCATGCTCAGGCGTCGCGGACTTTCGCAGATTGGGGAATCCCGACTCCCGAGTCCGTACGCGAAGCGCGTGAGGCCTTTTCTTCGAAAAAAGATTCTTCTTCGATTGAGGTTTGGGCTTCGGGCGGAGTTCGCTCAGGGCTGGATGCGGCTAAGCTGATTGCTCTCGGAGCGGATCGTGTCGGTTATGCCAAGCCCGCGCTTGAGGCCGCGCTTGCGGGCGAAGAGGCTTTGGATCATTGGATGGAGCTTCAAGAATTCGAGCTCAAAACGGCGTTGTTTTGCACAGGGTGCCGCACGCCAGAAGGATTAAGGAAAGAGGGAAAATGGAACGCCAACATCGTCTGACTGAAGGATTTCACCGTCTCTCACAGGCCGAGCGCCTTTCTCGCGTTCAGCAAATCTGCGATTTGACCCAGGAAGACCTGAACGTTCTCTCGGGAAAAACTCCGCTGGCGCCAGAAGTCGCCGAGCATCTGATCGAAAACGTGGTGGGATATTTTCCGCTGCCTCTGGGTGTCGCGACCAACTTCACGATCGACGGAAGAGAAATCTTGATTCCGATGGCAGTCGAAGAGACTTCCATCATCGCCGCGGCAAGCGCCACGGCGAAATGGGTTCGCAACGAAGGAAGCATTCGCACTTACGCCAAGGGCAATCTCATCATCGGCCAAGTTCAGCTTCCGAGCGTGAAAGATGTTCCAAACGCTCGTCGCGCCTTGCATGAGAGTCGTGACATCTTGATCCAGCTTGCGAACGCTTGCGTTCCCGGCCTGGTTGCTCGAGGCGGCGGCGTGCGCGATCTCGCGATCCGTGAGCTCGCTCGTCCTGACGGCAAGGGCACGATGCTCGTTCTGCATCTTCTTTGCGATCCGTGCGATGCGATGGGCGCGAACCTCATCAATCAGGTTTGCGAGGCGCTCAAGCCTCGGGTTGAATCGCTGACGGGAGAAAAAGTAGGGCTCTGCATTCTTTCCAATTTGGTCGACGGAAAATTAGCTGCTGCTGAGATCGTGATTCGCAACGTGGATCCTGTCATTGGTAGGGGAATCGTTGAGGCGGCGCTTTTCGCGAAAGCGGATCCGTATCGCGCGACCACGCATAATAAAGGCGTTCTGAACGGAATCGATCCGATCTTGATTGCTACCGGCAACGATTGGCGCGCGGTTGAAGCGGGTGTGCATGCTTACGCGGCAAGAAGCGGAAAATATCAGCCCGTGACCGAGTGGATGATGGATGGCGCGGACCTGGTTGGGCGCATTGAGATCCCGCTTGCCGTGGGAACGGTGGGCGGAGTGACCAAACTTCATCCAACGGCACGCGTGGCGATGAAAATGTTACGCATTTCCAAGGCTGAAGAGCTGGCGCGAGTCTGCGCAGCGGTCGGTTTGGTGCAGAACTTAGGCGCGCTGAAGGCTCTTGCAACGGTTGGAATCGTCAAAGGCCATATGCAGCTTCATGCCGCGAACTTGGCGATCGCCGCTGGCGCTGAAATTCACGAAATCGCGAGCGTTCGCGATCGGCTGACGCAGATTCTGAAAACCGATAAGAACATCACGCTCAGTCGCGCTCGCGAAGTGCTCGAGTCGATTCGAGTCGAGGCCCTCAGAATCGCCGCGGAGGGTGGTTCGTCCAAGTGACGCAGTCTCATGTGGCCGGAAGCATTCCGGGTAAAGTTTTCTTATTGGGTGAATATGCGGTTCTGATGGGACTTCCTTGCGTCGCCGTGGCGCTCGGGCCTCGCTTTCAAGTTCGACGCGTTGCTGGCGGAAGCTTGGGCGAGATTCATCCGGAAAGTCCTGCGGGAAAACTTCTCTCCTGGTCTGGAAAAAACGTCTCTGATTTGACGTTTGAGGATCCGCTTCAAGGGGCGGGTGGTTTTGGCGCGTCTACCGCGCAGTTCGCGCTCATTTATCAGACGATCGGAGCAAGCGCGGGTTGGGATCTTTCATGGATCGCGGCTTGGAAACTTTATCGTGAGCTCACTCGAAAAGAGTCGGAGTTGAAATCTCCGAGCGGAGCCGATTTGGTTTCGCAATGGCGGGGTGGAGTCACGTGGTTTCATCCGGCCGCGCTTGTGGCGGAAGATCTTTATGCCTGCGCTGACTTTTCTGGTTTGATGATTTTTTCGGCTACAGGTCAGGCGGGACGCAAAGTCGCTACACATACGCACCTGGATTCGCTGAATGCGAAAGACTGGCAGCGCGTTCTTGAGCCAGTGACCAAAGCCGGAGTGCAAGCGATTCGCGCGGGAAATCTGCAGGGCTTAGGACAAGCGATGGGTGATTATGCTCAGGCGCTTCATCGTTTAGGTCTTGAAATTCCGTCGACGACGGCGGATCGTCAGGCGCTTGGATCGTTGCCAGGCGTACTGGGCGTGAAAGGCGCAGGAGCCCTGCAAGCAGATGCGGTTTTAGTCTTGATGGATCCTGCGGCTGGCGAAAGTGCTCGTCAACAAGTTCGCGAGCGCGCGGCATCTCGGGGATTGAGATTGGCGTGTGACGGGCTTTCGAAAGCAGAAGGACTGCAGTGGTCATAGGAGAATTGATGAACGCTCTTCGATTTGGCGCCCAAGCGCCTTCCAACATTGCTTTGATCAAATACATGGGCAAAAAGGCGGGGACCGCCAATATTCCTGAAAACGGAAGCCTTTCGATGACGCTCAATGATCTTTGCACCTATGCGGAGATCGAGCTTTTGCCATCGACGACGGGCGCTGATTCCTTTCAATGGATTGCCGAGCTGCCTCGGCTTCAGTCTCTCAAGATCGAGCTCAAGCCTTCCGTGCCGACTCTCAAGGGAGAAGGGCTCGAGAAAGTCATTCGCCATTTGAAGAGAGTGCGCGAGGAAAGTGTCGCGCTTTTCAAGGAGTTTGGGCTTGAGACTCGCTCGGAGTCTTTAAACTTTACGTTGAGAACGGCAAACACCTTTCCGCAAGGATCGGGGATTGCTTCAAGTGCTTCCGCTTTCGCTGCCATCACGCTTTCCGCGGCGATGGCTTGCGCGAAAGATCCCGCAAAGTTTGAAAAAACTTATGAGAGCGATATGGGGTTCCGTCGCCGTCTGGCGCGAATCTCGCGCGCGGGCTCGGGAAGCTCATGCCGCTCCTTCGAAGGCCCGTGGGTGCAATGGCAAGAAGAGGAGACGATCGCGGTTTCTTCTCCAGCAAAAGATCTTTCTCATTTCGTTCTGGTGGTTTCGGAAACCGAAAAGCGAGTTTCTTCGTCTCAGGCGCATTTGCGCATCAAAACCTCGCCTCTTTGGAGTGGTCGCGTTGAACGAGTCGAAGAGCGGCTTGTGATGCTTCGCGAAGCGCTGGAGCGTGGAGATCTGAGAGCGGTTTCAAAGCTAGCGTGGAGCGAAGCGTGGGAAATGCACAGTCTTTTCCACACGGCAGAGGAGCCATTCTCCTATTGGGAAGCGCAGACCATGGAAGCGCTTCAGTTTCTGACTCCTGATGTGACGACAGAGACGCCGCCGATCGTGACGTTGGATGCAGGCCCCAATCTTCATATCATTGTCGAATCGAAACATGCCGATCAGTGGCGCAAGCGACTTCAGGAGCGATTTCCGCAAACGCGGCTTTTGGAAGATCGGCCTGGCCAAGGCGCTCGAGTCTGGGTTGAGGGAAGTGCGGCGGGTTGGACACCCTTTCAAACCCGAGTTCGTGGCAAGTGGGTGCTCGCAGGGGAGCATGCGGTGCTTCGCGGAGGGAGTGCGATTGCGCTTCCGCATCCCGAGTTTGCACTCGAGCTTGAGTTTAAGCCTTTGGCTCAATCTGCTTCGCTCGAAGTGATCCCTGAGTCGGCTCAACCTGTCATCCAAGAAATCCTGGCGACGGTTTTGGACCAGGAAATCGCGGCGCCGACGGGGCGGCTTGAAATTCGAAGCTCAATTCCGATTGGAGCAGGTTTAGGATCCTCGGCCGCTCTTTGTGTGGCGGTCGGTCGCTGGTTATCGCCCATTTTAGGACTTTCAACGCCTTCGTCACTTCAGGAGTTTGCGACACGTCTTGAGCATCGTTTTCATGGCCGAAGCAGCGGGATGGATGTTGCCGCCATTGTCGCAGGCGAACCTATTTCATTTATCATGAAAGACGGCTCAGGAGCGATTCCTCTGGGCGTTCAGAAGCAGCCCCGCTTTACCTTTCACGATACCGGACTTCGCGCTCGGACCAGTGATTGCGTCGCTAAGGTAGAGAAATTGCGGGAAAAAGACCCTGTTTTGGCCGAAAAACTAGATCGGCAGATGAGTGCCGCTTCTCAGCTCGCTTTGGACGGTTTGGTTCGGTATGGTTCCCAGTCTTCGTCGAAAGAGGCAAAGGAAGCTCTTGAGATGATTGCAAGCGCAATGCGTCACGCTCAGGAATGCTTTTACGCCTGGCAGCTCATTCCAGCTGAGGCCAAGAAACTTCAAGCTGAGCTGCTCGCAAAAGGCGCTTTGGCGACCAAGGTGACAGGAGCGGGCGACGGGGGAATGATCGTCGCTCTCTGGGGAGATGAGAGCGTTTAAACCTTAAAAAGAGTGGATTTTTAAGGGTTGGAGCCCTATAACCATCTGACTTTTAGACCGAAGGGAGGTGACTGTAATGCCCGGTATCGTAATTCGTGAAGGCGATTCTTTTGAAGCCGCCTTGAAAAAGTTCAAAAAACAATGCGAAAAAGCTGGCATCCTTTCGGAAGTGCGTAAGCGCGAGGCTTATGAAAAGCCTTCTGTGAAGCGTAAGAAGAAGGACGCCGCAGCTCGTAAGCGCGCTGTGAAGAAAACCTTCAAGCCTTATCGCTAAAAATTCCAAGCGGAGTTCGTGGGATCTTTTTTAGAGCCCGAAAAGAGAGGAATCTCTTTTGCACGAACTCCGCTTTTGTTTTTATTAAGACCTGAGCAGGAGCTTTTATGTCTGAAACCCAATCTGGATCAACGATCAAAGCCAAACTCTCTGAGCAAATGAAAGCCGCGATGAAATCCGGCGATAAAGATACGCTGGCATTTGCGCGCAACTTGCACGCTGCGATTCGAAAAAAAGAAATCGACGATCGTGTCGATTTGGACGATGCGGCCGTGCAAAAGATCATTTCGACTTCGATGAAGCAGCGCCAGGACTCCATTGATCAGTTCAAGCAAGGCGGTCGCGAAGACTTGGTCGCAAAAGAGCAGCAAGAGCTGAGCTTTTTGAAGAGTTTCATGCCTGCGCAGATGGACGAGGCGGAAATCCGCAAAGTCGTCGAGTGGGCTGTTGCTGAAGCAAAAGCCACGAGCGCCAAGGACATGGGAAATGTCATGAAGCTGCTCATTCCGAAAGTCCAAGGTCGTGCGGACGGAAAGCTCGTGAATCAAATCGTCAAAGAAAAGCTCGGCTGAGCTGATTCGACAGGGCGGAGCCCAAGGCACCCTAGGCACTTCAGGTATTTGATGAGAAAGTTTCCGCCTGATCTTCTTCAAAAGATTCGCGACAGCGTGAGCATCCTTGAGGTGGTCGGCGAGCATGTTGTATTACGCAAAACCGGCGCGAATTACGTCGGGCTTTGTCCATTTCACTCTGAACGATCGCCCTCTTTCAGTGTCAGCGAATCCAAGCAGCTCTATCATTGTTATGGATGCAAAAAGGGCGGCGACTTGTTCTCGTTCGTCATGGAGATCCATGGAATCGGCTTTCCGGAAGCGATCGAGGAATTGGCGGAGCGCGCGCGAATTCAGCTTCCACGAGAGCTTTCGTCCGGAGGAAGCGGCGAAGGCGCAGACCCCGAAGAGCAAAAGCGGCGTGAAGCGCATCGCGAAAAAACTTCCACCGCTTATAAGCTCAATCGTTTTGTCGCGGCTTTCTATCATCAAAATCTTTCGAAATTTCCGCAGGCGCACCGGTATCTCTATGCGCGCGGAGTGGGCGATGAGTGGCAAAGATCTTTTTACTTAGGGGCGGCATCCCCAGGCTGGGATTCTCTCACTCAGTATTTGGTTGCTAAAAAGGCGCCGCTTCCACTGGCGATTGAGCTGGGCTTGATCAAGCCTTCGACCAAAGGGGCGTCGCCAGGCGGGCCCGGCTATTTTGATCTTTTCCGAAATCGCGTCATGTTTCCAATTCTCAATCTTCGCGGAAAAGTCGCGGGGTTCGGTGGCCGCACGCTTCCTTCTGAAAATCCTGACGCGGATTCTTCCGATGGGGGGCCGAAATATTTGAATTCGAGCGAATCCTTTCTTTTCGCCAAGAGTAAGCTTGCTTACGGGCTTTATCAGGCCCAAAAGCATGTTCGCGAGAAAGACGAGGTCATTCTGGTCGAAGGCTATTTTGATGTTCTCGCCCTGCACGCGGCGGGTTTTCAGAACGTGGTTGCAAGCTGTGGCACCGCTCTGACTCCGGACCATCTGGCGGTATTTCGCCGTTTTGCGAGCCGAATCACGCTTTTGTTCGATGGCGATAAGGCCGGGGTGGCTGCCACAGAGCGGGCGATGGAGCTCGGGCTTCAGCATGGGCTGGTCTTGAACGGCGCGGTCATGCCCGAGGGACTTGATCCTGACGAGATTCTTTTTGATCAAGAAAACGGTGCGTCCAAGCCAGAAGGCCAAGCTCAGATGCGTGATATTCTCGAAAAGGCACGGCCTCTTTTGGATGTTCGAATGGAAGAAGCGATCTCTCAGGCGCGCCAAAGCCCTGAAGCTCGAACTCAGTCGATCAAGCGGATGGCCGGATGGCTCACTCAGTTCAAAGATCCCGTGGGGCGAGAAGTCCGACTGGACTGGCTTCAGGGGCAGCTTGGGGTTTCCCGCGAGCTTCTTCAGCAGGCGATGGGGGGAGGTTCAGCACCTCGGCCTCAAAGAAATTCTCCAGTAGCTTCGAGGCTTTCTCCGACTTCTGGGCGACCTCAAGCGAAAGCCTTGGGACGTCCTTCGGGCCCTTCTGGAAAGCTTTCGGCCGGCGAAAAGGTGCTTTTGGCAGGGCTTGCTAAAGGCGGGGAGTGCTCGGTCGCTTTTACGCAGGCCATGGAAAAATTACCTGCCCAACTGACCCTGGCGGATCTTTTTGACTATGGTCCTGCTCAAGAGCTCGTTCGACAGGCTGGGCGTTCTGAAGACGAAAAGGGGGGGATTCGCCTCTCACAGTCGCTCTTGACTGAGGCCAGTTTGGACAGCCAAGTCCGTTCAATTCTTACGGAAGCTTGGGTTGGGGGAGAGACTCCCTTTGCCGTGCGTGATTTTCAAGTCGCTTTAGATCGGGCGATTGTCCGACTTTGGGCACGTTTTTCGCAACGAATCAAGACGGCTTTGGCTGAGGCAGAAGCTAAGAAGGACGCAGGGTTACATTCACAACTGATGAAAGAATACCTTGACGTTCAGCGCAAAATGAAGGAGTTTAACAGCTTCTATGACGAAGCCTAAAGATTCTCATTCTTCTCCGGCTGAGAAGAAATCGGATTCCCGCGTGTCCCGTTCTCAAAATTCTGAATTCAAAGTTGACGTTAGAAACGGTACCTCGCAGAAGGGACCTGAAAAGGCTGTCGATACTGGCGCCGCTTTGAGCAAGAATAAAGAGATTAAGAAGCTGCTCGACATGGGCGTGCAGCGTGGATTTCTCACGTACGTTGAAGTCAACGAACTTCTCCCGCCTGAGTTCATCACTCCTGAGTCGATTGATGAAATCATGAGCCTTCTCTCGGAGAACGAGATTGAAGTCATCGACGCTGCGAAACGTCCGAAAGAATCCGAGGACGAAGAAGAATCCGAGGAAATCGGCCTTGGCGCTCCAGCTCCTGCGCGCGAAGAAGAAGGCGCGGAAGAAGGCGCTGCTCCTGCCGCAGGCGAGTACGCTCGTGGCGCCGATCCTGTTAAACTTTATTTGAAGAAAATGGGCAGCGTCTCGTTGCTCACTCGCGAAGGCGAAGTCGAGATCGCGAAGCGCATCGAAGAAGGCGAAGTGGAAATTCTCCGCGCCCTTCTGGCTTCGAAGCTCGGCACGCTCGCGATCGTCGATCTCGGTGAGCGCTTGGAAACCGCGCGCACCAAGGTGAAGGACGTGATTCGCGGCGTGGACGAAGAAATCTCCGCTGACGACGAAAAGAAGTATCTCGACAAAGTTCTCGTTGCGATCTCCAAGGTGAAGGCTCTCGTCAATTACCAAGAGAAGATCGACGAAGAGCTCAAGAAAGCTCCTGCGAAACGCAAGGAAGAGATTCAGAAAGAAGTCAAAAAGCGCGAGCGCGCTGTTGAAGCGGGATTCCAAGATATCTCGTTCAACCGTAAGACGATCAACGCGCTTTCGGCGAAGATCAAGGAATACTGGGATCGCGGCAAAGAGCTTCTCGAAGAGCGCAAGAAAATCTACGACTTCCTCGTTATTAAGAACGATGCTCAGATGCGCGAGATCGCCGATCAGTTCAACAAGGGCCCTGAGACTCACGCCGCTCTTTGCAGAGAATACGATGTGAGCCAGCCTAAGCTTGCGCAATTGGTTCAGAACGAAGACGACATCATGAAGAAGGTCGCTCGTCTCGAGGAAGAGGCTGGCGTTTCGATCACTGAGCTCAAGCGTATTGATGAGTCGCTGACGGTGGGTGAGCGCAAAGCTGACCAAGCCAAGAGCGAGCTTGTCGAAGCTAATCTTCGTCTCGTGGTCTCGATCGCGAAGAAATACACCAATCGTGGTCTTCAGTTCTTGGATTTGATCCAAGAAGGAAACATCGGCCTGATGAAAGCGGTCGATAAGTTCGAATATCGCCGCGGTTACAAATTCTCGACTTACGCGACATGGTGGATTCGCCAGGCGATCACGCGTTCGATCGCCGATCAGGCGCGCACGATTCGCATTCCCGTGCACATGATCGAAACGAT
>CAZCBS010000114.1:0-11350 GCA_964496965.1 uncultured Bacteriovoracaceae bacterium
TCGATTTCGAATTGAGCGGGAGCTTTATCGACGAAACGATCGATCTGAGCGGCTACCGTATCGTAAAGCTGTTGAGCGGATTGTCCTGGGATCTGCACTTTTCGGCTGTAGCTAGGCATACCCGACATCTTAACAGAACGCTTAAGTCTTTGCCAACACCTGGAACTCAGCCAGCTCTTGGCCTGCGTGAACTTTTTGCTCAGGCGCGACTTTCCAACGATCGATCTGGACATCGACCGGCAAGGCGTGCGGAATCAAAACACCCAGTGATTCGACAATCAAGATGGGCTCATGAGCTTGAACGATCGCGCCATCCCGAAACAAAATTGAGTGCACTTTGCCGGGGATCAGCGATGAGATGCGAGGTTTCGGTTTTTCGGCGGTTTTTCCCGATCTTCCAAGAGCACGTCGAACGATCATGACCCAGCTTCCCAACCGAACCTGCCAGCGACCTTCAGCAAGAGGATAAGAACAGATCCGAACTTGGCGCCCATCTGGAACTTTTAGCTCTCCTTCAAGTCCTGTGAGCGACTCAACGTCCTGAACCATTTTCCAAGTCTGCGGCGCCGAAACCCATTCAACCAAAGCCGGATCTGCTTTGACCCATTGGTCTCCGACAGCCCAGCGATATCCCGGCCGCCCTTCTCCCACGGCCTCTAGCACGGATGCGAAAATCCGAATCCATTCCGTCGGAGGCCTTAATGCGGGCAAGAACTCTTCGTCGATAAAACCGGTATGGAACATTCCCTCGCGCACCCAGGGATGCTGAAGAAGCTCGGACAAAAATCTCTCATTCGTCTGAAGAGATCCTGCGACCCAAAGCTGATCCAGAACCCCTTGCGAGAGCTTGAGGACCTGGGAGCGTTCATTGGATCCTACCCAAAGCGTGCCGATCCACCCTTGCTCGCCGGGGCCAACGTTTTCTCCGCTTTCCAGCATCAGATCGAGCTCAGCCTCGCCGATCGAGAAATCCCAATGTCTCTGCTCCGATACCTGATGCGCTATACCTGGCTGCGGAAGCTGCAGAATCGGATCTTCAGCGTAAAGCCGAAGCGCAATTGCGGAACTCCACTTTTTATCGGGTCTTGCTTC
Source organism: uncultured Bacteriovoracaceae bacterium (assembly GCA_964496965.1). Taxonomy (GTDB): domain Bacteria; phylum Bdellovibrionota; class UBA1018; order UBA1018; family UBA1018; genus CAZCBS01. The sequence continues at coordinate 1,093 of CAZCBS010000114.1, forward strand.
CGGAAGCTCCGCTGAGCTTCCGCCTTGAAGCGCGGCCAGCTGCCACGCGATTGCCTGCGTTCCCGCTACTTTTTCCCAAAGATGAAAAGCGGCGTGAAGCCGGGGCGTTCCCCCAATCAGAAAGGCGCGATCGCTATCGATCAAAAACTCAAGCGCTCCGACTCCCACGTAGTTACAGTGCCGTGCGAGACTGAGAGTCCACTCGACGAGCTGCTTTTCGACCGCTTCGCTGATCGTTGGAGCCGGGCAAAACTCGACCACTTTGCGATGACGGCATTGAAGCGAGGCATCGATCATCGGAAAAACCGTCGATCTCCCGTCGATAAAGCGCGCGAACGGCACCGAGATCAATCGCGATCCTTCGAGGTAGCGTTCAGCGAACAAAATGACTTCACCACAACTATTGCGAATCTGCTCGAGCCAGAGCGGAAGCTTAGCCTCAAGCTCCGTCGCCTCGTGAAACGCGGTCAAACCGAAGCGACTGCCGCCCTTGGCGGTTTTCAAAATAAACGGAAACTTCTGTCGTCGGGAGCGAACGAACTTCTCGATCTCTCGCAAGCTATGCATCGGCTCGGGATCAATGACAAGATTGGGGATTCCCATCTCCTCGCCTTTTTCAAAAAGCGTCAGCTTATTCCCAAAAAGAGACAAAACTCGAGGCGAAGGCGCAATCACGCTTATTCTTGCCTGATTTCCCAAAGTCGGAAGCTCGGGTCTCTCCGCCCAAGCGCTCAAGCCTGGGTGAAGCCATTGAGCCTGCCCGCTATAGGATTGGAGCAGCTCGCTCATTTTCTGGTTTGCATTGGGGTCGGACAGCGAAGGCAAGCGATCATCAGAGAGCCCTGAAATCAGGGCCTCTAATCCAGCTTGCTTGAGCTGGCTCGCTATTCGGAGCGTTACGCCCCGGACTGGACCAAAAAGAAGGACTTTTCCCTTCATACCGCCCCCGAATCTAACGCAGCCTCTGGACAAAGGCCACCGCCTTTGGTCTGTTAGGGGCAACGAAAATTATGAGAATTCCTTCAACCCTCGCATCTGCCTTTGATGCTTCATTTGAGAATCTGATCGCGGACTTTGCTGTCCGGCAGTCCCTGCTACCGGATGCCCCTTCGCTCCGGTCCAATCGTTATGTCTCAAGAGCAATTGTTCCTCACATTCATAAGCTTTCTTCGCTTTTTAACCGCGAGGAGAAGGACCAAGCCTCCGCTTTGGACCCATATTGGAAGGAAAGCTCCAATCCGGCGCATTTGAGAGCGGCCTATTTCCTTTATTTCATGCCCTCCAATCTCTTTCGAATCGCTTCCGTCTGGGCCGAGCTCTCTCGACTCGGGTTTCGCTGGAACGCGGGCGAAACGTTACGAGGAATCGAGTTCGGCGCGGGCCCGGCTCCCGGGGCAAGCGCCGCCGCCGTGGCTGAAAAGTACGCTCCTATCGGTCTGCCTCAAAGTGGCAACTGGGCATTGATTGAACAGGACAAGGCGATGCTCGAGCTGGGTAAGGCTTGGGCCGAGACTTATTGCGCCGCTCAGGGAATGCCTGATTGGGGAATGCGCCCGTTTCATCGAAAGCTGAACTTGAAGCAAGGCTTTTTGCCTCGAACCGCTCCAAGCTTCAACGCTTGGGTGATGAGCTTCTTTTTGAACGAGTTTTCGGAATCGCCCGCTGAAATCGCGTCTCAATTGATTCGCGCTTGGGATCAGCATCTCGATGATGAAGGAGTCGTGATTCTCATCGAGCCTGCGCTCAAGCTTCAATCACGAAAACTTTTGGAGATTCGTCGCGAGTTGCTCGCCGAAAGCCAACGCCGAAAAATCGATTGGCTTCAGATCTTGCTCCCCTGCCTGGGGCATCAAAGCTGCGGCGCACTTGCAGCCGCCGAAGACTGGTGCCACGAGGAAGCGGTGTGGTGGCGCCCGCCGTACTTCAAGCTCATTGATCAGCTCGCGGAGCTGGATCGCAAGACTTTACCGTTCAGTTACCTGGTTATTACCAAGAGCCGTCGCAAGCGTGAAGAGATTTTGCCCGCTCTTGCCGGAGTGAAATCCACCCATCGCTTAGTGAGTCCTTCTCACAAAGAAGGGCGTGAGCTTGAGTTCTTCGTTTGTGGCCAAGAAGGAAAACGCCGCGCACGCTTTCGTCCAACAGGCCCCGAAGATCCGGCTCGCGAGCTTGATCGAGGAGATATTCTCGCGGATGCCGAACTTCGGGGAGATTCTCGTGCTTCACGTATCGATCGTTTTGGATCGATGAAGTAAGTCAGTTTTCATCAGTAGGTCGTCGAACAATAACCGCTGCCGGAATTGACCCAGTTTTGCTGGATCAAGAACTTCGATCCGTTGTTCAAGACCACGTTGTAATTGGCGCCTGAGCTCGTGGTCGAAACCGAGCCGAAAGTCCACGCGCACTTATCCGCATTCTCTTGGCCCGTGCGATCGTACCATGCGTTCAAAAGCGGGTCGGTCACAGACTCCTCCAACTCATGCGCGATGATCGACGCCATTCCGTCCGCTCCCGCGTTTCCGTTCGGACTGATGGTCTGCGCGGCACATGAAGACGGACAGCGATCCGGATTTCCTACGAAAGCGTACTTGATGTAGCCATTGGAGATCTGTTGGTAAGTGTGCCAGCCGCAATATTTCGAGCAAAAGCCGCTGCTTTCGCTGACATCGGCAGAGCTCAAAACAAAGTAAACGCCATTCGAATCGTAAGGAAGTCTACCGGTTTGATGAACAGGATCCGTCCCGCCGATGGCTGCCTTGACGATGGCCTGTACGTCCGCATCGGCCAGGACCGTGCCTCGTGAATAGTTGTCGTTGATCGAGCCTGCGTAGGCGACAGAGTTGGATATGTGGCTTCCACTCTTATCGGTGTAAGTCGTGTTGATGTTGAAGTAGCTGGACCCTCCGATATTTGCCGCTAAATCCGGAAGAATCGTCGTAGCCGTATTGCCCGACCAATTGCCGTACCAGATATAGTAGACGTTCGTCGTGCCCAGCATGATGGGGCCATTGTGATAAGAGATCGGAAGAGAAGGCCCAGGAGATTTCGTCGAACCTTTCGATTCCTTATTTTGATGAATATATTTTTGAAACGTCTCTGGTTGCTCAGCAAAGGCGGTGTTGGCAAGCGCGAGGACAAAAACGGTTTTCATCATTTTCTTGATCATCGGTAACCTCTTTCTTTGGATGACCGATTATGATGCAACGCGCAAGCCAGCTGCTCGCTTTACTGAACTGATTGAATTGTATGGGAAGTTGACCTCGAGCCCAAGTTTCGAACTGTAGAACTATTGACCAATCGCTCAAAAGTCTCGTGAGGCTTCTTAGACTGTGTCTGAAGAGACACATTATAAAAATTAATGACCTAAGCGTAGAACGTATAATTCGCAAAAATAACCTCATCGCCGTATAAAGCAGGCACTTCACGATCCGGCACCCACTGTGCCGCGCAACTTCGAAAAAATTTTAAAATAAATAAAAGGAAACGATGTTTATGAAAAAGATTCTCGCAATTGCTGTTTTGTCCCTCTCCGCTTTTTCGTCCGCTCACGCCAATGTGCCCTATGGCCCTGACAGAGCTTATACGACCGTTGAGTGCACTGCCCGCAATGGCGTAGCTGTCCGCATTATGACCGGCGGATTCATCGGAAGAACCTTTGCCCAAATCGCTCAGTCATACTCGAATGGCCGCATCGCTCCAGTCGCAACGATCCCAGCAGTCCAGTACACGCATACTCAGAATGGCCGTGGATTCCTTGATCAATACGTCGGCGCAGGCTTCAAGCTCGAGATCTCTCCATCGAAGAGCGACGGCTTTTCGGCGCACTTGACCGCAGACGTCCAAGGCCGCGTCTATAATCAAGACCTCACCTGCCAATTCTTTGCAGTTCCGATGTCTCGCTAATCGGAAGAAACTGAATAAACAGGACTTGTCGGGAGGCTTCTTTTTCCAGGAAAAGAACCTCCCCGTTCTCCGTCAAGATCAAGTCCTTCGCACTCAATCAACAAACTTAATTAACAAGTTTAACTTACCTCCCCTCAGTGCCGATAAGGAGTGGATGGGGACCCCATTTTGAAGCGATTTCACGTATATTGCAAACTGCTGCAGCTCGGCGCTTTGGCACTCATGGTGGGCACTGCGGCTGCGATCGCCTCTCCGCTCGATGGCTCCGAAAGCTATCTCTCCCGGCCCGATATTTTAACTCTCAAGCCTAAGGCTCTCCCGAAATTTCAAAAAAACTGGAGCAGGTTCAAACGCGGTCAATTAGAAGCCGCTGCCATGCTGCTTGAAATGTATCCCGATCGAGAGCTCTATTTTTTCGCTCGAGACATGGAGTATCTCTACGACGTTGCCCGATGGGCCACCAGAAACGAGCCTGCTCTTTCCAAGCGAATCCATTTGCTCAATATTTCACGAGATAATAGGGCATCGGAGCACCTCAAAGATTATCTTAGCCAAGAAGGGATCAGCGAAAGCGCATTACGGAATGGAAAGAAGATTCTCTTCATCGATACCGGCTTTCGCGGAACAATCTCACGAATCATCGAAAGCCATTTTCCCCTGGAATTGAAGAAAAACTTCAAAACGCATTTCATGCTTTCGATGAATTCAGAGCATCCCTCTACGAGAGTTTTTCTAACGGCCATCGATCCGGCAGCCCATCGATTAAGCCCTGACAGCATGAACGGTTCGATGCTCGAAGAGTATGAGCAAATGCCTCGATATATGAATCGTTCCACTCGGTTTGCACAAATCAACGGCAAATGGCACCCCGTCAGCGATAGGGACGCGATTTCGGATGGAACTGTCTCAAAACCCAAAGCGCTCCAATACATGGAAGACCTGATTTTGGATGTTGAAAAAGATGCCTCGCAAAGCCTTCTCCGTCAGCGAAGATCTCAGTGGCGCGCCCTTCTACAACTCTCTCGTTCGGGAGATTCGAAGAAGATCGGCGCAGGACTGAAAAACCTGCTTGAAAGCCATCCCGAAAACCGTTTCATCGAAGCCATGGTGCGCGACTTCATTGACTTGGCTCAAACCAATCACTTGCCGACATCGAAGCCGATTTCAATCGACATTGAAAACATAAACCTTCCGAAGCTCCAATCCAGACACTCTTCCGGTTTTCTCTCCTGCGTCACTCAAAAGATGAAAGAACTTTTCACCCTAAGAGAGCCGTAAAAGCGGACCCGCTGATTTCTTCCGCCAGTCGCACCGCGTATTGCTCTTTCCTCCGCGCCGTTCTAATCCATCGCGGAGAAAAGGTGGGCGAAAATGAAGCGCGGAATCAAAACTCTCGCAGTGGCTTTTTCGATTGTTTTTATTTTTTCATCATTTAATTTTTCAGACGCAGCCATTCAACGCGACTCGCACCGTCTTCGAGGCAAAGTCAAGAAAGTGCAAAGCACTTCCCCTGCCCTCGGCGATTCCGAGCGAAGCTCGCTTCGCTTCCGCCTGGAAAACATCTGGAACGAAGTCGACCTCATGGTCAGAAACGCCAACGCGGATCGAAAAGACGTTCAGCGCCAAGAAAAGGAATTCAAAGCGCTGCAAGTTTACACTAAACTTCCGATCGCAAGCGAAAACACGACGAAGCAGGCGACCATTACGTCTGATCTGGGAAAATCGATCCAGCGCTTCGGACTTAAACTAGGTGAATTGAAGCTGCTCGCTGCTTCCAAGCCCGACCGTCCCGTTCCTGAGACAATGCCCCTAGATGCCCAAAGTTTTCGTTTCACCGAAGATCAACTCGTACAAAAAATCCGGCTAACCCTGACTTTGAACGGGACAAAAAAACAGCTTCAAGACTGGATGAACAGCTGGAACGCCATCGTTGAGCCTGAATCACCGGATGCGCCGTCCAAAATCGCTGTAACGCCCTATCTCGAATGGGACCCCGCGGCCTTGACCACGCTTCCTGAAATGCTCACGGAGAATCAGTGGAAAGTCTATGTCCAGGCCTATTATTTCCGCGACATTCGCTATCCCAAGCTTCGGCCTCAAGACCCCCTGCAGATTTTGCCGGACTGGGCCAGAAAGAATCCCGAGCTTTTCAAAGCGCAAGAGCCCTTTCTTTGGGGTTTGATCGAAAAAACCCAGGCATCCATCCCTCAATCCCTGCCGGGATATGAAACCAAGGCCCGCTTCGCCCTCAATTCAGCCCGCATGACTTTTTTCACCGCAAAGGTGATTCGCTTTGAATAAGATTTATCGAGGCGAGTAGAATCCGCTACGCATCGATTGAGTTTTGCCGTTGCCTGCTTTGCAAGCTCAAGTACACTGAAAAGAGTGGAACAATCGGAAGTCAGAATTCTTATCATCGATGATGTGAACGCAGTCCGGATCCAGCTCAGGGACTTGCTCCGCTCGTTCGGATTCAAGAATGTCAAGGTCGCCGCCAACGCGCAAGAAGCCAAAGCGCAGCTTGAAGCAGAGCCTTTTCATCTGATTCTCTGCGACTGGCATATGACGCCGATCAACGGCTTTGAGTTCCTCACCTTTGTCCGAAACCATCCAGCATTAGGCAAAATGCCGTTCATCATGGTGACCGCCGAAACGACCCGTGAGCTGGTTCTCGATGCGATCAAATCCGGTGTTGATGACTACATCATCAAACCGTTGACGCTCAACCATATGAGCAAAATTTATAGCGTATTATTGAAAAGGCAGGTGCTCTAATGGTCGGTATTGATAACGAGCGTTTGCAAGAATTTATCCGTGAGCTCGCCGGCTTTGCGGTCGAAGCTGAGAACAGTCTCAACAAAATCGCTTCAGGCGGAAGCGACAGCTCCGTTGAGTTCACTTCTTTCTGCCAACGCATGATCGCGATTCGCGGCACCGCTCAGCAACTCGAGCTTCCAGACATCGCGCACATCGCGGGTTTGGGCGAAGAAATTTCCGTCAAAGCAGGGTCTGTCACCTCGACTCACCAGATGCGCAAATGCATGTCGAGCCTTTGGGACGCGCTGACCACCGTGAAGTTCGTCATCGAAAACCCCGGAAAATCCGATGGCGACGAGCAACAGATCCTTGTTCAACGCCTCGAATCCGTCCTGAAAAGCCTCGGCGGCCGCCGCCCTACCGTGAGCGAAGACGAGATTGCCGCGCTTTTAAAGCAGAAGTAGCGCTGCTGATAAAACCCAAATTACTGAGCTCGCTCAGAGCCCGCAACGTGCGAATCCTGAACTGCACCCTCGCCATTGCGTTGGCGCGATGGCGGTTTTGATCTGTTTTGCGTTTGCGAAGCCTCGCTTGAGACGCTTTCAGAAAGAGCGGATGCTTCATTCAAGCATTTTGCGAGCGCTTGCGTGCTATTGCAAAGAGACTGAACCTCGCAGGTCTCTTTCGCCAGGTAGAGGCCAAGCGAGGATCGATAGCGATGCTCCTTTCGCATCATTTCACAGTCGGGGACGAAGATGTCGCGCACCTTAGATATATATTTCGCCGACTCAACTTTATCTAAAATCAATTTAGTTTTACTGCTCCGAAAAGCGAGAGGATCGTTTTGAATCGACCTTTTGTCTTGATCGCAGGCGATCAAGCTGTCCACGACTGTCACCGAGAGCGAATCGACGTTTTTGCATCCATCGAGACGCATTTTCGTCTCGATAGACATATAGAGCGCGGTGAGACTGACCATAGTCAGCAAAGCAAGCGGCGCTAATGCTGTCGCATGAGCGGAAGGGAACATCCATTCCAACAGCAGCGGTGAAGCTGCTGCGGTTCTGTTCAGCGTCTTTGCCAGAATCTTTTCAATAGCCTCATGCAACTGAGCTTTGCTTGAGTAATGAAAAACAGAAAGCCGCTCACCATTGAGCCTGAACTCTCCTTCAGCGAAGTCCACGATCGACAGATGAATCGTCTCGGCAAGCGTGATGTCCAGCTGAGTAGACCCGACGATTCGAAACCGGGCTTGACCGAGATTTTGTGCGTCAGCGTCTTTTTTGATTTTTTCGACGCTCTCGCGAAGCAGCGACTCGGTCGCTTTCGGGTCGAATCTTTTCAAACTGTTTTCATTGATGGCCGCTAAAACTTCCGAATCGCGATACGGACCTTTAGCAAAAGAGAACTGAGGAAAAGCCGTCAAAAAACAACAAAGTGCGGCAAAAAAGCGATGCGATTGAATGGACACAAAAAGACCCCTCTTTTCCAATGGCTTGACGACTTCTCAGTGACTCTATCGGCAAACCAGTGGAAAAGATTGATCTTATTAACAATTTAGGTTCGTCAGCTCGCACCTGCCGCAAGCGCCGTGGATTGCTTTCGCGATGCCCCTCGATGATAAAGCGCGACCGCGCCAACATAAAAAAGCTGCAAGGCGCTGAAGCCTGCGACGTAGCCGGTGCCCCCCGAAGCAAAGCCATACGAGTGCAGGCCAACTCCCAAGACAAAGTTCACGCCGTACCAAGCCATCAACACAGAGAGAAATCCCATGACGGAAGTCACCGCAAACGCGAACGGCGGAATCCAATTCGTCATGCGTCCATGGACGATCGCGACGTAAGTCAGGGTGACGACCAAGGCCCAAACTTCCTTTGGATCCCAGCCCCAGAATCGTCCCCAAGAATAATCCGCCCAAACGCCACCCAAGATCGTTCCCGCAGCGACCAGCACGATCCCAAACTGCATGGCACGATAGGTCAGAAGATTAAGCCCGAAAATCCGTTGCTGAGCTTGCGACACCGCAGTCTGATTCCCCGCAAGTCGAGCGCGATCTTGTTTGAAGAAATTCCAAAGCGTGACGTTTGCGATCCCAAGAGTCAGAGCAAATGCCGAATAGCTCAAAGTGATCGTCAGAACGTGGATCGTCAGCCAATAGTTGCTTCTCAGAACCGGCATCAACGGATGCAGGCCAGGGTCCATCATCGCAGGCGCTGAATCAGCGGCAATCAAGCCCACTGTCGCAAGAGCCGAAGCGACGATCAAGGTGATCGAGTTCTTCTGAATCCAAAGAAGAATCGTCGCGAAGATCACCGTGCCGTAGCTCACCCAGATGATCGATTCGTACATATTGGTCACAGGAGGACGTCCTGCAATGTAACAGCGAAGCGCGATTCCTAAAGTGTGAAACGCAAAACCGCCCAAGGTTGCCCATCCTGCCAGTTTTGTTTTCCAGTTTCGCGATTGCGCAGCGTCCTTGGGAGCGAGAAGCCAAAGGATCGCGGCGACGAGATAAAGAATCCATGCGTATTGGAACGGATGAAGTCGATTGTAGAAAACCTCTGCTCCGATCTGATGCGTTTCGTGATCCGTCCAACCGCTCACTTCGCCCTGAACCGCCGCGCGAGCCAAAGTGGATGCACGCTCAAAGCTCGCTTCATCTTTCGCCTGATAGGCTTTGATCACGTCAATGAAATGAGTGCGAATCAACTCGGCATTTTTTCCGGAATCGGCGATCGAAAGCCAGTGATTGTCCTTCGAAGCCTCAGCCGGCGAAGTCTCTGTCGGCGGCACGATCGTCCAGCTCTTCCCTGCCACCACATCTCGAAAAACGCTGAGTCGCTGAAAAACATTCTGAAGCTCGGTCTCGCGCGGACTATCTTTCTTGCCGCGATCCGTTTTGCCGTTCAAAGCTTCAGCTTGTCCACCGCCGCCACCCTGCATTTCACGAGCGTATTGAAGAAGCGGATAGTTTCCAAAAAGCTCGGCGGGGCTGAAGTAAGTGCGCTTTTCTTCGACGCCGAGCTGACGACGAACATCGACACGTCCGATTTTGACGAACTTATAATTTTGCCAGTACGAAGGATAAGCGAGCCAGGAAAAGATCAAGTCAACGGGCTCCCAACCTTCGAATGATCGCGAGCCCGTTTCGAAAAGTACGATTTCTCGCGCGAACGAATCGAACGGTTTGATACGGCCTCCGCTTTGGACAGGCGTCAGGCGAAACTCGCGAAACGACCATCCCTTGCGCGGCTCCCCTGCTCCCATCTCAGACGCATTGGCAAAAGCCGAAATCAGAAGCACCCCTAGAAACCATTTCTTCAACTTCATACGCTCACTCCTGCTTCTTCTTGGATGGATCCCACGGTGACCTGAGCCTGCTTGGACTTTTTGTTTCGTCTATACTTGACGGCAAAAAGCCAGGCTGAGCCTAAAACAATCAAAAGCGAGCCAATGTACTTGTGCCGCCGACCCGGATCGCGATTGACAGACAAAATCGAAGTGACCGGACGCGGCTGCGCATCCTCATAACTGGCCTGATAAAGCGTAATTCCCTGATACTCCAAAGGCTCGTTCATGCTGATCAGCTGACTCAAGC
>CAZCBS010000115.1:0-11298 GCA_964496965.1 uncultured Bacteriovoracaceae bacterium
TGCTTGCTCATTCGATGGGCGCAACGGTTGCTACGATTTATGCGATGGAGCATCCAACTGCATTTCGTTCGATGGTGCTTTCAGCGCCGATGTATCAACCCAATCTCGGCAATTACTCCGAATGCGTGGCGCTCGCGATTGGAAGCTTCATGAATTTCATCGGTCGCTCCGCGGAGGTCGTTTGGGGACGGACTTTGGACGAATGGAAAGACCCGTTTGAGACCAATCATGTGACTCACAGCCAGGCTCGTTTCGGCTACGCGCTGGATATTTTGAACGAACATCCTGATAACGCGATCGGAGGGCCGTCTTTCCGCTGGGTGCAGGAAGCGATTCGGGGTGGACGATGGGTCCGCGAGAACGCCGAAAAGTTCACGACGCCGGTTCGTATTTTACAGGCTGGAGAGGATCAGGTTGTCGTAAGCTCGTTCCAAAACGAGGTTTGTGGCAAGGCGAAGACCTGCGATCTTCAAGCGCTGGCTGGCTCTAAACACGAGATGTTGATGGAAGTCGACGCTCATCGTGATCGCGCTATTCGACTCGCGTTGGAATGGCTCGATCAGCATAGCGCCCATTAATCGAACCTGGCGTTTTTCTCGCGGTGTGTCCGCGATAACACATTCTATCGGCACCGACTCTGTGTCACGATAAAGAAATGCAGATGAAAGTTCTGTCGGTATTTACGATCTTGGTGAGTTCCAGTGTCTCGATCACGACTTTCGCGGCGGAAGTTCGATGTCTCGATGAGGGCTATTTGGAAAGTAGAACCGCTGCGATGAGAGCTCGTCGCATGGTCGTTATGACTTTGGAAGCCGCGGAAGAGCTTCCGGTCGTGAAAGAAAAAAATGCCAACGGTGTATCGCCGAAGGCAGTAGCCAAGTGGAAGGACCACCTTCAAAAGATCGCCTCCGATCTGAAAAAGACCAAATTTGATCTAGCTTCTTTGAAGCCGAGTGACTCAGTTGTTGAATCCGTGTTGAAAAGCATGGGGCGAAGCGGAAAGGCTACTCAACAAGAAGTGGCGGACGTTAAAGCGGGCATGCTTAAGAAATTTTACGGATCGGGCTCGGCCGCGGCTTTTGGGTATGTTTACGATCGGGTCGAAAGCGGTACGATTTTTTCTGAAGCAGGATTGGATCCCGAGCTCCTGGCTCACAAAGATGCCGCCTATTTTGCGCTTTCGGCGCTGGTAACTCCGATTAAGGAAAAGTACCAACAAGACATGAGCGAGGCCGATAAGGACTTCCGAAGGGCGTGCCAAGTGGCTAGCAAAGATAGTCCGATCCCAACTCCCAAGGAAAATGCGGCACGCAAAGAAAAATATAAAAACCCCGAGCTCGCGATCAAGGCGATCAAAGAGGCTCACCAGGCCGATGAAAATGATGCGCTGGAAGTTCAGGTCGGCGCTGGTCTGTGACGTTATTTCGACCCGTGACCTTCTTTTCGAATATCGCTCAGCACTTCTTCGACATGCTTGTTAGGATCCACGTCTCCGTAGAAACGCACGACTTTTCCGTCCGGACCAATCAAAATGCTCTGGCGCTTATGAAATCCGACTACAGGCATCGTCCCAACTCCATAAGCTTCGGCGACGGAGCCATCCGCGTCGACAAGCAAGTCAAATGGAAGCTTGTGCTTGGCGATGAACTTCTGATGGCTCTTTTCGTCCTGTCTTGAAATTCCATACACGACAGCGTTCAGTTTCTTGATCTCGGAATACTCGTCGCGGAAGTTGCAAGCTTCTTTGGTGCATCCTGGAGTGTCGTCCTTGGGATAGAAATAAATGAGGACGAACTTGCCCCGTTGCTCGGAGAGACGAACTACGATCCCATTTTGATTCTTTAATGCGAATTCAGGTGCCTTTTCACCAGCGGCGATCCCTGTTACGGCTCCTGCGAGTGCTGGAGCTAATGCTGCGAGTAAAGGAGCCAAGAAGCTTTTCTTCGTCATGACGTTTTCAACCTTTCGAATTGGATATTTCCCTCGCGTTCATAATATCGCCGCAAAGGAAGATGTTCAGGTAAAACAAGCTCGGGATCATTTTTTAAAAGCTCGGCCGCATCATCGCGAGCTTTCAGCAGCCATTCACGGTCTCGGACGAGATGCGCCATACGGAAAGGCAGCCCGCCTGATTGGCGAGTGCCTAAGAACTCGCCCGGACCGCGGATCTCGAGATCGGCTTCTGCAACTTTAAATCCGTCGTTGGTTTTTTCGAGAACATCAAGACGCATCGAAGTGATTTCGCCCGTCTTGGCATGCGTAATCAGAAAGCAATGAGACTGCTTGGCGCCACGGCCTACGCGGCCGCGAAGCTGGTGCAGCTGCGAAAGCCCGAAGCGTTCCGCATGCTCGATGACCATGACCGTCGCGTTTGGAACGTCGACGCCGACTTCCACAACGGTTGTAGAAACCAAGATGTGAAGCTCGCGGCGCTGAAACTGATCCATGATCTTGGCTTTTTCATCTGGCCGCATTTGGCCGTGGAGAAGGCCGACTTTGAATTCAGGAAAAATCTCATGTTGAAGATTTTCAGCTTCAGCGACCGCGGACTTAAGCTGCGTGAAGCCTTCGGCTTCGCTCTCGTTGACAAGTGGGTAGATGAAATACGCCTGGTGCCCGGCTTTCAGTTCCTCACGGATCAAATCAAACGCTTTGGCTTGTTCAGTCTTATCTTTAACCAGCTTTGTCTTCACGGGCGTCCGGCCGGGAGGAAGCTCAGTAATGCTCGTCACCGCTAAATCTCCATAAGCAGTCAGCGCGAGCGTTCTCGGAATCGGGGTCGCGGTCAAGATCAGGTTATGAGGCAGGGTCGTTTGACCGGGCTTCGCGTCTTTGCGCGTACCTTTTTGACGAAGCGTGCGACGCTGCTCGACTCCAAAGCGATGTTGCTCATCAATTAATGTGTAACAAAGATTTTTAAAGACGACGGGGTCTTCCAGCAGAGCATGCGTTCCGATCAAAAGAACTGGCTCGCCCGCGGCAAGTCTTGGTAGCAAAGCGTTTCGCTCAGCCGCCGAAGTCTTACCGGTTAAGAGCGCAACATTGAGCTTTCCGCCAAAAAGTTTCACGGCGTTCTTATAATGTTGCTCAGCTAAAATCTCTGTCGGAGCCATCAAGGCGGCCTGACCGCCTTCGGCGATCACGCATCCTGCCGAGATAAAAGCGACGGCTGTCTTTCCGGAGCCCACATCGCCTTGGATCAAGCGATTCATGGGATGAGGTTGTGAAATATCGCCTAAGATATCTTGAACGGCTTTTCGCTGGCCTTGAGTCAGCTGAAAGGGAAGAAGCTTCGCTAAGGCACGCGAGCCTTCGAGCCCGCCTTCGGGCCCGAACGGAACAGCGAAATGCTTCTCCATTTTCAGTCGTTGCCGCAGAACGAGATATTCGAATTTGAAAAACTCTTCGTAGATCAGCCGCCAATGCGCAGGGGTATTGAACTCCAAGAGCTCAACCGCATTGTCTTGTGGAAAATGAATCTCACGGATCGCTTGCGCAAGCTTGGGCAAGCGATGCTTGGCAAGAGAGGGTTCTGGCAAATCTTCGGTTAGGGCGAAAGAATATTTCTCGAGAGCCTCCCAGAGGATTTTTCTCAAAATGCGGCTCGAAACACCCTCGATTTCTGTATAGATCGGAACGACGCGGCCAAAGTCGGCGCTTTCGCCTTTTTCAGAAGCGTCTGAGCTTACGCCCCAAGTGATCTCGGGATGTACGATCTCGGGCTTGCCCATATAAACTTTGACGGCGCCCGTGACAATGATCTGTATGCCCGGCTGAAAGCGCGCTTCCATGCCACGAGGAGCGTAAAACCATTTCAAAGAAAGAGTCGCGGTATCGTCGGTGCAGCGAACTTCCAAAATGCTTCGACCGGTGCGTGTTGGGATTTTACGACTGGAAAGAACTCGAACAGCGACGGTCCCCATCTCGCCATCCACAAGCTCCGCGACGCTCAGTAGCTTGGAGCGATCTTCATAGACGCGCGGAAAAAAATGCAGCAAGTCTTTGACAGTCGAAACTCCGCGACTTTCGAAAATAACGCCTAGCCTTGGACCTACACCTTTGACGAACTGAATGGGGGTGAGGGAAGGTTGCTGGGCGTGCTTATCGATATTCAACTTTGACAATGTCGTAGCGGATTTCGCCTTTGGGAGCATGAACCACCACTTCGTCCCCTTCGGACTTACCGATCAAGGCTCGAGCAATCGGAGAAGTGATTCCGACTTTGCCGTTCTTGATGTCTGCCTCGTCGACGCCAACGATTTGATAGGTCGTGCGTTTGCCGGATTCTTGGTCCTCTACGATGACCGTTGCGCCGAAAACAACCTTATCGCTTTCGATGGTCGTAGGATCGATGATTTGAGCGCGAGCCAGCTTTCCGTTGATATCTTGAATGCGTCCTTCGATAAAACCTTGGCGCTCTTTAGCTGCAGAATAGTCCGCATTCTCCGAAAGATCGCCATGACCACGAGCGACTTCGATCGCCTTGATGATGGTCGGGCGCTCAACGGTCATTAAATGCTTCAGCTCCTCGTCCAAGAGGCGCTTGCCATTAACCGTCATTGGAATTTTATCGGAAACTTTTTCCTCAGCCATATGCAGTTTAGAATTAGCACAATGGGGGGATAAATCAACTACTACGGCCGATCAGCTTTTCTTGCCAAAATTGAAAAGCGCGTCAGCCGCGGCCTTGAGAGAGTCGCGAGAAGGCCCGTTTCCGCCTTGGCCAGAACGAGGATTGAAGTAATCGCAAAAGTTAGCTTTTTCTTTGTCGACGACGCGATCCGCCTGAGATTCACGACATTCGTTATTATAAGATCGGTCGTGAAAATCACAATTTTTGCAGACCCGGGTGTCCCTGCCGCATTTGCGGCACGAGTCTTGTCTCCCGTAATCGAGAGCCGTCAGCTCGCCGCCGCAATTCCAGCAGGTCCCGCCTTTTTCCAACTTCATAGCGGGAGAATCTCCAGAGGTCCTTTCTTCTGTTCGCGAATCGCTTCAAGCATTGCTCGCGCCGACGAAAGCACGGTGCTGTAGGGAACCTTGCGCTCAAGTGCCGCGCGGCGAATCGAGAAACTGTCTTTGATCGCTTGCTCGTCCGAAGTTGTGTTGATCACGAGCGCGAAGCGCCCTTCTTGGATGGCTTCCACGCAGTGCGGGCTTCCCTCGGTGAACTTATTGATCGGTTGAACGCCGAGATCATAGCTATTCAAGAAGGCCGCGGTACCGCTCGTTCCCCAGATCGTAAATCCGAGATCCCGTAGTCCGCGTGCGATCGTCAATGCTTCGGCTTTGTCTTCGTTTCGAATCGACAAAAAGACATTGCCTTGCATTGGAAGCTTCATTCCCGCCGCGATGAGAGCCTTGGCGTAAGAGCCCGCAAACGTGCTGCCTCGACCCATGACTTCGCCCGTGGATTTCATCTCAGGTCCGAGAAGAACGTCAACGGATGGGAATTTGTGAAATGGAAAGACCGGAGCTTTTAAATTGAATGTGGTGAGACCCAAATCAAAGTCCTGGCGAATCCCGAGGTCATGAAGGGATTTTCCGAGCATGACTTGGACGGCGAGCTTTGCGAGGGGTTTTCCAACTGCCTTGCTCACGAATGGGATTGTGCGCGAGGCGCGAGGATTGACTTCGAGAAGATAAATTCGATCTCCCTGCACAGCGAACTGAGCGTTCATCAAACCGACGACTTTCAGTCGTTTCGCAAGCTCGCGCGCATAAGTTCGAATCCGATCGGTGATGGCAACCGACAGAGTCGCGACCGGCAAGCTGCAAGCGCTGTCGCCGGAGTGAATTCCCGCTTCTTCGATATGCTCCATCAAACCGCCGATGAATGTCTCGCGACCGTCGCTGATCGCATCGACGTCCACTTCGGTAGCGCGATCCAAAAAGCGATCGATCAAGACAGGGTGATCATCGCTGACGTGGATCGCTTCTTCGATCCATTGCCTGAGCATCGCTTCACTATGGACGATCCGCATTCCTTTTCCGCCCAAGACGTAGGATGGGCGAACCAAGACCGGATATCCCAAAGTGTTCGCGCGTTCGATGGCTTCCGCGGGAGTGCGGGCAATCGCGGCCTCTGGCTGTTCAAGTCCCAAGCCCTTGAGCTCACGAACGATTTTTTCGCATTTTTCCCGGTCTTCGGCGGCATCGATGCTTTCGACCGAGGTGCCCAAGATTTTAAGACCGCCGCGTTCAATGGCTTTTGCGATCTTCAACGGAGTTTGTCCGCCAAATTGGACAATCACGCCGATGGGCTTTTCGATGCGAGCGATGTTGAGAACATGTTCGGGCGTCAACGGCTCAAAATAAAGTTTGTCCGAGATATCGAAGTCAGTGCTCACGGTCTCAGGATTGGAATTGACCATGATCGTTTCAATCCCTGCCGCGCGAAGCGACATGGCCGCATGGACGCAGCAATAGTCGAACTCGATGCCTTGACCGATTCGATTTGGGCCACCGCCCAGGATCATGACCTTAGGCTTGCTCGAAGGACGAGATTCGTCTTTTCCGTGATAGCTGCTGTAATGGTAAGGCGTCTTGGCCTCGAACTCGGCAGCGCAGGTATCGACGGAGTGAATTGCAGCATGAACTCCAGCTGCTTCTCGGTCTAAACGGACTTTTTCTTCGCTGATTCCAAGCACGCCAGCGATCGCGCGATCGGTCCATCCGCGGCGCTTGACTCGCTGAAGGTCTTCAGCAGGCAGCGGCCAAGGCTTCGAGCGAATCACTTTTTCTTCGGAAAGATGAATCGCGATTCGCTGCAAGAACCAGATGTCGATATGAGAGCGTCGCGAGATTTCCTCGACCGATGCTCCTTTGCGAATCGCATCGCCGATTGCCCAAATGCGCTTCGGGTGAGCGCTTTCGATCAAATCCCAGCGGACTCCGTCTGCCGATGGATTGACGGCTACAGGAAGTCCCTTCTGGCGATCCAAAGGCATGAACCAAGGCGAATCGGTTTCAAGGCCGGCGAGCGCTTTGCCCAGGGACTCGTCAAAAGTGCGGCCGATGGCCATGACTTCGCCGACGGACTTCATCTGAGTTGTAAGAATAGGCTCGGTCGGGCGGAACTTTTCAAAGTCAAAGCGAGGAATCTTCGTCACGACATAATCGATCGAAGGCTCAAAGCTGCAAGGCGTGGTGCCCGTGATATCGTTCGTGAGCTCGTCCAGCGTGTAACCTACGGCGAGTTTCGCGGCGACGCGAGCGATCGGAAAGCCCGTGGCCTTCGACGCCAATGCGGAAGAACGCGAAACGCGCGGGTTCATCTCGATGACGATCACACGGCCGTCTTTTGGATGGATCGCGAACTGGATATTGGATCCGCCGGTCTCAACGCCGATCGCGCGGATGATGCGCTTGGCTTGATCGCGCAAGTTTTGATACTCGCGGTCCGTCAGCGTCTGCGCAGGAGCAACGGTGATCGAGTCGCCCGTGTGAACGCCCATTGGATCGAAGTTTTCGATCGAGCAGACAATGATGACGTTGTCTTTTTTATCGCGTACGACCTCGAGCTCGAACTCTTTCCAGCCGATCAGGCTTTCTTCAACCAGCACGTCGTGAGAGGGAGAGAGGAAAAGCGCGCGTTCGACTTTTTCCAAAAATTCTTTTTCCGTGTGAGCGGTGCCGCCGCCTTCGCCACCCAACGTGAACGACGGGCGCAAAATCAATGGCAAGCCGATCTCGCGAATCATCTGGCGCGCTTCATCGAGGGAGCGAACCACGCGGCTCTTGGCGCTATCGACGCCAATCTCGTTCATCGTGGTTTTGAAAGTCTCGCGGTCTTCGGCTTTGTGAATCGCATCCGGGCGCGCGCCCAAGATCTCGACGTTGTATTTTTTGAGAATCCCCGCGCGATGAAGCTCCATCGTCAGATTGAGCGCGGTCTGGCCGCCCATCGTCGGGAGAAGTGCCTGCGGCTTTTCGGCCGCGATCACGCGCTCGACAAACTCTGGCGTGAGAGGCTCGACGTACACTTTGTCCGAAAGCTCGGGATCCGTCATGATCGTCGCGGGATTCGAATTGATCAGAACGACTTCGTAACCTTCTTCTTTGAGCGCTTTAAGCGCCTGGGTTCCGGAATAGTCAAACTCACAAGCTTGGCCGATCACGATGGGGCCGCTGCCGATCAGAAGAATTTTGCGGATATCTTGTCGTCTAGGCATTTCTAATTCTCTCTCTTGATTAAAATCCAATCCCTGTCGAAAACTGTAACTCAATGGGCTTATCAGGTTTTGCCAAATTATGGAGTCGAACTGCTTCGTTCAAATGATTTTCATTCGCGCGCGCGCTCGTGAATCCATAAAGAAAGCTGCCCGCCATGAGCGAGCCTCCGCTCAGAAGCATGATCTGCTTGCCCGTGCCGCCGCCCGCGACTGCTCCGGCGATCAAAAGAGCGAGACCTAGACTTCCAAAATAAGCCGTATTGCGAAGAGTTGCCCGGTTGCGTTGGTAAATATTCAGCTCGGCATTGGCGGCAGGAATATCGCTGAGGTAAGGACGAAGCCCTTCGCCATCCGGCCGCACGTTCGAATCGCAACCGACGACCTTGCCTTCGTAAGCAAACAATCGTTGGCAACGAAAGGACTCAGGAGCCGATCGTTTGAAGAGCGAAGGAGGAGCACTCGGGGTGTTAGGAACTGAAGAAACGTCGGTTTGTTCGGCTCGCGCATCGAAAATGGGTGAGCAGATCGAAGAGGTGAAGATCACAATGAAAAGTCCCGATAGGACACGGCGTTTCATGTACTCCTTATCTCGCATAAATTGCCTTCCGATGCTATTGATGAATGAGTACGCAGTGCGATATATCTGCTTCCAATGGAACTTCGGGTTTTTCTTGATCGCCTGACTCATCAGTATCACCGGGCAGAGTTTCTCTGGTCAGATCCGCTTGAGTTCGTGCATCGCTATTCGGACCCCTGGGACCAGGAGGCGGTGGCGCTATTTTCGTCGGTTTTAGCGTACGGAAATGTTCGTCAGATTCGCAAATCCGTGGAGGATCTTTTGTCTCGAATGAGTCGGTCGGCGGGCTCTCCGTCCGCCTTCGTTCGAAAAGCTGCGCAAAACCCCGATCGTCAAAGGAAGTCTTTGGAAGGCTTCGTTCACCGATTCAATGTAGGCACCGATTTGCTTCTTCTCTCGGCGCTTTTAGGGCAAAGCTGGAAAAAATACGGTTCCTTGGGAGGCCATTTCCTGACTCATCTTGACCCCGATGCCGCGGATATTTCCCAAGCACTCGATGGCCTGATTGGGGACTGGAGGCGAGCCCTCGAGATGGATCAAACTCTTAAAGCGCTCTTTCGGAATAGTCCCTCGTTCTCTTATCTTCTGACAGCGCCTCAAGATGGAAGCTGTTGCAAGCGCTGGTGTATGCTTCTGCGCTGGATGGGGCGAAAGGACGAAGTCGATCCTGGGCTTTGGGGCAAGGGAAGCCCTCTGGAAAAGACTTTTCCCAGGTCTCGTTATCTAAAGCCCTCTCAGCTGGTTTTGCCACTCGACACTCACACAGGAAGGATCAGTCAATACCTGGGACTCACCAAGCGAAAAAGCCTGAACTGGCAGGCCGCCCTGGAGGTAACCGAGTCGCTTCGAGCTTGTGATCCTGAGGATCCGTCCCGATACGATTTCGCGCTCGCTCGATTGGGGATCTTAGATCTCGTCAGCATTCCCCATGCTTCCCATTCCCGCAAATCCGTGCGAAAAGTTTGATATGCCCCAAACTGATTTGGAAAACAGGCAGTCGATTCTGACTCTCGCCCTTTGCATCTATGCCGTCTCGACCCTGATTTCGATGGCGGTCATGAGCGCTGGAGCCGTGATCCTGATTGCGACACTTCTCTGGTTTTATTGTGGGCCCAAGGCGCTGCTTGCGCAGATTCGGGAAGATTTTAGAGCTTCCGTTTGGATGAGACGATACTTCTGGGTTTCGATCGCGCTTGCTCTTTGCTGCGTCGGGAGCCTGGTTTGGGCCAAGGTTGCGCCTCTTTCCTATGGCGGGCATGCATCTGAAGTTCACATTCTGAAGGATTCGCTTAAACTTTGGTATTTGTTCTGGCCATTACTGTTAGCGGCGGGGTTGGGCGCGCTGACAACCGAGCGTCGAAGCAAGATCTTAAATTCCTGGATCGCGGCTTGCGCGGTACTGGGAGTGATCGCGATCATTCAGCATTTCACGGGTTGGCCAAGGCCTCAGCCCATTCCGATGGCAGAACGTCCGCAGCGCTATCATGCGACTCTTTTTCTCGGTCACCATCTTTCGGTCGCGAGCATCCTGATTTTTCCATTTTTTGCGAGCCTCGATTTTTTTAAACGCAAATGGGAATGGTATTGGGGTGCGGGAGCAGCGCTAGGGGCGATCGCGCTGTTTTTGACCTATTCGCGCACGCTTTGGTTGATTTTGCCGATCGCGATTCTGCTCTGGGTGCTCATCTATTTGCCGCGGAAAGCTCAAATTGGCGTGATCTCGCTTTTTCTTGTCGGGGTCGCGGGCATCAGTCAGCTTCCAGCATTTCAAGAGCGATTCACTCATGTCAATTTTCAAGAGTCGCTTTTAACTCGAGTCGATTTGTGGAAAGCCAATCTCGAATTTTTGAAAGAGCGACCTCTCTTGGGAGTCGGTTGGAAGCATAACCAAGAGCTTTCGGGTTATTACCTGATGCAAAAGTACTCGAGCCAAAACGTTTTCAGCGGTCACGCTCACAATAATCTTCTCGACATGCTTGGAGGTACCGGAATCGCAGGCGCCCTGAGCTGGTTGGCGTGGTCCTGCCTGGTCATCGCGATGGCGTGGACAGCCTGGAAACGGCGTTTGGCAACGGCAGATGTATTTGCTGCCGGACTTTTCTGCGCTTGGATCGCCTTTCAGCTCAATGGCCTGACTCAAGTCAATTTCTGGGAAGCCAAAGTCACTCATCAGGCGATGTGGATGGTTGCATGGTCTTTGTTTTGGTTGATTCGCGATGAGAAAAAAGCCTGAAGTTTTGCCAGAAGTTTTAATTGACGCGCGAATGGTGGAGCAGGTTCCTCACGGGATCGCTCGTTACGTCACGCGCCTTGCGTCCGGTTTGAGATTGTTGCAGACGGAGCAAGGAGCATTGCCCTATCAGCCTGTATTCTTGGTGCGAGAGGATTTTCCAGGCTCGCGCTTCGAGGGCTGGGAAACTCGGAGAGTTCGTGCGAAGTTTTTAGCTCGATCCGAGCTTTTTGAACTTCCCAAAGTGATCCGTGGCGCGGGCTTGTACCATAGCCCCAGTTTCTCAAGTCGCTTAACAGTCGGGCAGCTTCAGCCAC
>CAZCBS010000116.1:0-11287 GCA_964496965.1 uncultured Bacteriovoracaceae bacterium
TGCCTCAAGCCGTGTCGTCTCAAAATCCAGCGGCCTTTTTGAAGGCTTATGCATTGACCTATTTGGATGAGGAGATCAAAGCCGAGGCTTTAACTCGAAACGTCGGGGGTTTCGCTCGTTTTCTTGAGATCGCAGCCCGACAGAATGGGCAAGTGACCAACGCAAGCACAATCGCGCGCGATGCCCAGGTCGCACGACAAACAGTTCAGACCTATTTTGAGCTTCTGGTGGATACTCTTGTCGGATCTTGGCTTCCCGCATGGAAGCTCAAACGAGCCACGAAGCAAATCTCGCATCCGAAATTTTACTTCTTCGATCCGGGGGTTATTCGAGCGATTTCCGAGCGAATTGCCTACCCCGTTCAACCAGAAGAAAAAGGCAGCTTGTTTGAAAGCTGGATTCTGCACGAAGTCCGAGCTTACTTGTCTTACTCTGAGCTCGACTACCCTTTGCACTTCTGGTCATCGTATGACGGAGTAGAAGTCGATCTTTTTCTTGAAACACAAAATGGTTTTTTAGCGATAGAAATCAAATCATCCCCGAGATGGGAGAGCTCATTTTCAAAAGGGCTGCTCCGACTCGCATCCGAGCTCAATAAGAAAGTAAGAACCATCGGCGTTTATCTCGGTGAACGACCTCTGCGCCCTGATCCGGCAAATCCAGTTGAAGTCTTGGATTACAATTCATTCAGTCAAGCGCTATGGAGTGGAGATCTGATTCGTTAAGCAGCTTTTATTTTCGCGACCGATTTACATCGCGCTGACCAAGCTATTCAAGGCATCGGAAACGCTGTTGTAGTTCGTATTGAGCTCTTCGTTCATCTTGATCACGTTGCCGCTGCCATCCGCTTTTCCTTGATAAAGAACGGCGAACTGGATGCCGCTGCCTTGATATGAACCGTAATTAAAGAGAGCCGCGAAAGTTTCGCAATTGCTTGTCGCGCACACCGTCCGAACCGCGTAGTAATCGTTGCCGAAGTTCTTGCTGTCGTAGCTGTTTTGGTCCGGCGTCGGATAAGTGTTCAGCTCGATCGTTCTCCCGCCTTGCGTGAGAACAAATGAAATTTGATAGGTCGTCGAGGTCCTGTCGCCGATGAACGTATTTGAGACTTTCGACACTTGAAGCGTTCCGTTCACGGTTTGAACGGAAGTCGTCGCGCCGGTTTTGCCGGTAAACTTAATAGTGGCCTTGCCACAACCCACCATCGCTAACGACAAAGCGACTACTGCCGCGGCTTTATAAAACTTTGCTGAAACTGCCATACTGCCTCCACTTCGCGGCTGCCAAAAGCAAGGGCAGTGCCAGCGCCAACTATTGTTTATCGTGCGCTTTTGAAAAATGAGCTGATAGAAACGTAACAGCTGTCGAAGTTTTTTACAGCGTCAGTGGAAAAACTAGTAAGGCCAATTCGAAAGCGATTTCTTTACTTCGGCCTTGATGCAGGACGCGTCGCGGCTCTCCGCGAACAATCTGTTGAAGAGAAGCTTATCCGAGCCCCGTGAGCGGTTGATATCGATGAGACCACCCATTTCATCCAGGATCTTTCCTGAAGCGTGCGATCCATAAACCGCCGGAATCTCGGTTCTCACGGAATGTTGTGAATAGTATCTAGCAAACGAAGGGTCTTTCTTCGTCAAGTTTTTCCAGAGCTCATTTTCCACGTAATCGACCGTGGCTCCTTTTTGAGCCTTGTTGATAAACACACGCGGCACAAAGCCATCTATGTAGGCCCCAGACACCTCGTTAGCGATTGAATCCGGGGTCCCTCGAGGTGGAACCAATTTGAGCGACCAATCAGAGTACTGAGTTCCGAGAGCTTTGAGTAATCGGTCGACAATTTTAGGTCCGGAGCCGAATATGTACTCTTTTTTAAGCGCTGAAATCTCTTCATGAGAGAATAGTTTATCCTTTTCAAGCAACGCCCAAACTTGCTCAGAAATCAGATCGCCCTTCGCATTTTCGTTATTTGCCCGAAAGATCTCATGAGTTTGCTCACGGAGAAGCAAAATCAGGCTTTGATAAGTATCAAAGCGCGGATGCGATTCTAACTTTCTCATCAGTCGTTGCGCATTCTGGCGAATAAAGAAATTCGTCAGACGCATGTTCGGCCGAAAACGAGCCGTTCCTTGCGCTGTCCCGCTTGGGCCTGCGTAAGGCGAATACGGATTTATCTTGGAACCCTCAAAGATCAGATGCCGATAAATGGGAGACTCATCCTTCTTTGCGAGGAACTTTATGAATTCATCGTGATCAGAGGTGAGATTGTCATCAAAATGACCGTAAGGCCTGCTATTGGCGGTTTTCCACTTGGGATAGCGAGCCCAATTCGGCCTTGGATCCTCTCCCCCGTGGCAGCCCAAACAAGCCTTTGGATTTTTCTCCGAAAACTCGACGTTCTTATTGTGCGATTTCGAATCGGGAAATGTGATCGATCTGAATTCGAACTCTCGAGTGTCGTCCTTGAACTCAATGACTTCCAACTTGTTATGCCCCGCTTGCGAGGGATCTCCATTGAATGCGAGAACCGTCCGAGCGTCATTGCCAAAAAGAATGACTCGGGGATTATCAGGAGTGGCGCCTTGTGCGCTCTCGCTTTCAGCCATGAGCGTAAAGTTGGAGCGCAAGCTTTCCGGCAAATGGGGCAACAAATCTTCGATCGAAGAAATCTGCTTTCCTTCGATCAGCTGTTTAAGCTCGGCAAAACCGAAGTCCTTCTTAGATTGATACGAGCTCTGACTCGGGGGCTGAGTCGAGCTTTGCGGCCCCATCCACCAGAACCAATTCGCATAAGCCTGATGAGCGGAAAAAAACAGCAGGCCGGAACTGAATAGAAGGAGCGTCTTCATGCTCATTCAAGAATAGCCGTCTTGAATGATTTCACAAAACATAAACCCACTCGAAGAAGCGCGGCAAGTTCTGCCTATCGTACTTTGGGCTAGAAATCACAGCACTTTCAGTTTGCGTAACCCAAGTCCCCGCCGTATAAAATGACGATGAAAAAGAGAATCCTTTCCGCACTTGCCGCGATTATCCTCTCAGCCTCATCGGCATTTGCCGTTGATCTCGGACTGGTCGAAAAACAGCTCACCACAGAAGGCGTGGTCGGATGGATTCACGGAAGCGCTTCCGCGCAAGAGCTTTACGTTTTCACCTATCGCAACCCTCAAGACTTCTTTGATTACGTCGAGATGTCGTTAGTATCCGACGATCCCGCGATTGCCCGACGGCTCGCAGGGTTCAATCGCCACGACAAAGTTCGGGTCAAGGGTAAGTTCTTGAAAAACCCAAGCCCGCAGAAACATATCGAGATCAGCTCAATCGAGCTTATTGAGGCTTACAAAAACCCGTATCCAGCCGAAGACCATTCCTACGATGCGAAAGTGCCGGATGACCTGGTCGGAAAAAGCAGCGCGCTCTTTTTGGTGCATGCGATCGCGGGCGACGGACATATTCTAGTGGTCGAGTATAAAGATGTGATTCTTCCGGTTTATGTGAAAAACGAGGCACTCACCCAAGGCCTTTTTCGCAACGATGTGGTCGAGCTTCAATTCAAGATCCGAGTCGAGCCCGAGCAGCCTGTTCACCTGGCGCTCCTGGAAAAAAATCCTCAGCCAGTCAAGGTCGTCGAATCAATCCGCGAGTTGCATGGAAAGACAGGGACGATTGAAGGCGCTTTGATTCTTTTTCCGAAAAGCCCCGAGATTCTCTTTAATGTTTTCGCGGTGGAGCAAAAACTTCCTGGCGGCTTGAAGCGGCAGTTTACTCTGGTGAACTTTGATTCGCCCGAAGTGTTTGAAAAAATCCGTCAAAAACTTCAAACCGCTTGGGACCAGCACGCGACCGCATACGTCAACGGACGCAACAAACTGATCAGCACGGCTATCCGAGTGAAAGCGACCGGGACTTTCAACGAAGTGAGCGATAGCCAGGCCAATCCGCAGATCTTGCTCGACTCAGCGGAGGCGATCGAGATCCAATGAGATTTTCCGAGCGCGCAAAGTATCTCGATCTTTTCAACCGAATGAGCGACTTTGTTTTCTTGGTGGAGCCGGAAACGCTTCACATCTTGGACGCGAATCCCGCTGTCGAATTGCGAATGGGTCTTTCGCTGCAAGAGCTATCGGGACGCAGTCTGATTGATTGGATTCCTGCGGAGCTTCGGTCAGACTTTGAGAAGCATCTTCGAATCGCAAAACGCTCCTACGCTCCGAAAAAATTTCGAACTCGATGGAAATCAAGCGATACAACCGCTCTCATCGTTGAGCTTGTGGCTTGCTGGCTTCAAGTCGGCAGCACGGAAGACGAGTCGGTTCTTCAAATCATCGGCCGCGACATTACCCAAGAGGTCGAGATTCAAGAACGGGCCGAGCGTTATCTCAAAGAGCTTCAATCACTGAACCAAAAGCTTGAGGAGCTCTCGACCAGCGACGAGATGACCCAGCTTGCGAACTTTCGGCAT
This sequence comes from uncultured Bacteriovoracaceae bacterium, assembly GCA_964496965.1. GTDB lineage: Bacteria > Bdellovibrionota > UBA1018 > UBA1018 > UBA1018 > CAZCBS01. The sequence continues at coordinate 4,460 of CAZCBS010000116.1, forward strand.
TTCAAAGCTCAGCTTAAAGTCGAGCATGATCGCTGTATGAGAAATGGCGAGCCTTATGCGATCGTTTTCTGTGACGTGGACAACTTCAAGCATTATAACGACAGAAACGGACATCCCGCTGGCGATGCGCTTTTGAAAGAGCTGGCAAAAGTCATTCAGGGACAAGCCCGCAAATCAGACCTGGCGGCACGCTACGGCGGCGAAGAATTTGCCGTCCTTTGCCGCGCGACCGGCAAGGAAGGCGCACTGATCTTTGCCGAACGCCTTCGCGCCACAATTGCGTCTCCAGAATTTCCGGAGGGACATGCGCAGCCTCTGGGCAAAATCAGCATCAGCGTTGGAGTCGCGGTTTTTCCTGAGCATGGCCAAAATCCAGAAGAAGTGCTCGAATCCGCCGATCAAGCCCTTTACCAATCGAAAAAGGGCGGCAGAAATCGCGTGACCGCTAGCGAATCGAAAACCTAGAGTGCACGCTTAGTCCCGCAGAACAAGCCGAACTGGGCAGTGATCCGAACCTCGTACGTGGGGTTGATGTTCCACGGACTTTAAACGATCTTTCCATTCGGGGTTGATCACAAAGTAGTCCAAGCGCCACCCAATATTCTTTTCACGAACACCGGGACGATAACTCCACCAGGTGTAATGGCCGGGCTCCTGGTTGAAATGCCGAAAGGTATCGACGTAGCCATGACCGGTGAACTGATCCATCCAGGCCCGTTCTTCAGGAAGAAAGCCCGCGTTGTTTTCGTTGGATTTCGGGTTCTTCAAGTCGATCGCCCGATGAGCGATATTGAAGTCGCCGCAGAGCGCGACTTTCTTGCCTTTTTTGCGGAGCGATTCGCAAAACTTCAGCATCGTCTCGCAAAACATGAGCTTGTAATCCAAGCGCGCGTGATCGCGCTGGCTGTTCGGGAAGTAAGAATTGATCAGAGTGACGTCCGAGTACTCAGCGATGATCACACGACCTTCACGATCGATTTCAGGGACGCCGATCCCGATTTTCACATCCAGCGGCTCATGTTTGGAATAAATCGCGACACCGCTGTAGCCTGGTTTTTCAGCCGAGTGCCAATAGGAATGATATCCATTCGGATGAAGCATGGATTCGTCCAGCTGTTCGGGGCGGGCCTTCGACTCCTGGATGCAGACGACGTCTGCCGCTTGATCCGAAAACCATTGCTGAAAGCCGCCTTTTTGAGCGGCTCGAATACCGTTCACATTCCAAGATATGAGTTTCATGAGTGGGATATATGTACAGGGAATCGGTAACGACTCAGCGCGGCAAAATTAGGGCTCTAAAACTCGAATATCACCTTGACCTCTATTTTTGGGCAGCCTAAAACAAACTCACTCTTCGATTCGAGTTTCAAGTCGCGGACATACACTCTATTTATTATAATTTAGACAAAACGTGCGGCGACTTGGAACATATAGAAAGGGCTTTCCTTGGATTACCTTTTGAGCAGGTTCAGCTACTTAAAGAGCAGCAACATCGGATACATTGACGAGCTTTTCGAGCGCTTCCTCGCGGATCCAGATTCTGTCGATCCTTCCTGGCGCTATTTCTTCGAAGGCATGGAGTTGGGAGGCGAGACTGCTGAACCAAACGGACATGCCGTTCCTCAAGCGGCCGTCGCGGGCGCAGCTGGAATCGATCTCAGCGCTGAAGCGAAAGTCGCCGACTTGATCAACGCCTATCGCGAGATGGGTCGCGTTCTTGCGAACATCAACCCACTGGTTCCCGCGCCTGCCACTCACCCGCTCTTGGATCTTTCCCGCTTTGAGCTGACGAACGCGGATCTCGACAAGACTTTCAACGCCGGAAAACTCATCGGAATGGGTTCGGCAAAACTTCGCGACATCATCGCTCGTTTGCGCGAGACCTATTGCGGCGACATTGGCGTCGAGTTCACTCATATCCAGAATCTCGAAGAGCGCCGCTGGCTTGAGCAGCGCATGGAAAACAGCCGCAATCGCGCCAACCTCGATCCGGAGACCCGCAAGTTCATCCTGAAGCGAGTGACCGAGAGCGAAACGTTCGAGCGTTTTCTCCATACTCGTTATGTAGCGCAGAAGCGCTTCTCCGTCGAAGGCGGAGAAGCGGTCATTCCAGCCCTCGATTGCATGATCGAAGTCGGAGCCGAGCTGGGCGCGAAAGAGTTTGTCATCGGCATGGCTCATCGCGGTCGCTTGAACGTGCTGGTGAACGTCTACGGCAAAAAACCGGAATACATTTTCACCGAGTTCGAAGGCGCTTACAAAGCTGACACCAGCATGGGTGAAGGCGACGTGAAGTACCACATGGGCTATTCGTCGGATCTCAAAACCCGCCAAGGAAACCCGGTTCACCTTTCGCTGGGCTATAACCCAAGCCATCTGGAGTTCATCAATCCAGTGGTCGAAGGCATGGCACGCGCGAAACAGGCTTTCTTGGGAGACACGGACCGCACTCAAGTCATCCCTGTTCAGATTCACGGCGACGCCGCATTCGCTGGCCAAGGCGTTTGTTATGAAACGTTGAATCTTTCGCAGCTCAAAGGCTACGCGACGGGCGGAACGCTTCACATCGTTATCAACAATCAGGTTGGCTTTACGACCTCTCCAAAAGATTCGCGCTCGACCACTTATTGCACGGACGTTGCGAAGATGCTGGAAACGCCGATTTTTCACGTCAACGGCGATGATCCAGAAGCGGTTTGGTATGTTTCGCGCCTTTGCGCCGAATATCGTCAGAAATTCAAGAAAGACGTGTTCATCGACCTGATCTGTTATCGCAAGCATGGTCATAACGAAGGCGATGAACCTTCTTTCACTCAGCCTCTCCTTTATAAGCAAATCAAAGCGCATGCATCGCCTCGCGAAGTTTACGCGAAGAAGCTCGTGGCCGAAGGCGCTGTCAGCGAAGCACAAGCTCAAGGCATGGTCGATGAGCTGATGGCAAAGTTCACCGAAGCTCAACAGCGCACCAAGGCTGAAGCTCCAAAGCCTTTCGTGTCGTCTTTAGAAGGCCGTTGGAAGGGCCTCAAAAAAGGAACCGAAGAAGACTGCTGGAAGCCTGTCAAAACGGAAGTGGACGCAAAAACCCTGAAAGAGATCGCAGCGAAGATCAATCAAATGCCTGCGAGCTTTCATCTGCATTCAAAGCTGGGACGATTCTTCGAAGCCCGCTTGAAAGCAGTTGAAGACGGCAAGGGAATCGACTGGGGCAACGGCGAAGCGCTTGCGTTTGCTTCTTTGGTTCGCGAAGGAAACGCGGTTCGCATCACCGGCCAAGATGCTGAGCGCGGAACCTTTACGCATCGCCACTCCGTTCTGAATGACTTTGAAACCGGCGAAACATTTTCTCCGCTGAACCAAGTGGCGTCCGGCAAGGCTCGTTATGAAGTCCATAACAGCCACCTGTCCGAAACAGCCGTCATGGGCTTTGAGTATGGTTACTCGCTTTCCGATCCGACCTCGCTCGTGATCTGGGAAGCCCAGTTCGGCGATTTCGCGAACGGCGCTCAAGTGATCATCGATCAGTTCCTTTCGTCTTCTGAATCGAAATGGCAACGCATGAGCGGACTGGTGCTTTTGCTTCCTCACGGATTTGAAGGCCAAGGTCCTGAGCACTCAAGCGCGCGCTTGGAGCGATTCCTCCAGCTTTGCGGTCGCAACAATCTGATCGTTGCCAATCTGACGACTCCGGCGCAGATTTTCCATGCGCTCCGTCGACAAGTGAAGCGTGATTTCAGAAAGCCTTTGGTGATCATGTCGCCGAAGAGCTTGCTCCGTCATCCGCACGCGATCTCCGAGCTCAAGGACTTTACCGATTCCGGATTCCAGGAAGTTCTGGACGATACCGAAATCAAGAACGCCTCCGACGTGAAGCGCGTGCTTCTCTGCTCGGGCAAAGTCTACTACGATCTTGCCGCCGAGCGCACGAATCTGAAGCGCACGGATGTGGCGATTGTTCGCGTGGAGCAGCTCTATCCATTCCCTGCCGAAAAATTGGCAGCAGTTTTGGGACGCTTCAAAAACGCGAAGGACATCGTATGGGTCCAAGAAGAGCCTCGCAACATGGGCGCTTGGAGCTACATCTTTAACACCTGGATGGGCGGATACAGCCTATTCGAAGAAAAAGTAGGACGTCCAATTCGTTACGTTGGACGCGAGATCGGCGCCGCTCCCGCAGTGGGCTCGGCCAAGATTCATGAAAAAGAACAACGGGCGCTGATTGAGGCTGCCTTTGGAGAGTCCCGAGGAGATTCGAAGAAATGAAACATAACGTAAAAGCGCCAAGCGTTGGCGAATCGATCACCGAAGTCAGCATTTTGAAGTGGGCCAAGCCAAATGGCGCTCAGGTCAAAAATGGCGAGCTTTTGCTGGAGATCGAATCCGATAAAGCGACCGTTGAAATTGTCGCGGAAGCAACCGGTGCATTGACGATCATCAAGGCTGCTGGCGAGCGAATTCCTGTCGGTGAAGTCATCGGCATGATCGATGACGCCGCGACCGGAACGACTTCGGCTGAAGCTCCGAAGGCGGCTTCGGCACCTGCCGCTGCATCGGCCGCCGCAAAGCCTGCGACTTCTGTTGCCTCGGGAGTTCCGATGAGCCCCGCTGTTCGTAAGGCAGTGGTCGAGTCGGGCGCCGACATCAATCAGATTGCTGGCACCGGAAAAAGTGGCCGCGTCACCAAGGGTGATGTCCTCGGTCATCTCGCTGGCGCATCTGCTGCTCCGGCACCTGCGGCTCGCGCGACCGCTCCTCAAGCTGTTGCCGCGATTCCGCTTCGCGAAGGCGATCGTCGCGTTCCAATGTCGGGCCTGCGCGCCCGCATCGCTGAACGCCTAGTTCAAGCTCAGCACACGGCAGCGATCCTGACGACTTTCAACGAAGTCGACATGGGTCCAGTCATGGCTCTTCGCGCGAAACATAAAGACTCTTTCAAAGCCAAGCACGGCGTTTCGCTGGGCTTTATGTCTTTCTTTGCTCGCGGCGTAGTCGAAGCCCTGAAGCTCGTTCCTGAAGTCAACGCATCGATTGACGGCCGCGACGTGATTTACCACGACTATGTCGATCTCGGCGTTGCCGTCGGCACTGAGCGTGGCCTCGTCGTACCGGTCGTTCGCGGCGCTGAACAGCTCACGAACGTCGGAATCGAAAAGAAAATCAATGAGCTCGCGATCAAAGCCCGCGACGGAAAGCTTTCCATCGCGGACATGTCGGGCGGCACCTTCACGATTTCGAACGGTGGCGTTTACGGCTCCTTGATGTCGACGCCGATCTTGAACCCTCCGCAAAGCGGCATTTTGGGAATGCATAAAATTCAAGACCGTCCGATGGCAGTGAACGGTAAAGTCGAGATCCGTCCGATGATGTTTCTCGCGCTCTCTTACGATCATCGCTTGATCGACGGAAAAGGCGCAGTGACTTTCCTGGTTCACCTGAAAGACTTCCTCGAGAACCCTGAAAAGCTCGGCCTCGAGTTTTAATTTTTAGATCTTTGGAGTTTCAATCATGGCCACTGAAAATTTTGATCTGATCGTCGTCGGTGCGGGCCCTGCGGGCTACGTTGCCGCCATCCGTGCAGCACAGCTTGGCTTCAAGACTGCTTGTATCGAAAAAGATAAGACCTTGGGAGGCACCTGCGTGAACGTGGGATGCATTCCGTCGAAGGCCTTGCTTGAGTCAAGCGAGCACTTTCATCAAGCCAAGAGCAAGTACTCGAAGCATGGCGTGATGATCGGCGACCTGAAGCTCGATTTGTCGGCCATGATGAAGCGCAAAGAAAGCGTCGTTCGTCAAAACACCCAAGGCGTGGCTTATCTCTTTAAAAAGAACAAGGTCGAGCATGTTCTCGGACTTGGAAGCTTCACAGGCAAAGAAGGCGAAAACTTCGTGATGGAAGCGAAGGGCGAAGCGGGCACGCGCACGATCGCCGCTCCTCGCGTTTTGATCGCAACGGGAAGCGTTCCAGCGGAACTTCCGTTTATGAAATTTGATGGCGATCGAGTCATCAGCTCGACGGAAGCGCTCTCGCTTCCTGAAGTTCCAAAGCATCTCGTTGTCGTCGGCGGTGGCGTGATCGGGCTTGAGCTCGGGTCCGTTTGGGCACGATTGGGTGCTCGCGTGACCGTGGTTGAGTTCATGGACACGATCCTTCCTCCGATTGATCGCCAAGTCTCGAACGAGCTTTACAAGTCTTTGCAGAAGCAAGGCATTGAATTCCGACTGGGGACCAAGTGCTTGGGCGCTCGCAAAGAAGGCGCTTGGATGGTGGTTGAAGTCGAAGAGATCAAGTCTGGAACCAAATCGCAGATCGAATGCGATCGCATTCTTGTGGCCACGGGCCGTAAGCCCACGACCCAAGGCCTGGGCCTCGATAAGATCGGCGTGACGACCAATAAGCTGGGCCAAGTCGAGATTGATTCGCACTTCCAAACCAACGTTCCTGGCATTTATGCCGTCGGCGACGTCGTTGCAGGCCCAATGCTTGCGCATAAAGGCGAAGAAGAAGGAATCGCAGCAGTTGAGATCATGGCAGGCCAATCCGGTCACGTGAACTATGAAGCGATGCCAAACGTCGTCTATACTTGGCCGGAAGTCGCCACTGTTGGCGCGACCGAAGAAGAAATAAAAGCAAAAGGTATCGAGTACAAAGTCGGAACCTTTCCTTTTTCAGCAAACGGGCGTGCTCGCTCGATGGACGAAACCGAAGGCCTGGTGAAAGTCATCGCCGACGCGAAGACCGATCGCGTTCTTGGAGTTCACACCGGTGGAGCTCGCGCAAACCAAATGCTTACAGAAGCCGTTCCGGTTATTGAATTTGGAGTAGCCCCCGAA
>CAZCBS010000117.1:0-11283 GCA_964496965.1 uncultured Bacteriovoracaceae bacterium
CGACAAAATCGGCGCTTCCGTCAAAAGCGTCTTGAACCGGAATCTCGACTTCACGCGAGACGGGGCCTTGCAATAGATCGCTAGGTACTCGAAGCTTTCGTCCATAAGGTGCACCAAGAGCCAAGTGTCGCGCCAACGCCACACTGGCAAACGAGCTGTCGATTCCCAAATAAGTTCCCAGCTTGGATCGCAAGAGCGGATAAAGCCCCCCAGCCCCTGATCCAAGCTCGATCACCGAAGCATCGGGCTTCTTCCCGGCAATCTGATCGAACCAACGCACGATTTGAGAAAACGGACCACGATCCCAATGCTCGCGAATCAAAGATTCGATCACAGGACTCAGGGTTCCTGATTCAGGCTTGAGCCACTGAGGCAACCCCTGAGGTCTGTCCCCGAAGCGCAGATAATGGTTCATCAGATAAAGCGAAACGACACGCTCCGCCTCGAGATCCTCTTCGATATGCTCAGGCTCGATCTCGCTTTTAGCGTCGACAAAGTCCTCGCGATACTCGATCGGGATTTCGTCCTCGTGGACGAGCTGAGCGATCCCTTTGACGTGATGGAGGATATACGAAGCCACATCGCTCGATAAAATCGCGACTCCTGCCAAGATCGGAAATCGAGTCTGACAGCTGCGGCATTCGAGCGTTCCCGATGCGACTTCGCGCACAGGGAGCTCAGCCTGAGACGCTCCGCCCTTCCCTAGAAGGATGATTTCGCCTTGGCAAGCTTTCGGGCAGCGCAGCTTGGATAGTGTTGTACTGAGCATACGCTGCCTACTCTGACGACTTACTTCTTTTTCTTAGCAGGGCCTTTATCCATCGCAGCGCGAAGCTTTTCGCCAAATGCGCCACCCAGCGTTCCCAAACCGCCTCCTGCTGAAGCAGCAGTTCCGACATAGCCCTTCCAATCGTCAGCGTTTGGATCCTTTGGCACGTCGAGCGAAATTTTTCGGTCTTGCTCGCGAATTTCGCCGATTTGAACCGTCACGGTATCGCCCACTTTGAGCTTATCGTAAGGGAACTCAGGCTTATCCATCGCCTTGGACTTATGAAGAAGGCCGGTCAGGCGATCATCGAGCTTGATGAAGAGGCCGTAGGGTTCACGGCGATCCACTTTACCCGAGACGATCGCGCCCACAGCGAATTTTTCGGCAAACTGTTTTGCAGCCTCGCCACTCGCAGCGCCCGCTTTGGAGGCTGGTTTTTCGGGCTCAGGGCCTGCTTGTTTGAGAGAAAGCGAGATCTTGAGCTTTTCAGAGCCGCCGCCCTCGATTTTGATAATCTTGACGGAGACTTCCTGGCCGACGCTGACGACTTCAGCCGGATCGTTGGTACGGGACCAAGCCAGCTCGGAAATATGAATCAAGCCGTCCACGCCAGGAGTGAGCTCGACGAAAGCGCCAAACTTTTCGAGTCGCGCGATGCGCCCTTGAACAATATCTCCCGCTTTTCTTTCTTGGAAGAAAAGCCCTGCGCCTTGCTCGCGCTCTTCTTCAAGAATTTTTCTGCGCGAAACGACGATGTTGCGGCCGCCTTCGGAGAACTGAGTAATCCGGAACGTAAAACGCTGACCGACATAGTCTTCTGGCTTTTCAACGAATTTAAGATCCATCTGGCTCACTGGGCAGAAAGCCAGCTTCCCCTTGATCGAAACCCGGAAGCCGCCCTTGCAGACTTCAGCGACCCGACCTTCAACCGGAAGCATCATATCGAAAGCGTCTTCGAGGTCATCCGCCAGATTCTTTGCGGTCGGCTTAGGAGAGAGGAAAATTTCTGACCCACGGGCATGCGTCACAAAAAGATCGAGCACGTCGCCGACTTTATAAGGAACGTTGCCATCGGCATCCAAAAGATCACGACGTGGAACCACCCCGTCATGCATCGTGCCGGTCGAGACGAAAACGTCTTCTTTGCCAAGAACAAGGATCTCGCCCTTGATTTTGTCCCCGACGGAAAGTTTCTTTTGCTTCTTTCCAAAGGACGCTTCCAGCATCTTCGCGAACTCTTGGGAGTCGCTGGAACCTTTCGATTCGGATGTGTTTTCGGAAGAATCGTCGAAATCGTCTTCAAATGAATGAGTCATAATAATACCTTTTCTCATTCTTCGAGCATTTCGACAATGCGATTTCAGCTCGCTAGCTCTTCTGAGTCGGCTTGGTCGAGAACGAGCTCTTCGTAGCGTTCCCAAACGTCGTCAAACCGAGGAAATTCATCGAGCTCCTCGCTGAGCCCACGAGCTGCTTCGAAGAAGATCTCCAGTGAGCAAAGAGCGCCTTCACGCTCCTCAGTGGTCAAAGGTCCCGAAAAGACTTCAGCCAGAAGCTGATCAACCTCAGCTAGGTTTTGATCCAAGGACTGCGCTGGAAGCTCTCCGCTTCGAGCGAAGACGCGGCTTAAAAAGTAATATTGGAATCCCAAAAGCTTACGAAGCTCGTCCATATATTGCTGGCTGTACATGATGCTCATCTCCTGTACGAAATTGTAAGTGGAGCAGCGGTTTAATGCAGAGTGACGTAACTGTCAATGCCTGAAATGATCAAAAAATTCGAATCACCGTGTATTCGCGAATCGTCCCTTGCGCGGCCTCGACTTCAACGAGATCGCCCCTCTTTTTTCCCATCAAAGCATCGCCTAACGGGGCTTGAGGAGTGATGATTTGAACAACTGCTCCGTCCAATGAAACGGAGATGCCTCCGCCCATGGGAGCAATCAGATGAATGGACCTTTTTCCGCTTGACGCAAGCTCGAGCTCAACCAACGCCCCGACAGATGCGGGCTCACTCTCGCCCCATTCCCGAATCGGAAGCTGGCGAAGAACCGAAATCAGCTTTTGAAGCTCCGCAGCTCGCGCAGCTTGCGCTCCGGCGAGATAAGAAGCCTCCAGTCCACGCGTGTCATGCTGGTCTTCGGCCCGGCTCTCTTCATGCGTCGCGGCCTCATGGGCGGCTTTCGCGGCCTGAACCAGAGCCGAAAGCTCCTCACTCAAGCGCGTGATCGCTTGATCAATCACTTTTCGCTTATCGATACTCTGGGAGACTACCGGCATCTCAACCTCCTAGGATTGAAGCGACTTGAGATCGATCACAAAACGATATTTCACATCGCCTTGAATCATTCTTTCATAAGCTTCATTGATTTTTTGAATCGGAATCACCTCGACATCCGAAACAATTCCCTGATCGGCGCAATAATCCAGCATCTCCTGCGTCTCAGCGATTCCTCCAATGAGAGATCCAGCAAGCCTTCGACGTCCGCCAATCAAATTGAAAGCCTGAATCGAAGGCTCTTTATCGGGGACCCCCACGAGAACCATCGTTGCGTCTCTTTTCAGTAGAGAAAGATAGATATTCAAATCATGAGGGGCCGAAACCGTGTCCAAAATAAAGTCAAAGGTGCCCGCATGAGCCTCCATCTGCTCTGGCTTCGTCGAAAGAATGACCTCGTGAGCCCCTAAGCGCTTGGCGTCTTCGCGCTTTTTCTCGGAAGTCGTGAAGACTACGACATGCGCGCCAAATGAACGCGCCAGCTTCACTCCCATATGCCCAAGCCCTCCGAGTCCAACCACCCCGACTTTTTGACCGGGGCCGACTCTCCAATGCTTCAGCGGCGAATAGGTCGTAATGCCCGCACAAAGAAGCGGCGCAACGGCTTTCAGATCGGCTTTGGGAGAAACTCTCAGGACGAAGTCCTCATCCACGACGATCGAGCTCGAATAGCCGCCTTGAGTCGGAGTTCCATCGCGATCGACGCTGTTATAGGTCAAGATCAGCTGCTTTTGACAGAACTGCTCCAAATCGCCTTTGCAGTTCGCGCAAGTTCGGCACGAGTTCACCATGCAGCCCACGCCCGCAAAATCGCCTTCTTTGAATTTTTTAACGCTCGATCCGACGCGCGTGACACGTCCCACGATTTCGTGGCCAGGGACCATGGGAAAAGTCGAGCCTCCCCATTCGTCGCGAGCCTGATGGATATCGGAGTGACAGACGCCACAGTAGAGAATCTCGATTTGAACGTCTCGCGGTCCGGGCGTTCGGCGCTCAAACGAAAATGGCTCTAAAGGAGCTTTGGCTGATTTTGCGGCATAACCTTTGGCTTGCGTCATTTGCGTTCCCCCATTTGAACTCTAGACTATTTTATGAACATTGGCGAGCCCTGAGCTTTGGTGAAGCTGTGCGTATTTTCCTCCTTTCCGAATCAACTCGCGGTGCGTCCCCTTTTCCACAATGCGCCCATGATCTAAAACCACGATCAGATCCGCGCTCAAGATGGTACTGAGACGATGAGCAACGATGAATGTCGTTCGATCCCGAATCAATCGCCTGAGCGCATCCTGAATCTGAAGCTCCGTCAAAGGATCGACCGCGCTCGTCGCTTCGTCCAAGAGCAAAATGCGCGGGTCAGATAAAAGCGCCCGCGTAAAACAAAGAAGCTGACGCTCTCCCAGCGAAAGCGCGCCCCCGCGCTCGCCGACCTGAGTCTGATATCCGTCTTTCAGCTTCAAAAATCGTTCGTGGCATCCGAGCTCTTTTGCGCACTCGATCACTTCCTTCTCCGTTGCCTCGGGGCGGACATACTTCATATTCTCGAGCACTGTCCCGCTGAATAAGAAATTATTCTGAGAAACAAGCGCCATTTGCCGATGGAGCGACTCTCGGCTCACTTCATGGACCTCGTGCCCATCGAAGCGGATCTTTCCGGACGTCGGTTGATAGAATCTTGCCAGAAGCGAAATCATCGTGCTTTTTCCGGAGCCCGTCGCGCCGACCAAAGCAACAGTGCTCCCCGCTGTGACATCGAGAGAAACATCTTTGAGCACCCTCGACTCCGGACGATATCCAAAGCAGACGTCCTCCAGCTGAACCTCGCCCCGAATTCGCGAAAGCGATTTGTTTTGAGGCGCGCTTTGGACCTCCGATTTTTCGTCCAAAACCGCGAACACTCGTTCCGCGCTCGAAAGAGCCACCAGAAGTTCGTTGAAAAAGCTCCCAAAGGTCACTGCCGGCGACATAAACCATTCCCAATAAATCGATACAGCGACCAAATCTCCAGGGCGAAGCGTTCCAATGGAAACACGGTATCCGCCATATCCTAAAACAATCGCTTGCCCGAGAAAGCGCGCCCACTGAAGAAACGCTTGAAACAATCCGCTCATAGCCGCGGCACGGACATTCGTTTTCTCACTGAGTTCTTGAAGCTCTTCGTAACTCTCAAGATTATGGGCCTGTCGATTGAAAGCCGTCACGACTCGAACACCTGCGATGTTCTCGGCTTGATTGGTCGAAACACGCCCCGAATGCTCTCGAACGTCTTTCCATGCTTCGCCCACTCGCTTTCCGTAAATGAAGCTTAAAAGCGTGATCACCGGCCCAAGCCAAGCGACCGCGTAAAACAGGTTTCGATCCGTGGCAAAGATCATGATCGCGGCGAAAATCATCACTGCCGAATTGGAGACAATCGTATTCAGACCCCAAATCAACACGCCTCGAAGGGCATCGATGTCGTGACTTGCTTGGGAAATCACTCGACCGATCTGAGTTCGATCGAAATAACCCATCGAAAGCCGCTGAAGGTGGCGAAACACTTCTTGCCGCAAAGTCGCGAGCACTCGTTCTCCGTAGCGATTGGCCAGGCGGATCTGAACCGAGTGAAGAACCTGGCAAACGACGAAGGTAGCCACCCAGGCTCCCGCGATCAAAAGAATCAGTGAAAGAGTGCATTGCTTGGCGCTCAATGCGTTGATGACGACGCCCACTAGTCTGGGTGGAATCATTTCAAGAATCGCGACCCAAAGACCCGCGACACAAACGATCGCGTACTGCTTGCGATAGGGCTTGAGATAGGAAAACAATCGCCGGCTCATCCTGAAACCGCCCTCTGCTTCAGATTTTCCGCCGTTTCAAGCTGGGTGCGAAGAATATCTTGATAACGTCCCTCGGAGCGCGAAAGCTCCTTGTGAGTGCCCGTTTGGCTCATTCGTCCATGATCCAAAACAATCACATGATCCGCGCATTGAACCGTGCAGACGCGATTTGCGATCATAATGACCGTACGTCCCACGAAAAGCTCATCCAGTCGCGACTGGACCGAACGCTCCGTTTTTGGATCAAGCGCCGTGGTCGCATCGTCGAGAATCAAGATCTTTGGGTCGTAAACCAACGCTCGCGCTAAAGCGAGACGCTGGCGCTGACCGCCGGAAAGGTTCACTCCCCCCTCGCTTAAGACGGTATCGTAACCTTGTGGAAGCTTTTCGATGAACTCGTCCGCATGCGCGGCTTTAGCTGCCGCGTAGAGCATTTCATCGCTCACATCGAGACGTCCGTACCGGATATTATTGCGAATGGTATCGGAGAATAAGAACGTTTCCTGAAAAACGTATCCCACCGTCCGCCTCAGCTCCTTCAACTCGATCGAGCGCAGGTCGTGTCCATCCAATTGAATCGAGCCGGCTTGCGGATCGTAAAAACGCGAGATCATTCCGCCAAGCGTGCTTTTTCCCGCGCCGGTTTTTCCGACGATAGCCGTCACTTGATTCGCCGGAATTCGAAGCGAGATGTCCTTCAATATCGCTTTTTCCGGAGCGTACCCGAACGTCACGTTCTCGAATACGAGCTCGCCCCCGCGCCATTGAAATTCGCTCGGCTCATCCGAAAAATCAGTCCATCGCGGAGTATCCAGCACTTCGAACAAGCGTCGAGCCGAAACAATTCCCTTTTGATAGACTTCGATGATGAAATGAACTTGTTGGAGCTTGGATAAAATCGCGCCCATGGCCATGCCAAGAATCAACAGATCGCCGACATTGAGTTTTTGCCGAAGCACGAAATGCGAAGCGATCACGAATAAGAGAACATGAGCGCCCGAAGCAACGGCCTTCAAGGAAGGAGTGAGCCGCGCCTGGATTCCGACCATCCGATGCTGGCGATCCAAGAGGCGCGAATTGAGCCGCGCGTATTTTTTCATCTCACGCTTCTCAAGCCCGAACGCCCGAACGACTTGCGCGCCGCCAATGTTTTCCGTCAGCGCAGTCATCAACGAGTCCGACGCGAGCTGCTGCGCGCGATAAAGCACCTGGGATCTTCGATTAAAACCCCGGATCAGCAGGCACCAAATCGGTATCGGCAAAAGAGCGGCGACCATCAGCCAAGGCGAGCGAAAGAAAAGCAGCCCGAGATACGCGGCGATGGTAGCGGCGATATCCAGAGTGGAAATGACGCTCGAATTGACGAAAGTCCTGACGGACTGAAGATCCGAAAGCGCGCGGTTGATCAACTGACCGCTCGTCATCTTGTCGTGAAACGGAAAACCCACATGCTGAAGATGGTCGTAGATCGCGTTGCGAAGATGAAACACCGTCCGCATGCTGAGTTTCGCATCCCACAAAGATCGAAGCCAGATCATGACCCCGAGCCCCAGCTGCGCGATACCCATGCCGAGAATAATGTGCCGCAACTGGGCGACCGTGGAACTTCCGGGAGCTCCCTGAATGACGGTCGTAATCGCGGGGCTCAAAAGATAGACAGTCGGAATCTCGACCGCGATTCGAGCCAAGACAACAAAGGCCGCGATCAACGCGGTCCCTTGAACTGGCTTTAAGAACTTCAGCATGCGCAAGGCAAGGGTGTGGCTTTTTTCAAGTTTCATTATGTACGAAAGACTTGCGACATCTGAGTCCGTTTTTCAAGATTCTTGCGAAAAGTATTTTTGCGTGCGGGCGCGTGAAGATGGCACAAGAGTTGTAGCCGGACTCACTCGCCCGACCCGAGCATCGTGCGCCTGATCAGCTCGTCCATTTGCGCGTGAGAAATCACGTGAGACTTGAGCCGATACCTTCGCTTCAGAAGCCGAGTCGACTTCGGCCCCATCGAGAAAAAGCGGCGGACGGAATCAATATCATCTTGTAGCGAAGGCCCCATGAAACGAGGAACATTCTCGTTCTCGATTAGCCTTTCGGAGAGAACGCGAAGAAGCGACAGGCTCTCTCCCCGCAAGAACTTCGACAAGAGAGGAAGCCAAGCCTCGTCTAGCGGCAAAGTATAATCAAACTCGACACGCGCTCGCCTGAGAACTGACGGAATCGAAAACCGAGGCCCGTTTTGAAATGCCGAATGCAGCAGCCTCAAAAGCGCGCTAAATCCGCGCTTCGCGTGAAGTCGGTCTTTATAACAGCCGAAGACCCAAGCATCGCCTGAAAGCTCCGGCTCCGAAGTCAGGCGAAGCTCAAAATATCCCGCCTTCCTGATCTTTCTAAGCGTCACGAAAAGATAAGAGGCTTCCTCCACATCCGCCGTATTGTAAGGAGGCCTGACTGCATGCAAAAGCTCATATTCCCTGGCCAGCGCTTGCTCTTCGCTTTTGCACACTTCCCAGCGGATCTCACGGATCAAACTGACCATTTCAACCAAATGTTCCGGGCAAGACAGGTTCGACGGAGAGCTCCCCTGTCTCAAGCGCCGATAACTTGAAACTCGCTTGCGGAGATTTTTTGCTTTTCCGATGTAGAGAATCTCGCCTTCTTGACCCAGCATGAAATAGACGCCCGGTAAGCGAGGAACATCTTTAAGAAGGAGATCGAGCGAAGACTGCCTCATCGCCCCCAAGCGTATCAAATCATCGCTTCGAATTTCCAGGGCGAGGTCGGCGAGTCACGCCAAACGCGGTAAAGAGCGCATCGTTCGATTTTCTGACTCGAAATGGAAAAGAGATCCAGAAGGGTCTGCGCAAAAAATCCATGAGTGATCAGGAGAGGCGCCCCCTTGCTCGACTCACCGATCTCAAGAGCCTGGTCGACTGCTTCACGCACTCGAGCGCGGAATCGATTCAGGCTCTCTCCTCCCGGAATCGTTTCAGCAGACGGCGAAAAATCAGGAACCTGGGCGGCATCCATTTTTTCCCACTGCCCTAAATGCCGCTCGGCCAGGCTTGAGACGACTCGGACCCTGACTTTCAACTGATCGTGTAGAACATCCGTGGTTTGAACGCATCGCAAGAGCGGACTTGAAATGATCACGCGAATGCCGAACTTGTCTCGCTGAAATCTCTTAGCGAGCTTGCGAGCTTGCACAAGCCCATCTTCATTCAGCGCAAGATCCCAACCGCCCCCGCAGATTTTTTCCTGCGCATGAGCATCGGTTGCACCGTGAACGACTAGGTAGAATTCTTGTCCACTAAAAGGGCGCACACTCTTAGATTGAAACGCGGGGTGCCGAAGCACTGTTTCCTGGCGAGACCTCTCGAAGACGTCCCGTCAAAGCGCTCTGAAGCTTCGAAAACTCCGCCGGAAGGGTTCCGTCGAACTTCGAGAAGAACTCCCGGGAGCTTTCGATCTCCTTGGTCCACTGATCGCGATCGATGGACATGATCTCTTTGAAACGATCCGCGGTCATTTCGCTCAGACCATTCCAATCGAGGTCTTCGAAACGCGGAACGGAGCCCAGAGCGGTCTCCACAGCGCTTGCACGTCCACGGACTCGATCCACGATCCATTTCAGGACTCGCATATTATCGCCAAAGCCCGGCCAGAGATACTTGCCGTTCGCGCCCTTGCGGAACCAGTTGACGCCGAAAATGCGAGGAGGATGAGCTACCGTGGATCCCATCTTCAACCAATGTTTGAAGTAATCGCCCATGTTGTAGCCGCAGAACGGAAGCATCGCCATTGGATCGCGGCGAACCACTCCGACCGCGCCCACAGCAGCTGCTGTCGTTTCAGAGCCCGTCGTGGCCGCCGTATAAACACCGGCTTCCCAGCTTGGAGCTTGATAGACCAGCGGAATCGTGTCCGGACGACGTCCACCAAAGATGAACGCACTGATCGGAACACCGGCAGGATTCTCAAAATCCGGATCGGCCGATGGGCATTGAGAAAGAGGCGCCGTAAAGCGCGCATTTGGATGCGCAGCTTTGCGTCCACAGCCCGGCGTCCACTCGTTTCCTTGCCAGTCGAGAAGCTTAGGCGGAGGAGTATCCGTCATTTCTTCCCACCAGACGTCTTCATCCGGAGTCAAAGCGACGTTGGTGAAAATCGTGTTCTTGGAAATCGTCATCATCGCATTCGGATTAGTCTTCATGGACGTGCCTGGAGCAACGCCGAAGAAACCTGCTTCCGGGTTGATGGCGCGAAGGTAACCATCAGGACCTGGCTTGATCCATGCGATATCGTCACCGATCGTCGTGACTTTCCAGCCATTGCCATTCCCATTGAAAGCCTTGGGCGGAATAAGCATCGCGAAGTTCGTCTTGCCACAGGCACTCGGGAAAGCGGCGCTGACATAGGTCTTTTCGCCGTTCGGAGCTTGAACACCCATGATCAACATATGCTCAGCAAGCCAACCCTCATCGCGGCCCATCGTCGATGCGATGCGAAGCGCGAAACATTTCTTTCCGAGAAGGGCGTTTCCGCCGTATCCGCTTCCAAAGGACCAGATCGTTCGCTCTTCTGGGAAATGAACGATGTATTTATTGTCCTTATTGCAAGGCCATTTCGAATCTTTTTGACCTGGCGCAAGAGGAGCTCCGACGGAATGGAGGCATTTCACGAATTCGCCGTGATCGCCCAAAACATCCAACGCTCCGCGTCCCATGCGGGTCATGATCTTCATATTGACCGCGACATACGGAGAATCCGTCAGCTCCACGCCAATCTGCGCAATGGGCGAGCCCAGTGGGCCCATGCTGAACGGGACGACGTACATCGTGCGTCCGCGCATCGATCCGTCATAAAGACGGGTCAGCGTCGACTTCATTTCTTCCGGATCGACCCAGTTATTAGTCGGACCCGCGTCTTCTTTCTTTCGGCTGCAGATATAGGTGCGGTCTTCGACACGCGCCACGTCACCTGGATCTGAAAGAGCCAAAAAGCTGTTGGGACGCTTTTCAGGATTCAATCTGCGAAGCATTCCCGTTTTCACCATCTCGTTGCAAAGACGGTTATACTCGTCATCAGATCCATTGCACCAATAGACGGAATCTGGTTTACACAGCGCGGCCATTTGCTCGACCCACTCCAATAGTTTACGGTGAGAAGTATACGGCGTATGTGTCGCGGTTTTCATATCGGACGGCTCCTTCAGAATTTGCGCCAACGTTGACACCGACACAGCGCATTTTCCAGTAAAAAAACGCGCGCGGAACGTCGATTTTTTTCTAGGATCAACCTACGACTGAACCAGAAGCCGAATGGCGCCATCTCGCACCCCGGTTTTAAGACTCACTCCGAGCTCAATTCCCCCGCCGGAAGACCCCTTTGCCCAAGCTCGTCCCTCAAAAACTTCCAAGAACCCCC
>CAZCBS010000118.1:0-11234 GCA_964496965.1 uncultured Bacteriovoracaceae bacterium
CATTTCTTTTGGTTCTCCTGCCGCAGCTGAACGAGAAGACGAGGCTCCTTCCGATATCGAAGTCTTGTCGCGCGCGCTGGTCGTCGGGATTCGGGATTATTTTCAGCGGACTGGCTTTAAAACCGCGATTCTGGGGCTGAGTGGGGGGATTGATTCAGCTGTCGTTGCGGCTCTGGCCGCGCGAGCGATCGGGCCTAAGAATATTCTCGGAGTCGCGATGCCAAGTCAGTACTCTTCCGCTCATAGTCTTTCTGACGCGGAAGCATTGGCGCAAAAGCTTGGAATCAATTACGAAGTGCGTCCTATCAAGTTCTTGAACGCGACGGTGACACGTGAGCTCTCCGAGCGGAGGGGGCAGCTTGCGCCGCTGGCGCTTGAGAATCTCCAAGCACGGCTTCGGGGATTGGTTCTCATGACTCTTTCCAATCACTACAACTCCCTGGTTTTAACGACTGGAAACAAGTCGGAACTGGCCACGGGTTACTGCACGCTCTACGGCGATATGTGTGGAGCTTTGGCGCCCATTGGCGATCTCTACAAAACCCGCGTTTACGAGTTGGCGCGATATATCAATGCGGCATGGGGTCAGCTCATTCCTGAGAGCTCGATCACCAAGCCCCCTTCGGCAGAGCTTCGGCCGGATCAAAAGGATCAAGACACGCTTCCTCCCTATGATTTGCTGGACGCCGTTCTCGAAGAATATGTGGAGAAGGGAACGCCTGTTTCGGTGATCGAAGAGCGGTACGGTCATCGGTTGTCGACCCCGGGCTGGGTCCGAAACATGCTAAAATTGCTGGAAATCAACGAATTTAAGCGTCGGCAGGCTGCCCCGGTTTTAAAGGTCAGTCGAAAGGCATTTGGGATTGGCAGGCGGATTCCGATTGCAAAAATCTGGGATCAGTCGAGCTAAATGTGATAGAATATAAATATGAACACTGACCTTAAGAAAATCGTGTCGAGAGTCAAAGCTGCTCAAACCCGTCTTCAGTCCATGCTCAATAATCAGGACTGGCCAGGTTATATGGAAGAGGCGCGAAAGTACGCTGAGAAGCAGGGGAGCGAAGTGAAAAAACTTCTGTCCTCCGATCTCGGTAAGGTCAAAACCTTTATCGAGCGGGAGCGCAAAGAGCTTGAGCGTTTCCAGAAGCAAATCCCAGGTGAAGTGAAAAAGTTCCGCAAGCTGTTAACGCAGCAACGCAAAGATCTTGAAAGCGTGTTGGGCAGCCTGGGAGCCCTGAACGGAAAAAAACGTAAAACTGGCTCTAAAAAAGGAACGGCTAAGAAAGCCGGCACCCGGAAAAAGGCCGCTCCCTCAGCTTGACACTTAGGTTGACCTTCGGTAAACCTGAGTGAATCAAGGAGGTTTGTAAGAACCAAATAAACGAATGGCATTTACTCCATCTAGTCCCTCGAGTCCATCCAATCCATCCGGTCCATCTTTTCCGCGCCCACGCTTTCCGCGAGGCCCGATTCCGCACCACAACAAAGACGAGCATCGAATCAATGAGCGTATTCGTGTGCCTCAGGTGCGTCTTATCGACGAAAAAGGCAATCAAGTCGGCATCGTAGCGACGCAAGAAGCCCTTCAGATGGCTCGCGAGCGCGGGCTTGACTTGATGGAAATTTCGCCAAACGCGCAACCTCCGGTCTGCAAAATCTGCGACTACGGCAAGTTTAAATACGAAAAGAAGAAAAAAGAGCACGAGGCTAAGAAGAAGCAGACGGTGATCAAGGTGAAGGAAATTCAACTTCGCCCTCAAACCGAAGAGCACGACCTCGAATATAAGTTTAAGAATGTTCGCACGTTCCTTGAGGAAGGCGATAAGGCCAAGATCACGATCATGTTCCGTGGTCGCGAGATCACTTATGTGGATCAAGGCTTTAAAATCATGAAGCAGCTGGCTGAGATGGTGAAGGATATTGCCATTGTTGAGGCGAATCCGAAGCTTGAAGGCAAAAAGCTAATCATGGTTCTAGCTCCTGCTCCAGGTGGTAAGAAGCCATCGGGCGCCCCTAAGCCTGCTATTAAGCCGGTAGGTGGGAACTCGGAGAGTAAAGAATAAGTCCGAAAATATAATTGACTGGGCCGCTATTCGTAGAGTACGTTGCGGTCCTTGCTTACGATCTCGGCCTGGTTTTGCCTGGCCTGGTCATTTTAAAGGTTCTTAGTGACGACCCTCTGGTGATACCGGCGGGTCAGAAGCTAAGAACAAGAATGCTATTTAGCAATTTGGGGTTAAGCTCATGAAAATGAAGACAAAAAAGGCTGCTGCAAAGCGCTTTTCCTTCACTGCGACTGGAAAAGTGAAGTTCAAGAGAACTAATAAACGCCACAATCTCGGCAGCAAAAATGCCGCTCGCAAGCTTAAATTGCGCAGCGCTGGCTACCTCATGGAAGGCGATATTCGCCACATTGAGCGTTGCATGCCTTACGGCTCTCGCTAACGAGAACTTTTGGAATTTACACAGCTAACTTAGGCTTTTAGGAGTAGAAAATGCCTCGCGCAAAACGTGGTTTTAAACGTCGTCGTCGTCATAATAAGGTTTTGGACAGAGCCGAAGGCTTTGTTTTAGGCCGTAAGAATAAATTCAAGCGTACTGCTGAAGCGGTTGATCGTGCATTTATGTAACCTTACCGCGATTGTCAGGCTAAAAAGGGTGATTTCCGAACCTTGTGGATTTCCCGTCTTTCGGCTGCTTCGAACGACAACAACATCAGCTACAGCCGTTTGATTGCTGCTTTGGCTAAAGCTCAAATCAGCCTCGATCGTAAGGTCCTTTCGGATATCGCGATCGCTGATCCAAAAGCTTTCGCTGCGATCGTGGACCAAGTCCGTTCACTCGCTCCAGCTGCTTAATCAAACCGACTGCTAGCGCTTCGGCCTGAGTTCACTCAGGCCATGATGTTCTTATAGGGTATGCCATATAAGATATGAAAGACAAACTCGACGCAATTGGCAGTCAGGCTTTGAAAGATCTAGAAAACGCGCAGTCGCTCGACCAGCTCGAGCAGCTGCGCGTTTCTGTTTTAGGGAAGAAAGGTGCGCTGAGCGAAGTCCTCAAAGGACTCGGCTCACTTTCTCCCGAAGAACGCCCTAAAATGGGAGCGATCTCAAACGAGTGGAAGGGCAAGATCGAAACAGCTCTTGAAACTCGAAAGTCGAGCCTCGAGACAGCAGCGCTTGAAGCGCGTCTTCGCGAGGAGCGAATCGATACAACGGTTCCTTCGCGCCTTCCTTACCGTGGATCTCTTCACATCGTTCATCAAACGACTCGTCGGATCTTGGATGTTTTTCAGCGCTTAGGCTTTGATATTACGACTGGCCCCGAAGTCGAAACAGAGTTTCTGAACTTCGACGCCGTCAACATGCCCGCTGATCACCCAGCGCGTGAGATGCAGGACACTTTCTTTCTAGGCCCAGGTGCGCTGCTGAGAACACATACGTCCTCGGTCCAGATGCGAGCCATGCGTGCGCAGAAACCGCCGATTCGAGTCATTTGCCCGGGTGCGGTTTATCGTAGCGATAGCGATGCAACTCATTCTCCGATGTTCCATCAGATCGAGGGGCTTTGGGTCGATCAAGATGTCAAGATGAGCGATCTGAAGGGAGTGCTCGGATTTTTTGCGCGCGAAATGTTCGGCGCCGAGACGAAGATTCGTCTCCGTCCGAGTTATTTCCCTTTTGTCGAACCAGGCGCTGAAGTGGACGTGAGCTGCTTCCAGTGTCGTGGCAAGCCCAACGAGAATTGCAAGGTTTGCCGTGGCTCAGGCTGGCTTGAGATTTTGGGAGCTGGAATGGTTCATCCGCGCTTGCTCGAAATGGCGGGCTATCAAGGCGTGACAGGTTTTGCTTTCGGAATCGGGATCGATCGCGTCGCAATGCTGTTGCACGATGTTCCTGATCTTCGTTTGATGTTCTCGGGTGACACCCGATTTCTGACACAGTTTTAATTCTTTCTATTCCCTCGCAGAGGTTCTGATGCGCGTTTCCTGGAAATGGCTATCCGAAATGGTCGATTTGAGCGGAGTCGGCGGTCCAAGTGGGCTCGCTGAGCTTTTGACTCGTCGTGGTCTTGAAGTCGAGGCCATGGAGCGGCAGGATCAAGGCTTTGATCAAGTCGTTTCGGTTCAAATCTTGGAACGCAACAAGCATCCCGAAGCGGATCGATTGAGCCTTTGCAAAGTCACGCTCGGTTCGGGCGAGCCTCTTGAGATTGTTTGCGGCGCGCAGAATATGAAAGCGGGCGATAAGGTTGCGCTGGCTCAGATTGGCGCGCATCTTCCGAATGGTTTAAAAATCGAAAAGAGCAAGATTCGGGGCGTAGTCTCGAATGGAATGCTTTGCTCCGAGCAAGAGCTCAAGCTCAAAGACACGTCCGAGGGAATTTTGATTCTGCCGACGGATACTCCGCTTGGAAAACCACTGGCCGAGATTTTGGGTCGCGATGATACGATTCTTACGCTGAAGCTGACTGCGAATCGTGGAGATTGTTTAAGTCACTTTGGGTTGGCTCGTGAGCTTTCAGCGGCTCTCGAAAAGAAACCTTGCAAGCCCATCGGAAAAACGCTTCCTGAAGGAGGCTCTCCCATTTCCGTGCATCTGGATGCAGGTGAAGCGGGATCTCAGTTTTTTGGCTGCATGATCGAAGGCGTTCGAATCGGTCCTTCTCCGGACTGGTTGGTGCGTCGCCTCGAAGCCGTAGGCGGACGCTCGATCAACAACGTCGTCGATGCGACCAATCTTGTGATGTGGGAGCTTGGACAACCGGTTCACGCATACGATGCCGATCGAATTGAAGGCGGTCAAATTCGCGTTCGAAACGCGGTGAAGGGCGAATCGCTTCCGCTTCTGGATGGCTCGACGGTCGAGCTTGATGGTTCGGAGCTTGTGATCGCCGATGGCAAGCGCGCTGTCGGGCTTGCGGGGGTCATGGGCGGCGGAAATTCGGAAGTCCAAAACGGAACGACGCGCGTATTCTTGGAATGCGCTGAGTTTGATCCCGTTCATGTTCGTCGCACTTCTAAAAAACATTTGAAACACACCGACGCTGCTCATCGTTTTGAGCGCGGAGTGGACCCTGCTGGTCAGTCGGCAGCGATTGCGCGTTTGGCAGGTCTGGTTCAGGAGCTTGCGGGTGGACAGATCAAAGGGGCGGTCAGCGCTCAGCTTCCATCGCGTAAAACGATTAAAAAGCGCGAAGTGAAGGTCGACGTCAATTATTTCGAGAAATTTCTTGGCATGTCGGTCAGCGCCGCGGATGCGGAGAAAATTCTCACAGGTTTGAGCTGTGAGATCGCAAAGAACGGCGATCAATGGACAGTGACAGTCCCGACTTGGCGCCTGGATTTGAATATTCAAGAAGATCTCGCCGAAGAAATCGCGCGTTCGATTGGCTATGATCAGATTCGCGAAACGATGCCGGCTTTGAGCTCGGCGCCACGTTCCCTTTGGGAAGGCGTGGCTGGACCGGCGATTTCAACGGCAGGAAGTGCCGGAGCGAGCGCCTTTTTACTGATGGACAAGGCAAAGGATGCGTTGGTTCAGGCTGGATTGTCTGAGACTTTGAATTATTCGTTCGCTCACCGCGGCTGGCTTTCTAAATTTGGAATGACCTCATCCGTGGTGCTTTTGAACCCGATCAGCGAAGAATACGAGGCGATGGTTCCATCGCTGCTTCCGGGTTTGGTTAAGAATGCGATTGAAAATTGGCGGCATCATTTCGGATCCGAGGCGTTGCCGATTCGCCTTTTTGAGCTTCGTCCGACTTTCCAAGCGGCAGGAGAGGTTCGTGCCTCGAGCGAATACGATACCGGCGTTCAGGAACGCTGGAAGCTTTCGTTCGTCATGTCCGGTCCTCGCTTTGTGAACGGACTTCGTAATGAGCTGGGCGAGGTCGATTTCTATGACGTCAAAGCTGTCGTCGAATCTGTCTTGAGCGCGATGGGTGCCAAGGGCGTTCGATTCCACCCGATGGCGGAATCTCGTAAGGGACCGAATCCGCTTTTCCACCCAGGTCAGAGCGTCGAAGTTTTGGCGGGCAACGAAGTCGCAGGAGCTTTCGGCCTGCTTCATCCGAGGATTGCTAAGGAGCTGAAGCTTCGCGCGCCCCTTTGGATCGCGGAAATCGATTGGCAAGCGATTGCCAAATTGTCACGGCCAGTAGTGAAGGCGCCTTCGTTTAAGGCGATTCCGACCTTTCCGTCGATGGAGCGAGATTTTGCGCTGGTCGTCAAAGCTGAGGTTTCGGCTGACAAGATTACCCAGATTGCCCTCAAGGCGGGGAAGCCATTGGCAAAGGTCGCAAAGATTTTCGATATTTATCGTGGTTCCCAGGTCGCTCAGGGGATGACAAGTGTCGCAGTGCGGGTTATCTTTTATGATGAAGGCAGAAGCTTGCAGGAATCTGAAGCAGAAGCCGCATCAGCCCAGATCCTCAGCGCATGGAAAAAAGAGCTGGGGGCTGAGCTGCGGGGGTAGGGAAAATAACGAAAGGACTCTAGACCGTGGCAATGACGAAAGCGGACATCGTAGAAGCGCTTTACGAAAAAGTCGGTTTTTCCAAGAAGGAAGCAGCCGATCTCGTTGAATTAGTTTTCGACACGATTAAAGGCACACTGGCGCAAGGTCAAAAGATTAAGATTTCCGGATTTGGAAACTTCGTGGTTCGCGAAAAGCGTTCGCGTATCGGACGCAATCCGCAAACCGGCCAAAGCATTGAAATCAGTGCTCGTCGTGTTCTTACTTTCCGTCCCTCTCAAGTGCTTCGCGCTGAAGTGAACGCGGCCCTTGAAGGCAAGCCGATGAGCGCAGAAGAGCTGCGCGCGGCTCAAGCTGAAGATGACGACTCCGACGAATAAGACGTCCGTCTCTCGAATTGAAATCCCGGAGCGGCTCTATTTTCGCATCGGCGACGTTGCGGAGCTGCTCGGGGTGAGGCCTCATGTCTTGCGATATTGGGAGTCGGAGTTTCCCGTTGTCGCACCTCAGAAATCCTCCACCGGCCAGCGCGTTTATCGCCGCTCCGATGTCGAGACGCTGGTGATGATCAAACACCTGCTTCATGAAGAGCGCTATTCGATCGAAGGCGCGCGCAAGAGAATCCGCGAGCTTCGCAAAGAAGGCGCTCTTCGTTCATTTAAACAAGAAACGATTTCTGGTTCGGCACGGAAGTCTGAAATCCTCGAAATGGCGAAGTCTCTTTCAGCGCTGGCGCAGATGCCATTGTCGGATCTGTTTCATTTTTAACAACACGATCTCAATCTAACGAAAGCGTTTTGACAGAGCACGCACGATCGGGCGCGCGAGATTGACATCGAGGACTGTTTCCATCTGCGTGATCAATCCGGGGCTGGTGACATTGAAATCCGTCGCGTAGCCCTCGATCAGATCGACGGCAGCCAGACGAACGCCTAGCGCGCGCAAGCGCTTGCCGATTTGAAGCGCGGCCCTGCGTTCAGACGCGGTCGCCTTGTGAGGCGCAAGCCGGCTTCCTTGGTCGATGTTGACGCGAAAATCATTCTTGAGCGGAAGCTTTCTTGCGCAAGCGAAGAGTTTTCCGTCCAGCAGCCAAAGTCGGGTTTCTCCATTTGAAATTCCCGCTAAGTATCGTTGAAGAAGTACGGGGCGTTCAAAGTTTCCGGTGGCATCTTCAATGATTTTTCGAGCATGAGCTCGACCGGTGGAAGTCGTCCAATCTAAAAGCTCCACGCCTTTGCTTTGAGCAAGATGAAGGGGCTTGAGAACGGTTTTTTTTTCGAGTGAGCCAAAGTGCGCAAGCGGCTCCCATTGAGAGGAAACAGTCGTCGGGGGAAGGAGACCGCGCAAGATGCCTGCTTCCAGTTTTTCATTCGCCAGCATCAGCGCAGAAACCGGATTGACGATTTCAGGACGGCGAGCTGCGCGAGGCTCAGCTTGTACCGCGAGATGCAAAAGCTGCAGCGGATGTTGGTAGGCGAGGTCTACTGGAGGATCCGTGCGGTATTGAAGGCTTTGAAAATCGAGCGGGCTGAAAGTCGAAGCCGCGCCCAATCGAATCGATTTTTCAGCGCGATCTTTGCCCATGTTTTCGATCGGAGAGGCATCGAGTCGGACGCGATTTTCTTCCCAGCGAATGGAGCGAACGTCGCACCAATGATTGGCGATTCCGAGAGAAAGCGCTTCTTGAGCCAGACGAAGCGTCGTATCGCGCGCGTGATCCAGCGTGTTCCAGGGATCGGTAATCCATAAAAATCCGAGCTTTTTCTTCATCGCTGTCAGTGTCCTGCGCTGACGCCCGGACTTGATCCTTGCGGCGCCGAAGGGGCAGGCGCGGAGGGCGCTGCAGGTGGCGCGCCCGAGCTCACTGGAGCAGCGTTAGGCGAATTCAGTGGGCCTGTCAGGGTGTAAGCGTAGCTTCCGTCCGCTTGTTTGGCTGGGCCCATGATCGCATCGAGTAAAATAAAAGCTTTGAGCACGTTTTGGGAAAAGCTGAGATCGGCTTTGAGATTCAAAGTGCTGTAAGGAAGATTTTTTCCGATGACGACGTCGCCCGTGACGTTTGCTCGAAGGTCGTCCGTGGTGTTTCCTGCTTTTCCGAGGCGAAGCGTCTTGATGAGAGCCTTGCCCTTATCGACTTCGATATCAGCCTTGCCTTCGGACACGCTCAGGCGGGGCACTGAAAATCCCATGAAGGTTTGTTGGTCGATCACGATTTTGTTGAGATCCAGTTGGATTTTCCCGTTGAGTGTCGCAGGAAGGCTGGTGTCTCCATCCAAATGACCTTCGCCGTTGGCAATCGCCGAGCCGCGGATGCCGACCGAGGCAGGAAGCACGCCGAGGCTTCCTAGATCCATATTCGAGCTGTTAAATGAAAATGAGATCGGTCCCGAAGGCCCGTTCATCGGAGTGCTGAACGATGCGTGCAGCACTCCGTTTTTGTTCTCGATTCGAATCGTTGCTCCGACCTTGCCTGTCAACAGCGACAAAATCGAAGGAGAGACCGACACTTGATCGATGTGAATCGGATCTTGCGGAGGAGGAAAGCTGAGCGTGATGTCCTTCATCGTATAGGAAACCCCAAAGCCGATGGAGAGTGAGCTTTGAGAGGCGTTGAGCGTGATTCCCTGCGCGCTGAGTTGCGAGGAGATCATTCCTTGGACATAATTTCGAATCCGGTCTTCTGGGAGCTTGAGGATCGTGAACAGGATCAAGCAAAACATTCCAAGCCCGACCCAGGCGAGCTTTTTCAGGAATTGTTTGGCCCGCGATGGCTGAGCATTTTCCGAGCCCGCGCCTGAGGCGGAAGTCGCGTCTGCTTCCGTCGTTTCAATGGAACCGATGGACGAGTCCATCGAAGAATCGATCGGCGACGGAGAAGAAGACTCAGTTGAATTTTCGATAGGATCTAATGTGTCATCCATTGGAAAGCTCTCGATTAGTGTGGGTTTTGATTATTTTGAAACCATCGCGAAAGCAGAAACCGATAGGGTCGCATCGAGGTATCCGCTACCATCCGGTTGTGTGTCAATCGTTAGATTGCGAAGTTTGACGGGACGTGCGCCCGATTCAAGGCCTTGCGCCAAGCGAACCGCTTGACGGATGCTGACCTTTTTCATGCTGATATCGTAAAGGCTCTCTTTGGCGACGTCATTTGAAGATCCCGTTTTAGAATCCGAGATCGTTAAATTGGCTTTTGGGATCCCCGCGGTCGACGCCGTGGTTTCAAAATAAGTCGGCCAAGGTTCGGAGGAGGGAGCGCCGCCTCCGGTTAAAGCCGAGCTTGACGCTTGCAGAGAACGCAACTCATCCGTGGCGGTGCTCATCATCGAAAGGAGCTCGGATTTCGCCATCAGCTCATTCTTGGTTTTGTGTACGCTCCAATAAAAGCTGAAGAGCAGCAGCACGACAAGGAGCACGGAGCCGCCTGCGCCCGCGAACTGCAAGTACAGCCGGCTCTGCGGATCGAGCTCTTCCCATTTTTCTTTCAGCTGTTGAAACCAGGTCTGGTCATTGAGCCAGTCCGAAAGAGAATCCATGAGTTGTGCGATACGAGATTTTTCTTCCATAGGGGATCACCGCGCCTCGTAGTTAGGTTTTCCAGTGAAAGTCACTTTGATTTGTTTGCTTCCATCAGAAGCCGTGACTTCCTCGACTTTATCTTTTTTGAAACCGACCAGCTTGCCGGTCAGAGTGTTGTTGAGCTGCTCGACTTGTTGCTGATTCGGCACCGTAAAGGTGAGCGACGCGGTCTGCGCGACATCTGGAGAATAAGGAGTGCCTGGGGCCGCGCCGACTTGGTATTGCATCAGATCCGTCGTAATCGATTTTGGAACGCTTGTGGAAAGAGTATTCAGGAAGTCGAGAGGATCATGAGGATTAGGGGCCGCTAATTTCGCAAGCTCGCGTTGCTTAGTGAGCTCTTTATTGATCGCGTTTTTCAAGCCTTGTGGATTGTACAGGTAGTTTCGGATCGCGCTTGCGGAGATTCCTCCGAAAAAATCCTTCATGCGTCGCTCAAGCTGAGTATTGGTCTCCGCCAACCGGGACTGATAGTTGGAGGATTGGACCGCAAGGCTCAAAATCATGCAGCCGGCGATTGCTCCCGTGGCCATGAGCGGTCTGCGAAGCATCTCGATATTGAGCTCTTTTTTCGAGCCCTGCTTCGCGAATTCGTCTTTTCTGAAATTGATCATTGCGGCCCGATCGGCTCCAACCATCGAAAGCGCCACGGAGGCCGCGAGCAAAAAGACCGCGTCGGTATGCTCGGAGTAGGTCACGCCGGAGGTCGCGATCGAGCTCAGCGCCTGAAGATTGCGGGTCTGGATGCGCAAGCTCTCGTCCAATACGCGAGTGAATCCCGGCAATAGCACCGTGCCTCCCGATACAAAGATCTGGCTAATGCCTCGATGCGTGAGGTTCTTACAGGTCAGCTCGATTTGGCGGATTTCAACCAGCAGAGTCTGAAGCGTGGCAAGAAGAGTTTCCGAGAACTCAAGCTGCTCCTGCGTGACATCGACTTTTTGTCCGACAGGAACGACAAAGCCGTGATCAAGCTTAGCTTGCTCCGCTTGGTCGAGCGGGAGATTATATTTTTTGGCAATCGCTTGCGTGAGATCTTTTCCGCCCCAATCGATTTCACGGGCTAAGACAGGCATTCCGTTCCAATGAACGTAAAGAGTCGTGTGTTCATGGCCGATTTGGATCAAAAGAATGGGATTCTCTTGCTCTGCACGACTGAGGACTCTCGAAAGAAGC
>CAZCBS010000119.1:0-11224 GCA_964496965.1 uncultured Bacteriovoracaceae bacterium
GGCGGACATCAAGTCGCGCGAGATCCTTTTGGATGCGCTTCGAAACTTCGACGGGACCGTCGTTCTCGTCAGCCACGATCGTCACTTTCTGAAATCCGTGGCGAATCGCGTATTCGAAGTCGACCACGGCGAGATGCGCGTTTACGAAGGCAATTTCGAGTACTATCTCGGCGAGAAGCAAAAGCAGGTTCGGGCTTAATTTTTAAGCAAATAAAAGGCTCGAAGCAGGAATCAAAAGCGTACGATCGTCCAGCACACGAAGCTCGTTGGCGTCGGTCACTAAAACCGCTTTGCTGTTCGAATAATGCCTTAAAAAGCTTTGAGCAGCCGCGATCGCGGTTCGTGATGGCGCGCCTCGAACAGGAATCCATCCGAGAGTAGACTCAGCCGTTCTCACCGCAAAAGGCACAAGCACGCCCCCTCTTGTTCGAAACTGGAAAAACTCAGCGTTTGAGCCCAAGCGATAAAAAAATTGTTCGCGAAGATTTCGATACACCAATCCTGCCCATCTACGACCTTCATCGATTTGAGCTTGAGCCAGCGTCATCATTTCCGCATGATCCTCGAAAAAAATCGCGCTTCCTCGAAAATCCCCCTCCAAAGGCAGATGTCGAAGAATGAAAGTCGCTTCAAGCGCATAGAGCAGTTTTTTTTGCGTTAGAGGTGAAATCCCCGTCGCGCGCCGTAAATCCTGATATTGAATCGACGTGCCATCGTGCAACGCAAGCTGGCGGACAAAACGCAGAAGTTCAGGCAACGTCAACGTGGTTTCGTGAACCTGCCTGAGATCCCGATCCAAAATGGTCTCCAGCTGCGCGACGATTTTCTGCGCCCTGATTCGATCATTGCGAATAAAGCACGCGCCCGGCAGACCGCCATGGGTCGCATACTGATCCATCAATTTTTTCCGATGAGCATGAATTGCAGCCGTCAAAATAGGAATGACCACGTCCTGTACTCGCTTTGCCTCCAATAGCCGAATCGCCATATCCGGCAACTCGCCTCTATCCAATTCAGAGAGAGTCATAGGCAAAAGATCAGCCGTCATGATCCGTCCGGTCAGCGACTCTTGAATCAACTTTTTGCTTGTGAACCGGATCGATCCGGAAAGATAAAACTGGCCAGGACGCTTATCCTTGCGAACGCGCTCTTTCAGAGCCGGAAAAATCCCTTCGGAGAGCTGACACTCGTCGATCGCTGTCCCTGTGAGCTGCAACTCTCCAATAAACCGTTTCGGACTCTCGCTTGCGGCCATGCGCAGCTCTTCGTCATCCAGGCTGAGATAATGCCCGCTGATGGCCTCCAACAAAGTCGTCTTACCGACCTGACGGTGACCTAACAGACCTACCAACGGAGAGATCCTAGCAAGATGCTTGAGAACCGACTCTAGATGTCGTTTGCGCTCGTGTGGCATGCCCTTATCATTTTAGCATAGTATGCAAAAATAGACAGGCCCTTATCATTTTAACATACTATGCAAAAATGATAAGGACCTATCTCAGCCACATTCCCAATTGCTCTCATAGCAAATTCATTGACTACTCTCTAAAAGATAGACACCTCGAACTTACTCTTACCATTCTCTTGCAGAGCCAATGTTCTGCAAGTCATTGAAATCAGTATATTTAAATAACACCCATGTAAACCTGACACAGGCACGCCTATTGCTCTATGTGTCACCCGAGGAACCAGGGACAACCCCAGGTGAAGTGGTTTATGTCGTTTTACAAAAAAAGAGCACCGCTCCCAATAGTACCTGCCCTGCTAGCTGCAGGACTTTGCTGGGGAGCTTTAACGACGACGACCGCTTTAGCCGAAGATGACTGCGCGCGCGACCCCAATCGAATGAGTATGGTCATTCAGCTCACTCGCACGGGTCAGGAAAAGATCTCACGCGTCGCGATCGAAACCATTCGACGCTCGATGGACAAGCTCTTAGAGAACGTTCCTGCCGATATTCCCGAGGTTGGCGCCGATCCTAAAATTTGCAAACGCCCCGACATCGATCATTTGAGTCCCGATAAAATCAGCAACAATTGCTTTGGCTTGCTCCCTGAAGCTCTTTGGAACGGCAGCCTTCCAAACGCGAAGCTTGACCGCCTGGAACCAGTGCAATTGAAAATGAACAAATTCAAGATCAAGCATCTCGCGCTGAACAAAAAACCGAGCGTCAAATGCCAACATAACGTGTGCGAGGTCGACACGACCATCGATCAACTCAACATGGGCTTCGATATCACCGCAAGATCAGTCAACGAAAGCTGCGATCAAGTTGGCTTAAAAAACGTGGCGCTCAATTTGAACTCTAAAACTTCGAAAGATAAGCCAGCTAAAGTCCGATTCAAGTTCCGCTTTACCAATGACATCGCTCACCCAATCGAAATCGATTGGGACGATGCTCAAATCAATGTCCCCGTCGAATCGCTGAACTATCAAGCCAAAAGCGTCACTGATGGCCAAAACCTTTGCAAAAGAAACCAAGGTATCCAGAAAGTGGTGTCTGAAATCGCTGGAGATTTAGTCGCAAAGAACCAATTCGTGACGAACACGATTCTCGACCTTGTCAAAGACTCCGTGCTCAAGTCTTTCATTGATCAGGAAATCGTTGAGCTCGCCCAGGCGAATGGACTGGGGAAAGAAAAATACATCAACGCATCGACTCCAAACATCAAAAACGTCGTCAACAAAGGCGTGATTAAAGCCGCTACGAAGCAACAAATCATACTCGCCGACGACTACCTGAACAAAATCAGGTCCGCTCCGTCGGGCCCGGATCTCGCCAAAACTCTGCCTGAGAACATCCCGAGCTCTAATGTCGCGGAATATATCAAAAGCTTCAAAAGCTCCAAAACCGAAAAGACTCACGACTTCGTCCAGGCGCTTTCCGAAAAATGGATTTCGAACCTCGACGAGCTTTCTCGCTTAGAAGCCAAAGCGAATGATCCGCACATGAAATCCTTGCTTCGCCGTGAACAAGAGAACATCAAGCTTGCGGTAAAAGACTTGGAACGATTCAGAACTAGCTTGAGCTTTGAGATCAATCCCAATGGCGATGAGGAAAAACTCGCGCTGGTGCTGACGGCGCTCCAAGCCAACGATCTGCAATCTGCGATCGAATCGAAGATCAGCGCATGTTATCGATGCCGCAATTTAGGGATTTTGGCGACCTCTGGCGCCGACTGGGGCTTTGAAAACGGTGATCACGATATCGCCTTCAAGACCGGATACGGCTCGATCAATCAACTTCTCGCCGTCATGCAAGAAAGCCATAGCCTCGACACCTGCGTGATCCAAGGAGCGCGACGAGACTGCAAAGACGCGCGCCCGGACGACGTTAAAATCGATGTTCGTTTTTCAAGCGCGCCAGAGATCTTCTGGAATCCGGCAAGCAATTCATTTGCCTTTGGAGTCAAACAGATCGAGCTTGTTCCTCAAAACGGCGGCTTAGCGATGATCGGAAGAAAACTGAAAACGGATGTCTTGCTTCCGGGAACGCTCACAGTGGAGAATGACGGAAAGACGATTCGATTCACTCCCATTCAGTCACAAATCAACGTCAACAATCCCGACTTTAAAGCCGCAAACTGGGATCCAACGAAAGTCCTTTCCGGAGTGGTCGCCTGGGTGGCCGAAAAAATGGCCAACACCGCGTTTGCCCATCGTAAGATGAAAGACGCACTGACGATCGATGTCGACTTGCCCGAAAACTCGAAGCTGAGCCAGGTAAAAGCCACTCCTCAAGGATTTGCCGTCTACATGAATCTGCCAAGCGATCCGAATCTCATGTTGCCGCCGGAAAAACCTGTAAGAACCCTGGCCGCGCTCCAATCTGAGATCAAAGCCGAGCTCAAGTAGTCCGAAAAACGAAACTCAGGAACTTAACTCGACCTTAACCGAGCTCTGACACTGAGTGCAAAGATCTGAAAACGGAAAACGATAGGATGTTCGTGCAATCGGAAGAGCCGCCTTGCACCGAGGACAAGTCCCCTCGCCACCGACAATCACGCTCTCCTGTCGCATGACCAGATAAACCACGATCGGACCCGCGAGCAGAAATCCGGGAACCAGAACAAAATGCACAAGCGGGAATATAACGGAGATCACTGCCGCTCCCCAGCACATTCCTCCGAATTTCAGAGCTCGAAGCGTGCGCTCTTTCTTGCTCCAGAACAAAACCTGGACTTGGCCGGATGTCGGAGGCTCTCCGCGCTCTCCTGCGATTTGAACCGATTTAACTAGGATTTGTTCTTCTGACATAATATATGGTATCCCATACATTTGAAACCTTTGAAAGCCAAAATGTGAACGCCAAAATGACAGCTGCACGCCGCAACGCTCTTCAATTCGAAACTCAAGATGTCTTAGATGCGATCAGAAAAATCGTGAAAAGCATCCGACAAGCATCGAAAAGTTCGGAAAAGAAAATCGGACTGAGCGCCGCGCAGCTTTTCGTGCTCCAAAAGATCGCTGAAAGCGACCGACCCCTTCGGATCAATGATTTAGCGGAAAAAACGCTTACTCATCAAAGCTCCGTCTCGGTCGTCGTCGCGAAGCTTGCGAAGCAAAAACTGGTCGAGCGCCTTAAGTCGAAAGAAGACGCCCGAGCGGCGGAAGTCAGACTCACGTCCAAAGGCGCCGAGATTTTGCGTGGACGATCGCCGCTGATTCAAGAGCGACTCGTGACTGGCATTTCTCGTCTTTCAGCCGTCGAGCGGCGTGGCTTAGTCAAAGGCCTTCAAGCATTATTGGAAAAATCAGGCATCAACGAAGAGCAGCCGTCCCTATTCTTTGAGGACGAGGAGTGAAAAAAATGATTATGAAGCGAGGCGATTTTTCGGCTGACAAGCGAGTATTCTATCTTGGAGTGATCGCGATCGGAATCGGAGCGCTTGCTTCGGTCGTCGCACTTATTCTACTCAATGCCATCGCTTTCTTTACGAATTTATTTTTCTTCGGAAAGTTTTCTTTAGCCGCGGTAAGTCCAGCGACAAATCATTTAGGCGCATGGGTCATCTTAATCCCGGCTCTTGGCGGGCTCATCATCGGAATGATGGCGCGTTTTGGGTCAGAGAAAATCCGCGGCCACGGGATCCCGGAAGCATTGGAAGCGATTTTGTTCGGCAAGAGCATCATGCATCCCAAGGTCGCCGTATTGAAGCCGCTCTCATCCGCAATCTCAATTGGCTCGGGTGGCCCGTACGGAGCCGAGGGACCGATCATCATGACTGGCGGAGCGGTCGGTTCCCTCCTGGCTCAGATGTTTCATTTGACCTCTTCGGAAAGAAAGACACTCCTCGCGGCAGGCGCCGCGGCCGGAATGTCAGCGATTTTCGCCTCGCCTATCGCTGCAGTTTTGCTCGCGGTCGAGCTTCTCTTATTCGAATGGCGCCCACGAAGCCTTGTTCCTGTTGCGATGGCAAGCATCACCGCTGCGGCGTTGCGCCCGAGCTTGCTCGGCGGCGCAGGTCCCATTTTCCCTCTTCAAGCTCACGCCTCTTTCACAGGAATCGGCTTGCTGGCGTGTTGCGCAGTCGGGATCATTGCGGGGATTTTTTCAACCGCAACAAGCAAGCTATTTTATAAAATTGAAGACGCATTCCATCACCTTCCCTTTCATTGGATGTGGTGGTGCGTGATCGGCGGACTCGTTGTGGGCATCGGAGGCTATTTTCAGCCGCGCGCGCTCGGAGTCGGATACGATGTGATCGAAGAGCTTCTGAAGGGAGATGTCGTTCTTCAAGCAGCTCTCGCGCTTCTTCTAGTCAAAAGTCTGATTTGGATTATTTCGCTCGCATCAGGCACCTCAGGCGGCGTTTTGGCGCCGCTTCTCA
The DNA here is from genome assembly GCA_964496965.1 of uncultured Bacteriovoracaceae bacterium. Lineage (GTDB taxonomy): Bacteria > Bdellovibrionota > UBA1018 > UBA1018 > UBA1018 > CAZCBS01. The sequence continues at coordinate 5,832 of CAZCBS010000119.1, forward strand.
TGATGGGCAGCGGGCTTGGAGTGGTCGAATCACTTTTTCTCCCCGCGGAGCTCAAAGCTCTCTATCCGCTTATGAGCATGGCCGCTGTCATGGGCGGGATGATGCGTGCGCCATTGGCCGCAGTGATTTTCGCTCTTGAGATCACTCATAATATCGATTCGCTGGTTCCGACTCTTGCAGCAACCATTGCATCGTATGCCGTCACCGTCGTTTTCATGAAACGCTCAATCCTGACCGAGAAAATCGCGCGCCGTGGCTATGACATTTACCAAGAGTACGGCGTCGATCCTTTAGAACCCGTGAGCGTCGCCGAAGCGATGCTCACGTCCACGAACGTATCCCGTTCAGATGTTACATTTCAGAAATCGATGACGATCTACTCTCATCAATCTTGTCGTGAAGCCGCCGAGCTCATGGCTATTCTCGGAACGGATCAGTTGCCAGTCGTTTCAATCGAAGATCCAAAAACGCTGATCGGAGTTATCAAGTTGAGCGATCTTCTTAAGGCGCGATTGAGCCATTATGAGGTTGAGAAGAAGCGGGAGCGGGTTCTGGCAGTCTTTCGCTAGTCTTCTCGTCTAATCCTTGGACAGATTATTCTCTATAATTTACACTTAAATTATAGAGAATAATCTGATCTAGAAAAGGCATTGCCGCAAAGACACAAGTGAGAGTAGTTCCATGAAAAAGCCAAAAGCCAACTCAGCGGTCTCAAGTTTAATTACCCTAAGCATATTTGGCGCACTGAATATCGCCGCATCGCATGCCGCATCCACCAGCGCTCTCGTTCTTTCCGGAAAGGTGGCTGCTGTCAATGACATTACCGTTACGCCAAATGGATCAAACAATACTTCTTTGAATATCTTGGCCGGAGAGTCCGACAAAAAGGTCGCCTCCGTGAGCGAAGTCTCTAACAACGTCAATGGCTACAAGGTCCAAATGTATTCTGCCAACGGCGGTCAGCTTCGACTCTCGGGACAACCGTCGAAGTATACGACCTATCAAATCTCATACTCCGGCGGCACCTACGTCACTCCCCCTCTCGCCGCATCGCCAAGCGTCGTAAAAACCGTCAGCACATTGAGCGCCCTGACCACAGCAACTAGCGCCGTGCTGGTCAATGTATCCGCGCGCCCAACCGCACTGGCAGGAACGTATAGCGATACTCTGACCTTTTCGGTGATCGCGAACTAGGCATTTGCGCTGCCTGACTCATTCTGAGTCGATCGGATCTTTCTGAATCCCGTGCACCAAAGTGAACGAGCTTCGTGTTCACGCATGCTTTCGATATCAGCGAGATCCTGAATCACTTGTTTGAGTGATGCACTATTTTGCAAACACAGACGGATCAACGTAAGGCTGAACTTGAGGATTTGTATGCTCACGCCAAAATTTAAATACTATAACCATAATAAATAGTACCACCAAGACGATAAAAAATAACTCATGGCGCCAACGAGACACATGCTCCTTCACGCGTGCGATGTTAGTCTTGCTATTTTTTCTAAGCATTTTTTAATTATGCACGACCTTTTATATTTTGTAATTCTTCGCGAACACAAACAGGGTCACGATGTCTTTGCGATGGTGGCAAAAAAGGAGACCTTTCTCTCTTCCTCGGCAATGGGAGATTGTCTCCTGGCCTTGGGAAAACAGGAGGAGCTGGAGGAGTTTGATCATCAGGATATCTTGAAAAAGGACTTTGCGTTTGTTTAGGAGGAAGAAGTGGATTTGTTTGCTCCGGAAAAATAATCGGGAATAAAACATCTCCAATCCACTGAAATATGGTGCCCTGAGGGTCAATCCAATTTATCGGATCATTAAGCACATGATGCCGTCGGAAAACCCTGGTTTTTTGAAAATAGATCACCCGAGCACCAGTTTTTGGCCCAGACTCGTCCCAATTTTTGAATTCTACGCTCAGCGCTGCGCCCTTTGACTCGATTTTCCTCCTTTCGTCAGCCGGTTAACTCCTGAATCCACCTAAGCCATCACTGTTTTTGGTTTCATTTGCTCCGAGATGAGATTCATCCAGCGCTTAATGTTCACTGCTGCAGCCGAAAAGAAGCATTGAAGCCCGACCTTCTTGAGACCTCGGTACCTGGCACGCGTTAAACCGTGGTAGCGTTTGAGTTCCAAGATTTTTCCTTCGATCGGCTGTCTCAGCTTCATGAACTTCTTAAACTTCTCGGTCCGATTGAAGTCCTCGGCGCGCATCAAATCTTTATGGTACGGCCCGATTCCTACGGTTCTTCTGTTTTCCTTGGCTTGCGTGCATTCGGGTTTTCTTGGACAGGCTCCGCAAACTGGCATCGGAAAGTGAAAAACTTTGATGTCTTTTTGATAGTCGTACCAGCTTGCCTTCGTCGTAACCCCAGCTGGACAAGTCAGCTTTCCCTTCTTCGCGTTGTATTTGAACATGCGCTTCGGATAGACCGCCTTTGTAGCCTCGTTTTTAGTGTAAATAGGCGCGATTACTTTTGTGCCGTGTTTTCGAAGCTCACATCTGTTTTTTCCTTCGCCGTAGGCGGAATCTCCAATAAGCCTTTTGGGCACGACGCCAATTCGCTTCTCCTGCTCCACGACGGCATCGATTGCGGCCGTTCCATCTCGATGATTTCCTGGCATAGGCGAGATATTGGTGATGAAGCGACTTTTCACTGTCTCGGTCAACGTCGCTTTGTACCCCATGAAGCGCTTGCTGATCGACTTTGCTCCAAAGCGTGCATCAGGATCGATTGGTGACACGAGCATGTCCGGCATCTTCTTTCCATACGGTCGCTCTTTGGAAGTTCCGTCTTTATCTTCCGTCGTGTTTTCACGGATGATCCGTCGGAGAATATCGGCATGCTCCTTAAGCTTCGCATCTTTTGGCTCGAGGGGCGAAGCATCTCTGAGAACGATTTTCGCATCCTCAACGATCCAGACCAGCTTGGCCTGTCTTTTTTCGATATCAAGTCTTCCGTCATCGACGTGATTCACTTCCTCCTTTGTATATTCATCAGAGTGGATCTTTTTTCGAATGGCACGCTCGGTTCTGGGAGCCGTTTTAGCCAGATGCTTGAGTATTTCATAAATACCTTTCTTAACAAGACTCACGACCGTTGGGATGGCAATATCGGCGATGACGTGAGTTGAGTCGATACGCTGCGTTTCGTGCTCCTTGATCAGGCCTTCTCTGACCAGATGTTTTAAAATGCGATCAAAAACGGCATGCTCCCTCTCATTCTGGAGAAGCCTTTCTCGAAAATCTCCAAGCGATGAGTGATCGAACGGGCGCTCGTCAAGCCGCAGCCCAAGAGCGAACTTGATCTCGATGTCGTACATGCAGGCACGCTCCATCTCTCGATCCGAGAGATTTCGGTGGAACTGAAGGATGCATGCCATGGCCAGAAGCCGAGGAGAGATGGGTGGCCTGCCGTTGTCGTTACAATACATCTCCTCGAAGTGCTTATCTTTGATTAGCGGCCAGACGTGGTCTCGGAACTTTCGGTAGAAACTGTCCTTTGGGATGAGTTGGTCGCAAAGATAATCGGCATCGAGAAAGCTTGATTGCCTGTCCGGATTCGTCGTCATCGCATCACTCTGTACGATTATCGATTTCTATTCCATCGCAATTTGTTGGCTTAACTTTGACCTTTCCCGCTTTCTTCCTTCTTTTTAACAGCAGCTCTTTTGTTAAACCATCGAGCTGGATTGATAAGACCGCCAGTCGCTAAGCCCACAACAACGAATATTAGGATCAAATAAAAATAAACTTGATGAGCCATAGACCAATCCACAATTGCACCAAACCCCTGCATAGTGTTCTCCACAAATTAGCCTAATATTTGCCTGCCATACAATTTTGAAACGCTTCTGCTGCGTTTGAAGCGCATCCTACCGTTGCTGCTGCTGCAGGACCAGCGAAGATTGCTCCTACCGTCGTTGCACATGCCCCAGCTCCTGGTCCAGCTGCTGCACATCCAGCCAAACAAGTACTTGCAGGTGCGCCTGCAATAATGTTGGCGGTAGCAACACCGGTTAAGCAGCTTGAAAGAACACGCGTGGCTAACGCCTGACAAGAGCCTCCTCCCATACCCGGAAGAGGATACAATCCCTTTGGATCTGTAAAGTTTAGAGGATCATTTTCCGTATAAGAATAAAGATTCGTATCGGTTGTCACGGAAGGTTTTCCGACACTACCCACATATCCGTAAAGATTCGCATCCCCACCTGCAAACAAAATCGGATCCTTCTGAATCCACCGCCCCACAGAAGCATCATAATCCCGCGCACCAAAGTGAACAAGCTTCGTGTCCACGTCATACAACCCACCCGCAAACCCAAAGGGCTGAAATAAGGGATTGGATTTGCGAACGACCTCCGCGGAAGTCATAAAATAAATTTAATGTCTTGAGATCCGATTTTCTAAATCTAGAATTTCAGCGCAAATTGGTTTGGCAAGATCTGAGCACTGTTCTTTTGCCAGTTTAAACAGTTTCTTTGAAGTATTGTATTCCCAAGTTTCGCTCACGCCGTTCCTAATGGCTTCAACGACTTCTGGCCTTTTCAATTTTTTAGAACGAACGATGTTTGACCAATGTTTAACCAAAAGTTGGCTGATAGCTTCATCGTACTCCTCAGAAACGTCTGCGTCTGAAACACAGATTTTATATTTTCTATAGAAAGCTTCCAAGTCCGTCAGCGAGTTGATCTTTGAAGCCGCAAGCGATGCGACTTCCTCCATTTTTTGATCACAATGCTCTATAGCGTGAGCATTGATTGAAAAAAGAAGAGCCATAGTCAAAATTGATATCGTCTTATTCATTATTGCACCGTAATCGAAGTAATGGGGTCAGTATTATTAAGTTTTTGAAGTAAGTTCGTTGCCGAATCAGTAGTCCTTATACAACCATTAGTTGCATGCCGATATCCACAACGGCCGGCACTATCGCAAACACCCTCTCTACCAGAATGAACTCCGATACCAGTTCCATTTGGAAAATTGAACACGAAGTTTCCATGAGAGCCATATCGTCCAGACGCATTAGACTCGGGATGTGATGTAACGTGAGAAAAACTAAAAGTGCCAGTTGGTACATGACCAGCTGGTGCCCTAGAATCTGGGCTGTTCGAAGCAGGAAACGTCGCAAGAAGCTGTCCACTACCACTGTAGATATCAATCGTACCGGTAGCCCGATTAAAAACAACGCTACTCAAACCGCTAGGATCAATATTATTTATCGGATCGGTCAAACCGTAACCGTAGAGATTCGTATCTCCACCATCAAATCCGGCCGGATCCTTCTGAATCCACCGACCCACAGATGCATCATAATCCCGCGCTCCAAAGTGGACAAGCTTCGTGTCCACGTCATACAATCCACCTGCAAATCCAAATGGCTCAAACC
>CAZCBS010000120.1:0-4582 GCA_964496965.1 uncultured Bacteriovoracaceae bacterium
GCGTCGTCCAATCGTCCCTATAGGTGAAGCTCGCGAAAAAGGAGAAGGATTGCGATTCCAAGCTGATATTGAAATCGTTCCTGAAAATCCAGGTACCGGTGTTCAGAAAACTCGCCCCGAGTCAAAGCGCCCAGATCCTTGAGCAAATCCGCGATCTCGGACTCGTCCGCCGTGACGTTCCAATATCTTCCGCCAGCTGTTGCCGCGATTTGAACCAGATCATCCGGATGAAATGTGCTGACGACAGGTTTTCCTGCGCGATCCCGTTTGTAGTTCACTAATGCCCCAGACTCGTCTCGAACCGGAACGGGACCGCCTTTTTCGGTTCCAACGCCGAAAACATAGAGACGGATCCCTTGGGCTTTCAGCGCGGCTGCGGCCTCTCTTGCTGACTTTTCAAAATCTTCACCGTCGGAAATCAGAACGATCGCGCGAGACGGAACCTCTTCGCGTCCTTGGCCGCTTTGAGCCGCGCCACGCTCCATCGCTCTCGCTCCGGTCTCAAGACCCAACCCGATATCCGTTCCTTGAGTCGGAATCGTTTTCGGATTTTGAATTTCAAGCTGCTCGAGAAAATATTCCGAATCCGTTGTCAGCGGAGATGCAACACTGGCTCCGCCCGCGAAAACCACAAGGCCAAATCGATCGCCTTGCAAGCGCTCGACGAGAGATCGCAGGAAGTGCTTGGACTTCTTGAGGCGGCTCGGAATCACGTCTTCGGTTTCCATGCTGTTCGAAACATCGAGCACGACCATGACATCCAGCCCGGACATCTTTGTCACTTCTTCTTGCGTCCCCCACTGAGGACGAGCCATCGCCAAGATGGCAAACGCCGCGGCCGCAAGCCAAAGGATCATTTTCCGCATTCTTGCATGAGCACTGATTTCGGGAGCAACGACGGGCCAGAGACTTCTTTGCGCGAAGACTTCGAAACGTTTGAGACGACGCTTTTCGTCCCAAACCAAAGCGGTATAGGCGATCGGAATCAACACAAGCCACCAAAGACTGCCTGGATAGAGAAACTTCATGGCAGAATCCTCCACCATCCCCGCTCCAGAAGCAGGCCGATCGCCAATATCAACAGGCCAAGCTTAAGCGGCTTTTCAAAAAGATCGTTGTATTTGACGTTTTCGAGAGTCTTGATCTCTGTTCTTTCGAGCGAATCGATTTCGTGAAAGACATTTTCGAGAGCGCTCTCGTCCGTCACGCGATAAAATCGGCCCCCCGTGTTCTTCGCGATTTGCTGAAGAAGCTCCGGATTCAAAGCGTTATCAAACCATTGATAGGTCGTGATCACGTTCCCAAGCGGCGTACGACTTTTGATCGGCATTTTGACACGACCTTCTCTGCCGATCGCGATCGTATAAACACGAATGCCGTATCCCTTGGCGAGCTCACCCGCCGTCGCCGGATCGATCTGGCCGACATTGTTGTCGCCATCCGTGAGCAAAACAATCACACGGCTCTTGGCCTTGGAGTTGCGCAGATGGCTCACCGCAAGCGCGAGTCCATCGCCAATCGCGGTTCCGTCCCGAAGCACTCCGATCTCAAAGTTCTTTACCTGCTGCAAAAGAAGTCCGTAATCCAAGGTCGGAGGCGAAAGCGTCATCGCGTCTCCGCTGAAGGCGACAAACCCGATCCGGTCGTTCTGCCGTCCTTTGATGAAATTCTCCATCATTTCTTTGGCAAGATCCATTCGCGAACGATCTCCCAGGTCCTCGATATTCATGCTGGCCGAGAAATCCAGCGTCATCATGATATCGATGCCGTTGACCGCGCGCTGGGATTGCTTGTAACTCGATTGCGGGCGAGCCAAAGCGATAATCAAAAGCGCAAGACCCACGTATTTCAATCCCAATAAAATGCGCAACGGATTCGCGCTACTCGCAAGCGCCGGGATCGGCAAAGAATAAGTGACCCGCGCGGGACGATTTCTCTTCATCCACCACACATGAAGAAGCGGGATCAATAGAAGAAGAAAAAGATAGCCCCAATCAGCGAACCGCATTCGGTCCCTCCACCGACTTGCGGCGAGTCACCCGCACAAACTCGCGAGCGATGCCCACGACACCCTGGCTCTCGACCGAAGCCGGAATATGATCCGTGAACTTGACTCGGTCAAGCTGCTCAAAGAGCTCGGCCAATGCCGTTAAGCGCTTTTCATCTCCCGCGAACTCGCGTGCCCACGCTTGTCGAAGGTTATCCAGCAACTCACGTGTCGTGCATTCTGGAGCATCGAATCCGTATCGCCGACCGATGTAGGTTTTCAAAATTTCCGAAACGCTGAAGTAATGCTTCTTGAACTCTCCACGCTCGAGCGCACCCGATTTTTCGAGCTGTGCAAGGGCCGAAAGCGCCTCCTCATCTTCGGGCTTAGGAGGCTCAACGACTTTAACCGGAACCGCGCGCCGATTTTTATTCCAGCGATAAAGCGCGTAAAGAAGACCGCCTAAAACTAAGAGCGCTCCCGCTACCATCAAACCCACTGCCCACCATGGAAACGCAAGCTCGGCGGGAGGACGAAGCTCGGCGGGCTCCTGCGGTTTAGGGTCGTCCGGACGAATCGCCGATTTCACCTCAACTCGGAACGGGTTGGTGCGAGCAAAAGACTTTCCGGTCGAATCTTGAATCGCAAGCGAAGGGAGCGTGAGATTTCCCGCTTTGATGGGGACCACGATCAGCTTGAGCTCAGGTCCATCCGTTTTCGAAAAAATCTCAAAACCTTCATCGTTCAAAGGCGGAGTGCCTGGGGGAAGATCGACTTTCAAGGGACCCGAGGAACCCTGCGGAATCGAAAGCTGCGGTACTTGTAGCACGATCTCATCGCCCACTCGATGCTCAGCTGCCGGCGTCTGGCTCGGAGACGGAGACGATGCAACGGGCTCGAGCTCATAAGCCGGCAAGAGCAAGAAACCCATATCGAGCTTTGCGCTCACGCTTGGCCGAGGAGTCGGATCGGCAAAGGCTCCCGTCGAAGCCAACGGACCCAACAGGCTCATGCAAAATAGGAAGACGCTCAGATGCCGCTTCATTTTTTTGCCTTCCGCTTCGCGCGCTTTCGAAAAAAGCGAACCACGGCATCCGCGTAGTCATCCTGCGTTTTTACTTTCAGAAGCTCGACTCGCCCGCCCTTGAGAGCGCTTTGAGTTTTCTCTTCGTGTTTTGCGAGATACTCTTTATGCCATTTTTTGAAAAGATAAGATGAAGTATCGACAAATCGCTCTTCGCCTGTCTCAGGATCAACCAGCAAAAGGCTTCCCATATCGGGAATCTCTTGCTCCCGAATATCGCCAACCGAGATCGCGATGACATCATGTCGGCGGGCCAAGCGACGCAAGGTGGTTTCGTAATCTTCCGCGATGAAATCACTGATGATGAAAACGATCCCGCTATGCTTCATAATTCGGCTTGCGGACTCGAGCGCGCCTTTCAGATCCGTGCCGCGAGTCCTGGGCTCGTGAGTCAGGACGTCTCGAATGATCCGAAGCCCGTGCTGTTTTCCTTTTTTAGGCGGAACAATATGCTCGACTTCGCCGCCGAACAAAAGCACACCGACTTTATCGCCAGAGTGCATGGCTGCGTAAGACATCATGCCGGCGATCTCGGCGGCAGCTTCGGATTTGAGTTTGGTCGATCCAAAACCTTTGGACGCCGAGATATCGACGATGAGAAAAACAGTGAGCTCGCGCTCTTCTTCATACTTCTTGAGCATGGGATCACGAGTTCGAGCGCTGACTTTCCAATCGATATGACGAACATCGTCGCCATCGACATAGAGCCGATGCTCGGAGAAAGTCATTCCTTGCCCCTTGAACTGGCTTTTGTACTGGCCAGTCATGACATCATCCACCATCTTCCGGGTGGACATCTCGATCAGATGGACTTTGCGAAGAATCTCGTCAGAAAGCATGATGAATCTTTTTAAGGTACTTCGACGTGTTCAAGGATCTTTTTGACGATTTGCTCGCTATCGACTCCGTCCGCTTCCGCCTCGAACGAAACCAAGATGCGATGCCTGAGAACATCGTAGGCGATCGTCTTCACGTCTTCAGGAGTCACGAATCCTCGATGATTGATAAACGCATGCGCGCGGCTTGCTTTCGCGAGCGCGATCGTCGCGCGCGGGGAGGCGCCGACTTGAATCTGCTGCTTCAAGGCAGGAAGGCCCGCCTTCTCTGGGAAGCGCGAGGCGAAGATGATTCCCAAGATGTAGTCCTTGATCTTCTCGTCCATGTAGATCTGCGCGCAAATCTTTCGCGCATCCAAAATACTGCTCGGATGACAAACCTTGGCGGCCTTAGGTGGAGTCACGCCCGACATACGATTGAGAATGCTTTTCTCCTCAGCCAATGTCGGATAACCCACTTTCACTTTAAACAAGAAGCGATCGAGCTGCGCTTCGGGAAGCGGGTAAGTTCCTTCTTGCTCGATGGGATTTTGAGTCGCGAGAACGATAAAAGGATCTTCAAGAGGATAAGTCGTTTCGCCGATCGTCCCCGGATGCTCGCCCATTCCCTCAAGCAGCCCGCTCGGCACTTTCGCGGGCGCGCGATTTGTTTCACTGGGAAGAGCGGGAGTGTGT